>JAVFAO010000206.1:0-12107 GCA_034002465.1 Myxococcota bacterium
AGCTGGACGCCAAGACCATGATGCCGAGCCAACAGCCTCCACAGCAGCGCTCCACCAGGCAGCCACCTTCCACGTCGCTGGCGGGATTGCTGTCGTTCCACTGTCCTCGTACCGTTTCCATCAGAGACAGCGCAGACTTGCAAGTTGCTCCGGGCTGTGTTTCAAGTCGGCTCTCGGCTCTCGACGTCGTGCAACCGGCGAGCCCAAGCACCCCTCGTCGCTCCCCGCAAACGGCTGACCCATGCAGGCAAAGAGCACAGATGACGAAGCATTGCTGGCAGCCCTTCGGCAGGTGCGAGATGGCCACATCCAGGCCTACGGACGGGTGGTCGAGCTCCTGCAACGACCCCTCTTTCGCGTGCTCATGCGCTATCTCCACAACGCCGAAGATGCCATGGATCTGGTCCAACAAAGCCTTTTGCGGGCCTTCGAGGAGCTCCCCAAACTTCAACGCGTCGAGGCCTTCCGCCCTTGGCTCTTCCGCATCGCCACCAACCTCGCCCTCTCGAGCTTGCGCCAAGCCAGCAGACACGCCCAAGGCGAGCTCGACGCCGAACGGCACGCCTCGCCAAGCCCCAACGCAGAGCAAACGCTCAGCCAAGCGCAAGAACGTGAGGCGCTCTACGCCGCCCTCGACGTGCTCAGCCCAAGTCAACGCGCCGTCGTCGTGCTTCGCCTCGAAACGGAGCTGGGATACGCAGAGATCGCCGAGAGCGTGGGCAGCACCGAGAACGCCGCCAGAGTACACTTCCACAATGCCGTTCGCCGCTTACGCGATGAACTCAGGGACAGGGGAGTGAGCGCATGAAACACGACCCATCACCCCAATGTCTTGCCCTCCAAGCGCTCGCCGAGCTCGATCCAGAACAGGCTCGCCGCGACCACCAAGCACACCTGCAACAATGCCCTGATTGTCGGGAGCTGGTCGATGCCTACACCCTGAGCCGCGCCGTCTTCGACAGGACCCGAACGCCAGAGCCAAAGCCAGAGCGCTTCACCGCGCTCAGCGCCGAGCTCATGAACGCTATCCGCTCCGCCCAGCCGAGCGCGCAAAGCCCCGCTCCAAAATCGGTGCAGCGCGCATGGTCCCCGCATACAGCAGCAACGCGCAAGGCACAAACAGGTCAGGCTTCATTCCGCGTGGGCAGAGCATTGCTGCAGCCCCGAACCTGGGCAGCAGCCCTGGTCACCGCCGCCGTGGTCTGGCTGGTGGCAGGCCTTGTCGCGCACTTTGCACGAAGCCAAACCCCCACAACGATTCAAGAACAGGCTCAGCTCCTAGAGCTTGGGAGAACAGGCCAAGCGCCCAATCTACAGGAAGGGAGAACAGGTCAAGCGCCCAATCTACAAGAAGGGAGAACAGGCCAAGCGTCCAATCTACAAGAACTCGACCTGCTCGTCGTCGAACTCCAAAGCCTCGTCAGCTTCGATGCCAATACTTCCGAGCTCGACAGCAGCCTGGCGCTGCTCGATGAGCTCGACGAAGAACAGCTCGCGCTCCTGCAAACCCAACTCAGCGAGGAGTTTGCACCATGACCTCCCCCTCCCCCCAACCCAAAGCAGCCATCGGCCTCGGCATCGCCATCGGCGCAGCCATCGGGCTGCTCAGTACCCTCTTCTTCCTCTGGAGCGACGCCGCTCCAGCGCGCCCTCCGGGCGACGACACCGAAACCGTCGGACAGCTCAAGCAGAAGGTCCTCGAGCGTATCTCAGAAGCACGCAGCCTCTTCCTCGTCGAACAGGTCGGCCTTAGCCCAGAGGCAGCCCGACAACTCGAACCCATCCTCGTCGCCCGAGACGAGCAGCGCCTCGCAGCTCAGCTCGAGCTGCGTGCCGCCAAGGACGCCCTCGCCGAGCTCGATGGGCTCGACGACGCCGAGATCGAAGCGCGCATCCAGCAGCTCGCCCAAGCCACCCGCGCCTGGGATGAGCTTCGCTACTTCGCTTTCGAAGTGAAACTCCCCTTCCTCGACCTCAAGAGCAGGGCCCGACTCGCCCTGCTGCTGCCCGACTTCGAACGTCGCGTCGAAAAACGAATCCACCAAGCACGACAGCAAGGTGCGTTGGGCAAGGGAGGCATGGGCAAGGCCAAGAATAGGGAGGGAGGCATGGGCAAGAACAAGGGCAAATGGAAGAAGCGCCGCTCCCCTTGAGGCCTTGACAAGACAGCGCGCTCCTCAACAATGACAGCCCTGCGCTCGCGCTGGCTGTGAGCGCTGTGCTGGAGAACGCGATGCACCGCCTCACCCTCGTCCTCTCATTGTTCCTCCTCGTCGGCTGCTCCAAGTCCAAGGAAGAAAGCGCGACAGGCAGCGCTGAACGCCCCCTCGAACACATCGAGGTGCAAGCCGAGAGCATCTCGCTGCAATGGCGGGCACCACAGAAGGGCGATGTGCTGCAGGTCGCGAGCGAAAACCTCATCGAGCTCGACATCACCGTCGACACCAAGCAGGGCAGCAAGAAGCAGTCGGAAACGAAGAAGGGCAAGAAAGAATACGAGATTCGCATCCTCTCCGTCGAAAACGAAACCATCAAAGAGCTCGAGATCGAGTTCGGAGCCTACGTCGAAAACGACAACACCAGAGCCGCTCAGGGCCGCACCTACGTGGTCTCGTACGCAGATGACAAGATCGCCAAGATCGCGCGCAGCGACGGCACGTCAGTGCCCACTTTCGAGGCCGATTACGTGCGCAGTGAGGTGCGGTCGATGGGCCGCTCCAACCCCATCGAACGCCGCCTCTCCGGGAAAACCCTACAGCCCGGCGAGCCGATTGAGCTCACCGAAGAGGACCGCCAGGCCTTCCTCGAAGACGAGGACGCCCCCGAAGGCGAGCTGAAGATGCACTATCGAGGTGTCACCGAGAAAGAAGGCGTCAAGCTCGGCGTCATCGGTATCGAAGGCACGATGAAGAAAAGCAAAGAGGGCGTCGACACCAGCATCAAAATCGAGGGAGATGGTCTCTTCGAGCCCACGTCCGGGCTGATGGTGGAGACCCGTATGTGGGGCGATATCGAGGTGAGTGGTCGCAGCTTCGGACGTATCGTCAAAGGCAGCGGCACCATGAGCGGTAGCAAGCAGACCTTTGCCCCCAGCGAGTGAGCCGCCCGACGTGGCAGGCAATCAAAAGCGAGTGAAGCGAGGCACGAGTCAGCGTCTGTCGCGTGCGCATCCGATGCGCACGAGCAGCGCTGCGAGGGTCTCGCGAGAGCGAGCGAAATCTGAAAGCGAGTGAAGCGAGGCACGAGTCAGCGTCTGTCGCGTGCGCATCCGATGCGCACGAGCAGCGCTGCGAGGGTCTCGCGAGAGCGAGCGAAATCTGAAAGCGAGTGAAGCGAGGCACGAGTCAGCGTCTGTCGCGTGCGCATCCGATGCGCACGAGCAGCGCTGCGAGGGTCTCGCGAGAGCGAGCGAATGCGGGGATGACGCTAACTGCGCTGCGAGCGCATGCGCGAGAGCACTCGACGGATCTTGAACTCGAGCTCGTCGATGTTGAAAGGCTTGTCGATGTACTCGTCGGCACCATAGAGCGGGCTGGTCAGCTCATTGATGGTGGAGCCAATGGCCGTCAACATGACCACACCGATGCTTGCGTACTCAGGCTTGGACTTGATGTAGCGACACACCTCCCAGCCATTGAGCTCCGGCATCATCACATCCAAGACCACCAAATCCGGCCGCTCGATGATGATCGTTTCGAGCGCCTTCTCGCCATCGTTGGCCTCGATGAGCTCACAATCCATGGTCTCGAGGTGGGTCCTGAGAAGACGACGAAGATCCGGGTCGTCATCGGCAATAAGAATACGCGGACGACGTTGGCTCTGAGCGTTGGACTCAGAGGAACCGACGTCCTTCTGCGAACTTTTCTTCTTGGTACTCATGGCGGACTCTCCTCTGCGCGCCGTCCTCGCGCCGTCCTATTGATGGATCTTGGCACGAATCAGGCGATCTGTGCAAGCGACCTGAACCAATCTTTTGCATTCCTTCGCTCTCGGCCACCAACCCCGCTCGATGACTCACTTTGGATTGCGATTCCTGCATGCCTTCGCAGCGAGTCTTCGCCTCCTGGCTTCGACTTGTGTGACTTGTGTCAGCGACACGGCGGTGCTATGCTCCGTTGGTCCGTTTCGGACTGCACCGCAACGGTTCCCGCCTGCGCTTTGCTGGACGAGGTCGATGGTAGAGCTCGGCACTTCGGCGAGCGCTATCGCCCGTTCGACATCGGCAGCTCATCACCCTCGTCGCTCACTCGTTTCAGCAGCCTGGCCTGATGCTTCGCAAAATCGTCAACATGCTGATGGGCTCCGCGGACGACCATGGTGATGCCGCCGCGACGCCATTCGAACACCTCCTCGAGCGAGCACGACAGAGCTTCGCTGCGCGCCTGAGCGCGGCCAACGGCGACTTGGTCGACGCTCTCGCCATGGCAGTCATGCAGGAATCGCTGCCCAAAGGCGAGTCGGTTAGCACCCAGGCATCCCGCGCGTTTTTCTTCGTCCTCGTCGAGAACGACAAGCTCCCCATCGGCGAGCAGCTCGAGAGCGGCGAAATCGATCTGCTCAAGGCGCTGCTCATCGAATACTTCGTCGGCAGTGAGGCCGTGCGCGCCCGCGCCAACGAGGTCCTCGCCTTGATCGAGCGCAAGTTCAGCCAGGGTGCCTTCACCCAGGCTCGAATCCTGCTGCAGATCTTCGAGACCGACACCGAGACTCGGCTCAACAACGAGCGCAATCTCTTCTACGAAGACATGATCATGCGGCTCGGGGTGCGTCGAAGACACGAGCTCGGCAACACTGAGCGCGAACGCATCGCGCAGCAGCTCGCCAAGCTCGACATCCAGGCCGAAGGCGGCGTTCGCCAAGCTCTTCGTCACCTGAGCGAAGAGCACTATACCCACTTCTGCCTGCTCTGCCGAAACCCGGCCCAACGCAGCATCTGGGACAAGACCCTCGCCAGCTTCGACGAAGAGCACCGCGAGCGGGTGCTGCACTATGTTCCGCCCCTGCGCTGGCGCACTCCTCCTCAGTTCCCTCAGTCTGGATTGCTCGACCTCAGCCGACAGCTGATCAACACCGAGACCGCGCGACAGCACATCCAACACCTCCTCAAGATGTGCTATTTTCTCCTGCTTGCAAGCGGAGATACCGGATACGAAGAGTTTATTTACAGCTTCCTTCAGTTCAGCCGCAGCAAGCTTGGTGTCGAGGCCAAACGCGCCCTCCCCTTGCTCCACCGACGCAGCGTTCTCGACGAAAAGGGCCTGCAAGAGACCCTCGACGAGGTCTACGACCAGCGCTTCGTCGACGCGGTCGACGCATGCCTCGACTTTGGGGATGAGCAGCTCATCGCCGCCTGGAACGCCCTCATCACCAAACTCCAACGAGTCGACTTCAACCAAATCCCCCCTGGACACTATGACCTCGTCGCCTTCCTGCTCGACGAGCTCCTGGGATTCGAAGCGCCCGATCTCGTTTTCCCATTCCGGCTCTATCGGCTCTCCTGAGCCCCAGAGCCAAGACACGAGGAGCATTGATGAAAGCCACGACACGTCTGGTCGGTGTGCTCGCAATTGCACTCTTGCTGCCCGGTTGCAAGCTCATCTTCGAGCCCCCCGAAGACTGCCTCGCCCGCCTCTTCGAAGCACTCGTCTCCAAAGATTACGGAGCCGTCGAACGACTCCTCGACGACCCCGCCATGATGGACGACTTGCGGGTCTTGGCAGCGGCCTTCAACTCACCGCTGTACAAAGGGAAAACGGGATATTGGAAGACCGTGGAGGTCGAGGTCGACGAGGAGACGGGGCTGACCTACGCCTTCGTCGAGGTGGAGGTTCCACAACCTAGCCCGAAAGGCTCCCGCAAAGCCATCCAATCCAAGTACTACGAGATCGTCTTCGAAATGGAGCGCAATTGGCTCGTCTGGACCATTTACTACATCGAAGACATCGACATCTTGCTCAAAGCCATCGATAGAGCCCAGACCGCCAAGTGAGGCAGCGAGCCAGAGCATGAGCCGAGCGCCGAAGCAGAGCCGGTCGGAAAAGAGAGCGCCTCGAAAAGGCTCGGAGCAGGTGCAGACCCGGCCTATGGAAGAAGAGGGCTGGCCCTCACGTCGCTTCAAGCGATGGCCCATGGATGAGGAGCTCAGCTTGCAGCCCGGCCGCTCTGGTCTGGGTCGTCTCGCCTACCAGAAAAACCTTGGCACGCTCACCTCGATCTTCGTGGATCCTGCGCTCGCCGAGGTGATCGCGCGGCTTCGCGACTACTGCTTTCAACAAGGCGAGCTCAACAACGCCAACGCTCGAGACAGGCTCTTCTTCGAAGACACGCTCGCCCATGACCTCGTCTTCTTTCGAGGTGACCAAGACCGGCCCCTGATTGATGACATCCCCATTGATCGCAAGGTCTACAAAGGCTTGGAACACCTGCACGCCTCGCATCTCGATCTCTTCGAGCTTGTCGAGAAGAGCTGGACCGGTCGCGTCTTGCTGCGCAGTCCGCTGAGCGAACGAGAGCTGAGCTTGCGGCAAGTCACTTTTCGGCATCCGGGAGAAGGCCATTTCATCGCACGGGCGCGCTGCTACGGCCGCCAGTACAAGCTGCTCGGGCCGCGCCTGCCAGTTGCTGCAGACCTCGCTGCGGAGATAGCAGAGGAATTCGAGCGTGAGTTGGGCGCGCATCGGTCGCGCTTTTCCAGGCTCAATCGGGTTTCGCTGCTGAAGGTCGCAGGCTACCACCTGTATGAGAGCGCGGCAGGCCGACTGCTGCGGAGGCACCTTGGCGAGCGGCTGCCCAAGGGCCTCGTGATGCGGCCTCTGATTGAACGATACAAGCTGAGCAGTCGCGCTGATTTCCCTGCTTTCGAGGGGCTCCCAGAGGTCAGCGTTGAGGAGCGTACACCCAGCGGTCGTCCGACATTGCTGCTGGCCAAACTTGGTCATTGGCCGGGTACTCCGAGTTCTCTCGAGGAGTTGATGGTTGTCGTCGATGGGCGGGAGGTGCTGGTGCTTGGGTTTCTGGATGAAGACGAGCAGCTACGCCGAAGCATCGCGGCATTGATGCCCAAAGGGAGCACCTGCGAACGCGGTCCGCTGTCGGCCCAGGCCTTCTACCGGGCCCTGCGCCACCTGCACAGCGACTAGACGTCAGCATGACCATCAGCCCATAAAAGGGATTCCAAAGGGCGAGGCCCTTTGGCGGGGTGTGGGGCGGAGCCCCACGAACAGCGAGCCGCGCGGAGCGCGCAAGCCACCCCGGCGAGCCGCGCGAAGCGCGCAAGCCACCCGGCGAGCCGCGCGAAGCGCGCAAGCCACCCGGCGAGCCGCGCGAAGCGCGCAAGCCATCCCGGCGAGCCGCGCGAAGCGCGCAAGCCACCCCGGCGAGCCGCGCGAAGCGCGCAAGCCACCCCCGGCGAGCCGCGCGAAGCGCGCAAGCCACCCCGGCGAGCCGCGCGAAGCGCGCAAGCCATCCCGGCGAGCCGCGCGAAGCGCGCAAGCCATCCCGGCGAGCCGCGCGAAGCGCGCAAGCCATCCCGGCGAGCCGCGCGAAGTGCGCAAGCCATCCCCGGCGAGCCGCGCGAAGCGCGCAAGCCATCCTGGCGAGCCGCGCGAAGCGCGCAAGCCATCCCGGCGAGCCGCGCGAAGCGCGCAAGCCATCCCCGGCGAGCCGCGCGAAGCGCGCAAGCCATCCTGGCGAGCCGCGCGAAGCGCGCAAGCCACCCCCGGCGAGCCGCGCGAAGCGCGCAAGCCATCCCGGCAAACCCACACCCATCGACGTAGGCAAGGTGACACTGCACGAGCCTGCGGGTAAGCTAGCGGGTCCGAGGCCTGGAGCAGCCGGGCGCTTTTGATGGAGACCAAGGTGAGTGACTCATTCGTGCACTTGCACGTCCACACCCTCTACAGCCTCTTGGATGGCGCGATCCGGCTTGGCCCCTTGACCCAACAGGTCAAGGCCCTCGGCATGCCCGCGGTGGCCATCACCGACCACGGCAACATGTTCGGTGCCGTCGACTTCTATCAGACGTGCAAGAAAGCCGGGGTCAAACCCATCATCGGCACCGAAGCACGGATCGTCCCCCAACTCTCAGAAAAGCGCGGCAAAAGCTTCCACCTCGGACTGCTCGCCCGCAACGCCGAGGGCTACGCCAACCTGCTCTACCTCAGCTCCCACGCCCACCTCGAGGGCTACGACGCCCTCACTACCACGGGCTACATGGACCACGAAATGCTCGCCGCGCACTCCGCCGGCGTCATCGGACTCTCAGGTGACCTGGGCGGGCAGCTCCCACAAGCGCTGCTGCGCGGCGAAGAGCAAGAAGCACGACGCTTGGCCGCCTGGTACCGAGACGTCTTCGAGCCAGGACAGTTCTACCTCGAGCTGATGGACAACGCCTTCCCCGAACAAAAGGTGGTCAACCGCGGTCTGGTACAGCTCTCCAAAGAGCTCTCCATCCCGGTCGTCGCCACCAACGACTGCCACTACCTGAAGCGCGAAGACGCCCTGGCCCACGGCATCCTGATGTGCATCCAGCTTCAGAAAGCCGTGGATCTCGAACAGCTCATGGGACACGGGGTCGACTCGTTCTACCTCAAGTCCCCCGAAGAGATGTGGGCTCAGTTCGCCGAGCTCCCCGAGGCCTGCCGCAACACGCTGGTCATCGCCGAGTCCATCGACTTCGCCATGCAGCTCGGCAAAGAGATGCTGCCGCAGTACAAAGTGCCCGACGCCTTCATGCAAGAGCACGGGCTGAGCGACCCCGCTGTCGCTGTCGACCTCTACTTCGAAGACCGCGCCCGCGCCGGTCTAGAACGACGCTTCGCGCACTGGCGTGCGCTCGGTCACGCCTGCGATGAAGCCGTCTACAAAGAGCGCCTCGAGCTCGAAATCCGCGTCATCCGACAGATGGGCTTCCCAGGCTACTTCCTCATCGTCTGGGACTTCATCAACTGGTCGAAAGAACACGGCATCCCCGTCGGTCCCGGTCGCGGCAGCGGCGCCGGTAGCCTCGTCGCCTACGCCCTGCGCATCACCGACATCGACCCGATGCGCTACGCCCTGCTCTTCGAACGCTTCCTCAACCCCGAACGCGTCAGCTTGCCCGACTTCGACATCGACTTCTGTATGAACCGCCGCACAGAGGTCATCGAGTACGTGACGCAGAAATATGGCCAATACAACGTCGGCCAGATCGTCACGTTCGGCTCGCTCAAGGCCAAGGCCTGTATTCGAGACGTCGGAAGAGCGCTGGCCTTGAGCTACGCCGAGACCGACCGTATCGCCAAGCTCGTCCCAGAAACCGTGGGCATCACCCTCGAGCAGGCGCTGCAACAAGAACCCAAGCTGCGCGAGCTCGTCAAGAGCGACGCCAAGGTCGCGAAACTCTATGAAATCGCGCAACAACTCGAAGGACTCAACCGACAAGCAGGGATGCACGCCGCCGGCGTGGTCATCTCGGAAAAAGAGCTCTGGCACTACGTCCCCATCTGCCGCGGCGCCAACGGCGAAATCGTCACCCAGTACGCCAAATACGAGGTCGAACAAGCTGGCCTGGTCAAATTCGACTTCCTCGGACTCAAAACCCTGACCGTCATCGCCGAAGCGCTGCGCCTCATCGATGAAGGACGCGCCGCACGCTCAGAAGGCAAGCTCGATCTGGGCGCCATCCCCATGGACGACGCCGCCGTCTTCCAGATCATCGGCGAGGGCCGCACCACCGGCGTATTCCAGCTCGAATCCAGGGGCTTTCGTGATCTGCTCATGAAGCTGCGCCCAGACTGCTTCGAGGACATCGTCGCAGCGGTCGCCCTCTATCGCCCCGGCCCGCTCGGCTCCGGCATGGTCGACCAGTTCATCGAATGCAAGCACGGCACCCGCAGCGTCGAATACCCACACCCCTGGCTCGAAACCATCCTCAAGGAAACCTACGGGGTCATCGTATACCAAGAACAGGTCATGCAGTGCGCTCAGACGCTCGCCGGCTACTCGCTCGGCGGCGCCGACCTGATGCGCCGCGCCATGGGCAAGAAAAAGCCCGAGGAGATGGCCAAACAACGCAAGATCTTCGTCGACGGCGCCGTGGGGCTCGGGGTCGACGCCCAACAAGCTGGCGATATCTTCGACAAGATCGAGAAATTCGCCGGCTACGGCTTCAACAAGAGCCACAGCGCCGCCTACGCCCTCATCACCTACCAAACAGGTTGGCTCAAGGCCCACTACCCCGTCGAGTTCGCCGCAGCCTCCCTGAGCTGCGACCGCGACAGCACCGACAAGGTCGTGCGCACCATCCACGACACCCGCAACCACGGCATCCGCGTCCTGCCTCCCGACGTCAACGTCTCGGGCATGGACTTCTCCGTCAGTGATGGCGCCGTCCGCTTCGGCCTCGGCGCCGTGCGCGGTGTGGGCGAAGCCGCGATCGCCGCCATCCTCGAGGCGCGCACCGAGGGCCGCTTCACCAGCGTCTTCGACTTCTGTGACCGGGTCGACCTCAAACGAGTCAACCGCCGTGTGCTCGAAGCCCTCGTCAAATGCGGTGCCTTCGACACCGTCTGGCCAAAGCTCGGCTCGATGCGCGAAATCGGGGAGGCCCGCGCACGCATGTTCGCCTCCATCGGCATGGCCATCGAACGGGGACAACGAACCCAGAGTGAGCGCGACGCAGGCCAGAAATCACTCTTCTCGATGTTCGACGACGATGCGGAACCAGAACACACCGAGCTGAGCTATCCCCCAGCCGAGCCCTGGCCCGACAAGACGGTCCTCGCCTTGGAAAAGGAGGTCATCGGCTTCTACGTCACCGGTCACCCCCTGGACCGCTACGCCGACGAGCTCTCGCTCTACGCCAGCAACGACACCCAGCGCCTCATCGAGCTCCCCAACAACGCCGACATCTGCCTCGTCGGGGTCATCGCCTCGCTGCGCGAACGCCCAGTGAAACGCGGAGAGGGCCGCATGGCCAACCTGGTCTTCGAAGACAAGCTCGGGCAGGTGGAGGTGGTCTGCTTCCCTCGTTGCTTTGCAGAATACGAAGACCTGATCCGCAGCGATGAGCCACTGCTGCTGCGTGGACGCATCAGCATCGAAGGCGACGAGACGCTGATCCACCGCATCCGCGCCGAAGAGTTCTCGCGCCTGAGCAGCGAGCGAGAGTCAAAGGTCGGCCATGTGCTCATCGAGCTCGATGAGTCCCAAACCCCCATCTCCCAGGTCTCCGCCCTCGCCACCGTCATGTCCCTGCACCCTGGCGACTGCCTCGCCTATGTCCGCGTCAACGTCGCCGGAATGGGAAGCGTCACGCTCCCCCTGGCCGAGCAACACCGGGTCAACGTCAGCGACGAATTCATGAACCAAATCAGGGCGCTACCCTGTGAACCCAAGCTCAAGCTCAGCCTCCGAGTGCTCGGCAACTGAGCCGCCCTCCGCCCATGCGCAACGGCCACAGCTCTGTCACCGTCATCCCTAGCCAACGCCGTCATCCGTTGCAGGGTGATTCATAATAGCCAGGGCCCCGCAAAGCGACTACACTGCGTCACGGTGTGTTGCTCGCTTGAGCTGGAGATAGGACTATGGGGCAAGATTCTCCGCAACAGCGCTACGAACTGGTCACCACGCTGGGAAAAGGTGGCATGGCCGAGGTCTTCCTCGGCTGGATGAACTCGGTCGGCGGCTTGCGGCGCAAAGTCGCCATCAAGCGCATCCTCCCAGACCTGGCCCAGAAGCAAAACGAGCTCTTCTCCAACATGTTCGTCGATGAGGCGCGGCTCGCCTTCCAGCTCGAGCACGACAACATCGTCCGCGTCTACGACGTCGGGCAGTCGGCGAACACCTTCTTCATCGTCATGGAGTACGTCGAGGGCATGGACCTCAAGCGCATCTACGACAAGCTCGTAGAGCGCCGACAATACCTCCCCGTCGACGTCGCCCTCTACATCGTCTCACAGGTATGCCTGGGGCTGGCCTACGCCCACGGGATGACCGACGACGACGGCCAACAGCTCGGGCTCATCCACAACGACATCTCTCCACCCAATGTGCTCGTCGGCCGCTACGGCGAGGTCAAGGTCGCAGACTTCGGTCTCTCTGACGCCGTTTCCAATGACGTGGTCACA
>JAVFAO010000207.1:0-12026 GCA_034002465.1 Myxococcota bacterium
CGGAAGGAGGCGAAGTTGATGAGCACGTCGGCGTTGGGGTGATGCTCGCAGGCGCGCTCGATGCCGCGGTACATGGGCAAGAGCAGCTCTTTCTCGCGCCAGAAGACCTTGTGCCAGCCCGCCTTGTTCTCGTTGACGATGGCGGCCACGCTCGGCGTCTCGCGGCGACAAGCGTCGTCGAAGTCGAGCATGCGCTGGATGGCGTTGCTCTGGAGCCCGTAGATGATGGCCTGAGTGCTGCGGTCGAAGAGTGTGTGGGGCGCTTTGTGTGTGCTCATTGTGCTTCCCCCCCGAGTGCCATGGACACGATCTTGGTCATGTGGGTGTCTGGTCCGTGCACGGCGATGGGCAAGTCGAGCCGCGCGCCTAGCGCGCGCATGTTTTCCAGACCCTGTTGATAGTTGGGCCCACCGCGCCGCACCCAGAGCTGAGCCCGCACTCGGTGGAGCGCGCCGGCGTATTCTTCGATGGCTCGAATAATGCCGGTGAAGGTCTTCGCCACGTCGGTGAAGTTGGCGATACCGCCACCGATGAAGAGGTACTTGGGCTTGCCGTTGTCTGCGGGCTCGCGGGTCATCAGCGAGAGCAGCGTGCGTGCGTATTGGTAGGTCAATTCTGCGTTGGGGTCGCCTGAATACTCGCCATAGTTGGCGAGCTCATGGCCCCAGCCCAGGTCGGCGATGGTGTCGGCGTAGATGACCGACGCACCGCCGCCAGCCACCATGGTCCAGATGCGCCCCTTGGGGTTGAGGACGGTGAGCTTGAGCGAGGCGCCAGTCTTTGCATCCAGGCTCTCGACGAAGGCCTCCTCTGGGCTCCGACGCTGTCCAAAGGCCAGCGGCAACTCGAAGCCGCCCCAGAGCTCGCCTGCTTCGAAGGCTGCGGTGTCATCGACCTTGACCACCGCATCCAACGGCACGATGCGGTTGCGATGCACCGTGAAGGGGTTGATCTCGAAGTAGCTGAAGTGACCTCGCACGAAGAGGCCGTAGAGCTTCTCCACGAAGTCGGCCACCAGCTCGGTGTGTCGTCCTCCAAAGAGCTCGAGGCAACGAGCGCGCAAGCTGCGCGGGTCCAGCTTCTCTCCGATCGGTACCAACAGATGCCCCACCCGCTTCCAGTTCTCCTCGATGCAGATACCGCCCTCGCCGCAGAGCGAGATGCTGTCTCCATCCGCCTCGGCGCGAATGGCAACATAGTACTCGAGGTCATGCATCACGCTCGGTTCGACGATGAAATGGGTGAGCACGTCGGTGACCCCTCCCACCGTCACTTCCTGCCCCTGGTGCTCGCGCAGCCAGGCGATGGTGGCGTCCAGCGTCAGGTTGACGCCAACCAGGCCGTGCTTGCCGCGTTTACCGAAGAGCTGGTCCGGTTTGACGGCGAGCTTGGTTTCGCTCATCCAGGGGTAGCGTTGGGGTAGGGTGGAGAGCTCGTCGTCGGGTCCGATGAGGGCGACTTTGTCGCCGTATTCTGGCAAGATGCTCCCGAGGAGCTGCTTGGCGTGTACTTCACGCAGCCCTTTCCTGGCCATGGTACTCGAGCCTCAGCGAAGGGGACCGTCGCGCTCGGCGGCCCGGTGATTGATGAGATTGAGCCCAACGCAGCGGGCTCGTGGAAAAAGCTGAAATCCAAAGGAGGCGTACTGGCGGGCGCGATGAATCGCGCCCCTACGAAGCGCTCATCGTGCCGATAGACTCGCGAGCGACAAACGGAAATGAAAGGGATTCCAAAGGGCATCGCCCTTTGGCCACGTGATGCGCATCATAGGTAAAGGATTGAAAGACCTGTAGGGGCGGCCCTTGTGGTCGCCCTCCCCGGATTCTGCATACACCTTGTGCGAGTCCTGACCCCAGTGTCGCGCACCGTGCGCACGACCAGTCCTTCCCAAGGCCTCGGTCGGCCGGCTGGAAGCCGGCCCCATGTTTTGATCTGCGCCTTCCAGCGCCTGGAGTCGTGTCCTCGTCGTCACCGGATACTCCGTGCTCAAGTCGCAGTGAATGGAGCGCCCTTGCAACAGTCAGGCTTGGAATGGAAACGGTTTCCGTGGGTGGGGCAGCGCCCCACAGTTGCATTCGTTCGCTCTTGGGCACCGACCTCTCGACAGCGGCAATTCCTTCGGAATGTCGAGAGGGTGCGTGCCCTTCGCTCACTTTCAAGTGCATTTCCGCTCGCCTAGGACGATGCGCTCAGCAGTGTCTCCAGTCTGTCGCTCACCTTGTCGATGAAGCTCTGGGTGCTCTCGAAGTTCGCGCTGGGCGGGTCGATGAGGGCGGTGAGGTCCTTGGTGACGACGCCTTCTTCGATGAGCGAGAGCACGGCGCGTTCCCAGGTCTCGGCGAACTTGACCAGCTCTGGCGTCGCGTCGAGCTCGCCGCGTTTGCGCAGGGCGCCGGTCCACGCGAACATGGAGGCGACCGAGTTGGTGCTGGTGGCCTTGCCTTCGAGGTGTTGGTAGTAGTGGCGCTTGACGGTGCCGTGCGCGGCTTCGTATTCAAAGGCGCCCGAGGGTGACACCAAGACGCTGGTCATCATGCCGAGCGAGCCGAAGCCGGCGGCGATGAGGTCGCTCATCACGTCGCCGTCGTAGTTGGAGAGCGCCCAGACGAAGCCGCCGGGGTGCTTGATGGCCTGCGCGACCGCGTCGTCGATGAGCAGATAGCGGTAGGAGATGCCAGCGGCGGCGAAGGTATCTGCCGCGGCGTCCACCTCTTCCTGGAAGATGTCCTTGAAGCGGGCGTGGTAGGTCTTGCTGATGGTGTCCTTGACCGAGAACCACAGGTCCATCTTCTCTGAGGCAGCGTAGGCGATGCTGGACTGGGCGAAGGAGCGGATCGATTCGTCGGTGTTGTGGATGCCCATGAAGATGCCCGGCCCCGCGAAGTCGAAGGCCGGTACGCTCTGGCTCTTGCCGTCGTGGGTGCTGACGACGGAGGTGCTGGCCGGGCCGTCGATGCGCAGTTCGACGCTGCGGTAGAGATCACCGTAGGCGTGACGACCAATGACGATAGGCTTCTTCCACGAACGCACGTAAGGGTGGATGTTGTTGACGGTGATGGGCTTGCGGAAGATGGTGCCGTTGAGGATGTTGCGGATGGTGCCGTTGGGGGAGCGCCAGGCCTTCTTGAGTTTGTATTCTTCGACTCTGTCCGCATCTGGGGTGATGGTGGCGCACTTGACGCCGACCTTGAACTCTCGGATGGCGTGCGCAGCGTCGATAGTGACCTGGTCGTCGGTGCGGTCGCGATTCTGGACGTGGAGATCGTATTCTCGAAGGTCGATTTCGAGGTACCTTTTGACGATCTTCTCTTTGATCAAGTCCCAGATGATGCGGGTCATCTCGTCGCCATTCATCTCGACGAGGGGGGTCTTCACGGTGATTTTCGACATGCCTTCCTCTCATCCGTCAGGGGGCGTGAGCACGATAATCGTGGAGCAGATGCCCCCCACGCGACTGCTGCGGAGCTGCGGTCGCTGAGGGGCCGAGCAGCAGGCAAGGGCATAATACGCCTTGGCGACGAATGCAATCGCATTTGAGGCTGGAGGACGGCGACTGAGGAGTTTCCCGCTCAGTTGGCGCTGTCTTGGTCGGCAGCACTGCCGAGGGGCAGGTCGATGAAAAAGGTGCTGCCGACGTCTGGGGTGCTCTCCAGTCCAACCTGACCGCCGTAGAGCTCGACGAGCTTCTTGACGGTGGAGAGCCCGAGGCCGCTTCCCAGGATGCCAGTGGTCTTGCGGTTTTTGATGCGCACGAATTCTTTGAAGAGGCGTGCGCTCTCGGCTTCGCTCATGCCGATGCCGGTGTCTTGGACCTCGATGCGGTAGCCCTGCGGGCTCTGGGCCCAGCGCACCCAGACGTGGCCGTCGTCGCGGTTGTACTTGACGGCGTTGCTGATGAGGTTGTTGAGCAGGATCTCGATTTCGCTCTGATCTGCAGTGTATTCCAGAGTCTCTGGCCCGCTGAGCTCGATTTCGATCCCTCTGCTCTGTGCGTCTGGGAGCACGGTTTCGATGCTGTTTCGGGTGAGGGCGACGAGGTCGAGAGAGACCAGGTCTCGTCGTTTGGAGCCGCTCTCGATGCGGGTGAGGTCGAGCAGGTCGTAGATGAGCTTGCGCATGCCATCGAGGCGGACGATGCAGCGATCGATGATGCGTTCGTAGGCCTCGGGGTCGTCCCCGGCGGTCTTGCCTTTGACGATCTGGAGGTAACCGTCGATGGAGTTGAGCGGTGCTTTGAGCTCGTGCGCGAGCACCGAGATGAATTCGAAGCGCAGGCGGCGCTTCTCCTCGGCGAGCTTGCGTGCTTGGCGCTGCGCCATCAGGTGAGTGGCGGCTTTGCTCACGGTGGAGCGCATTTCGGCGGGAGTGAAGGGCTTGGCGATGAAGTCGAAGGCGCCGCGTTTGATGGCCTCGACGGCGGTCTCGAGGGAGGCGTAGGCGGTGACCATGATGGTCAACGGCGAGGGCAGGGGGTCCTTTTCGCGTTGTTCCCGCTCATGTAACCAGGCCAAGACATCGAGTCCGCTGAGGCCTGGCATCTTGTGGTCGAGCAGGACCAGGTCGTAGGTCTTGGCGCCGAGGCGCTCGATGGCTTCCTCACCCGAGGCGGCGAGCTCGACGTCGAAGGCGACCTGCAGCTCGAACTCCGGCAGGGGTACGGCGTAGTTTCGCAGCACTCTCTGCACGCCGAGGCGCATCCCTTCTTCATCGTCGACAGCGAGCACGTGTAGCGTTTCGCTCATCATTTCCTCAGTGAGGGGGGCGCCCTCAGGCACCGAGCAATCTGTCGATTTCGCGCTTCAACTGCTCGAAGCGGATGGGTTTGGCCA
The DNA here is from genome assembly GCA_034002465.1 of Myxococcota bacterium. GTDB lineage: Bacteria > Myxococcota_A > Bradymonadia > UBA4248 > JAVFAO01 > JAVFAO01. The sequence continues at coordinate 4,830 of JAVFAO010000207.1, forward strand.
GCATGACGTCGGCCTTGATCCAGCTGCGTTCTTCGTTGGTCTGAGCGTTGAACTCGAGCCCGGTCTCATTGGCCACGTTGGTGGCGATGATCACGGGGGTACCAGGATAGCGCTTGCGGATGCGGTAGGCGAGGACGAAGCCGCCGTCGTTGAACTCCATCATGAGGTCGAGCAGGGCGAGGTCTGGCTTGACCGATTCGAGCAGGGTCTCTGCTTCGGCGACGCTGTAGGCTTTGACCACGTCGAAGCCCATGGCGGAGAGCTGCAGCTCTTGTTGCTCCACGAAGTCGACGTCGTCATCCACGAGAAGAATGGTCTTACCTTTTGTGCTCATGTCCAAACCTCATCAGGAAAGGGGCGGGCGAGCTTGGCTCGCGGGCTTAGCTGCCGTTGTGTCTTGGGATGGTGATGGTGAAGGTGGTGCCAGTGGGCCCGATGTTGGGGTCGGCGTTGGAGTCCACCTGGATCTGTCCGCGATGCATTTTGACGATGCCGTAGCTCGTGGGCAAGCCCAGACCGGTGCCTTTGCCCATGGCTTTGGTGGTGAAGAAGGGCTCGAAGAGGCGCTTCTTGTGTTCTTCGGTGATACCGACGCCATTGTCCTGAACCGCAATCTGGACGTTGTTGCCAGCGTCGCGGCCGATGAGGCGGACCTTGCCGCCTTGGGGCATGGCGTCGTAGGCATTGCGCAGGAGGTTGACGATGACCTGGATCATTTGGTCGAGGTCCATCTCGCAGCTGGGATCGCGCATCTCGGCGTCGAGCTCGAGGCTGATGTGTGGGGGAGGGGGTGCAGAGTCGGCGCTACTCTGGAGCAGGGCGGGGACGCTGCTGCTGCTGCGCAGGACCTTGTTCTGCCGTGCGAAGTTGAGCAGGCCAGCGACGATTTTTTTGCACCTGTCTGCTTCCCTGGCGATCATGGCGAGGTCTTCGGTTGCAGGGTCGTCGGGTTTGCTCGTTTCTTGGAGCAGGTGGGCGTACATGATGACGACGCCGAGTGGGTTGTTGATTTCGTGGGCGATGCAGGCAGCGAGTTGCCCCATGGAGGCGAGGCGCTCGGAGTGCATGAGAGCCTGCTGTGTGCTGGCGAGCTCGGCGTGGGATTCGTGCAGGTCGGAGACGGAGCGGTGCAGGCTCTCGATGGTGAAGGGCAGGCACATCTCGCTCTCGGCGAGTCCTTTGAAGATGGCGACGGCGTGTTCGCGGCAGGTTTCGTAGCCGCAGGCGCCGCAGTTGAGTTCGTCGGAGGGCGTGAGTTTTCCCATTTTCCGCAGGATTTCTTCGATTTCCTCGCGGGTGGGCTGGTCGATGCGCTGATCGCGGACGAAGAAGTCGCGGCTCAGGTCGAGCTCTGCGAAGCCGTCGAGGTCGGCTTCCCAGGAGGCCTCATCGCGGACGGTCATACGTTGGCGAACGTAGTTGGAGACGCGAGAGCGACGCACGAAGGCGCTCTCGTTGCTGCTCATGCCTTGGCCCATGATGCAGCCTTCGCAGCAGATGACGTCGAGCAGCTTGGCGCTGAACTGACCGCTGTCGAAGGCGCGCAGGGCGCTGATGAAGGTCTTGTGTCCGTCGGCGTTGACGACCTCATCGGCGAGTAAATCTGGCTGAATTTTGGCAGCTTGGAGCTCGCCGCCTTGGAGAGGAAAGATGCCGCCGAGGCGACCGATGGGGGGATCGAAGTCGGAGGGGGTGACGCTGTTGGCGCTGATTCGGCGGTGCAGGAAGAGCTGTCGCAGCTCGAGGAAGGTGATGACGGCATCGATCTCACCTGCGACCTCGCTGGCGACGGACTCTCCTTTCTTGGCGATGCAGGGGCCGATGAAGACGACGCGGAAGTCTGCGCCGTACTTGTGGCGCAGGGCGCGTGCCGAGGCGACCATGGGGGAGACGATGGGGGCGAGATGACCGACGAGCTGCGGATAGTAGCGTTCAACCGTGGCGACGACGGCAGGGCAGGAGGTGGTGATGTAGCGCTTGCGTTCGGAGAGGAGGCTTCGGTATCGGCGTGCGACCAGGTCTGCACCGAAGGCCACATCGCAGACCTTGTCGAAGCCGAGCATACGGATCATGCCGATCAGTTGCTGGTAGTGCAACTCGGGGAATTCGGCGGGAAAGCTGGGTGCGATGAGCGCGATGAGGCGCTCGTCGCCGTCGAGGAGCTCTGCGACCTGGTCTACTGTGGAGACCATCTGCTTCGCGTTCTGACTGCATACGCGAATACAGTTGCCGCAACCGATGCAGCGTTCGGAGACAACCTTGGCCTGTCCGTCGGCGATGCGGATGGCTTTGACAGGGCACTCACGCACGCAGGTGTAGCACATCCTGCATCGCTTGCGGACGGTGGTGACCAGAACCGGAGGTTCATTGAGGGTCATGTCGAGCTCCGAGCAGCGCCTGATGTGTCGCCTTCATGGCTGCGCATCAGGCGCGCCAATCAAGCAACCACCGAGCGGCGCGAGTAGTGGGTGTGCAGCAGGTGGTGGCTTCGCTCACTCAGCGGAGCGCCCAGGAAGTCCTCGTAGAGTCGTTGGATGTCGGGGTTGCGGTGGGACAGGCGAAGCGCTTCACTGGCGTCGATCTGGTAGAGCTTCTGCATACGAGCAGAGATGACGTCGCGGTCGGTGTCGTGGGGTTGACCACCGCCGCCGACGCAGCCGCCTGGGCAGGTCATGACCTCGACGAAGTGCAGGTCATCGCGTCCTTCCCTGAGTTCTTCGAGGAGGGTGCGGGCGTTTTTGAGGCCGTTGACGACGGCCACACCGATGCGTTTTCCTGCGATTTCGACGCTGGTCTGTTTGAAGCCGTCGAGCCCGCGCAGCGCATCGAACTCGAGTCGCTCGAGGTCTTTGCCGGTGAGCAGATAGTGAGCCGTGCGCAGGGCGGCTTCCATGACGCCGCCGCTGCCACCGAAGAGCTTGCCGGCGGTGCTGCGCTGTCCGAAGGGTGCATCGGCGGGTTCGGGGTCGACGTGCAGCAGATCGACACCGAAGCGTCGGATCAGGCGCGCAGCCTCGCGGGTGGTGAGGACGGCGTCGATGTCGGCGACGCCGTCGTGGATCATCTCGGGTCGCGCTGCTTCCATTTTCTTGGCGGTGCAGGGCATCAGCGAGACGCTGTAGATGTCCTTGGGGGAGAGTCCGTTCTTCTCGGCGAAGTGGCTCTTGACGATGGCGCCGAGCATCTGCTGCGGGCTCTTGCATGTGGATAGATTTGGAATACGATCGGGGAAGAACTGCTCGACGAAGCGAATCCAGCCGGGGGAACAGCTCGTCATCATGGGAAGCACGCCGCCGTTGGCGATGCGATGGGCGAGCTCGCTGGCCTCTTCCATGATGGTGAGGTCGGCGCTGAAGGAGGTGGGGAAGACGTATTTGAAGCCGAGCCGTCGCAGGGCGGCGGTCATGCGTCCGACGATGTCTTCACCGGGCTTGAGCCCGAACTCGTCGGCGAGGCTGACCGAGACGGCGGGCGCATGTTGCACGACGACGATCTTGTTGGGGTCTTCGAGTGCGGCGACGACGTTCTTGACGTGGCTCTGCTCGCGCAAGGCGCCAGTGGGGCAGACCATGATGCACTGCCCGCAGTTGACGCAGCTCGAGATGTTGAGGCCTTGGTTGAAGGCGGTGGAGACGATGGACTGGCTGCCGCGGTTGACGAAGTCGATGCAAGCGACGGACTGCACTTCTTCGCAGACCCGTACGCAGCGGCCGCAGAGAATACACTTTCCAGGATCGCGCACAAGGGCTGGACTGGACAGGTCGAGGTGGTATCCCTTGTCGTAGGCGCCGTAGCGATGCAGCCGCACGCCGAGCTCCCCGGCGAGCGTTTGCAATTCGCAATTATTGTTGCGGACGCAGTAGTTACAGTCGTCCGGGTGGTTGGCGAGCAGCAGTTCGACGATGGTCTTTCGGGCGCGTACGGCGCGTGGCGAGTGGGTTTTCACCTTCATCCCGTCTTGCACGGGGTAGGCGCAGCTGGGCACGAGGTTGCGCATGCCCTCGACCTCGACGGAACACAGGCGGCAGGCGCCGCTCGGGCTCAGTCCTGGGACATGACACAGCGTGGGCACGTGGACACCGGCGCGCTTCAGCGCGCCGAGCAGCATCTCGCCTTCCTGCGCCTCGAGCACTCGGCCATTGATTTCGATGCTAGGCATGGGACCTCCGTTATTGGGCAACGACGGCGTCGTAGCGGCAGGCGGTGACGCAAGAGCCGCAGCGGATGCACTTTTCGTTGACGACGTAGTGCGGGCTGCGAGGCGAACCGATGATGGCACCGGTCGGACACTGCTTGGCGCAGAGGGTACAGCCTACGCACTTGTCGGTGATGATGCTGTACTCGAGCAGTTCTGTGCAGACGCCGGCTTCGCAGTGGCGATTGTAGATGTGGTCTTCGTATTCGTGGCGGAAGTGGCGCAGCGTGCTGAGCACTGGGTTGGGAGCGGTCTGTCCCAGCCCGCAGAGGCTGGTGTCTTGGATCACGCTGGCGAGGCGGTTGAGGTACATCACGCCGCGGAAACGGTCGAGGGCGTCGTTGCCGTGCTCGCTCTGGCGACCGCTGGAGATGCGCTCGAGGATCTGCAGCAGGCGCAGCGTTCCTTCACGACAGGGAATACACTTTCCGCAGCTCTCTCGCTGGATGAAGCCCATGAAGTACTTGGCCACGTCGACCATGCAGTTCTTGTCGTCCATGACGACCAGACCGCCGGACCCCATCATCGCCCCGGCGCGCTTGAGCGACTCATAGTCGATGTCGATGTCGAGCTCTGCCTCGGGGATGCAGCCGCCCGAAGGGCCGCCGATCTGCACGGCTTTGTACTTTCGGCCGTCAGGGATGCCGCCGCCAATGGCGAAGATGATGTCCCGCAGGGGGGTGCCCATGGCGACTTCGACCAGGCCTGTGCGTGACACCTTGCCGGAGAGCGCGAAGACCTTGGTGCCCTTGCTCGAGGCGGTGCCCAGGGAGGAGAACCAGTCTGCGCCGTTGAGCACGATGGCGGGCACGTTGGCCAGGGTCTCGACATTGTTGATGGCGGTGGGTTTGCCGAAGAGCCCTGAGGTCGACGGGAAGGGAGGGCGGGGACGCGGCATGCCACGTTTGCCCTCGATGCTGTGCATCAGCGCGGTTTCTTCGCCGCAGACGAAGGCACCAGCACCCTTCTTGACCTTAATCTCCAGGTTCCAGCCGCTGCCCATGATGTTCTCGCCCAGCAGCCCGAGCGCGTGGGCCTGCTCGATGGCTTCGTAGAGGCGAGTGATGGCGAGAGGGTATTCTGCGCGGATGTACACGTAGGCGTGTTGAGCGCCAATGGCGTATGCGGCGAGCGCCAGACCTTCGAGCAGTCGGTGGGGGTCGCCTTCGATGACCGCGCGATCCATGAACGCGCCGGGATCACCTTCGTCGGCGTTGCAGATCATGTACTTCTCGTCGCTCGGCGTGGCCAGGGCGAGCTTCCACTTGCGCCCCGTGGGGAAACCGCCGCCGCCGCGGCCGCGCAGGCCGCTCTTCTCGATGGTGTCACAGACCGTTGCCGAGTCCATCGTAGCCAGCGCCTTGACGAGGGAGAAGTAGCCACCGCGTGCGATGTATTCTTCAATGCGCGAAGGATCGATATGACCGCAGTTGGCGAGGACCCACCGCGTCTGTGGGGCAAAGAAGGGGTGTTCGTCGATGAAGGGCACCGCCTCCCAGGGCGTGGCGTTTTCCTGGCGGAACTGGCAGAAGGCCTCGGGGGCCATGGGGCCAGCGTCGAAGACGCCATCGAGCACTTCGGGGACACGGTCTTCAGTGACTTTGCGAAAGCTCAGGCGTGTGCGACCGGGAAGTGCGACGTCGAGCAGCGGCTCCTCGACACAGAGGCCGATGCAGCCGACGCTGAGCAGCTCCGCCTCGATCCCGTGGGTCTTGAGATAGGCTTGGACGGCCTCCAGGGTGCGCGCTGCACCCGCGCCCAGACCGCAGGTGCCCGCGCCCAGGTAGAGGGTGGGACGCAGGGTCTGCTCACGGCGCCACTGCTGCATCATCTCGTGCTTGCGTGCGGTCTCGAAGGGCTGCGAGAGCAGCTGCCGCAGCAGGTCTTGGTGACTGGCTTCGATAGCGATGCTACTCATGCTCACTGCCTCCCACGCTCAGGATTGGATGCCTGTTTCGCTTCTGCTTCCGCCGCGCGTCGATACTTGCGCAGGGTGGGCTTGACCGCATTGGGGGCGACCGCTGCCAGGATCTCACCGTTGATGGCGATGACAGGGGCTAGCCCGCAGACCCCAAGGCAGGCCACTTCTTCGAGTGAGAAGAGGCCATCCTTGGTCGTTTGCCCCGCCTCAACGCCCAGCTCTCGCTTCAGAGTTTCGACCAGCGCCAACGAACCACGTACGTGACAGGCCGTTCCACGGCACACCTGCAGCGCGTACTTTCCAGGTGCTTGGAAGCGGAACTGATTGTAAAACGTAGCGACCCCATAGACCTTGGACGCAGGCAGACCCAGGCGCTCTGCAATGCGAATGACCGAAGCGCGGGAGAGGTAGCCCTGCTGCTCCTGGACATCTTGCAAGATGGGGATGAGCGCGCTGCGATCACGACCGTAGCGCTCGATCAGTCGATCGAGCTGCTCGTCGATCTCGGTAGTGCTTTGCGGTGACATCGAACTCTCCCTAGCTGTGGGTGGCGAGCCGGCCGGGGCCTGGAGGACGCGACGGCGCACAGGGCTCGTTCTGGGAGCTCGGCGTGTTGGGACCGAGCCAGAGATCTCTATTGTGCTGCCAAGCCCCTCGGGCAATCCCATGAGCTGCGATCCGAGGTGCCATTCACGATGTTGCGATCGACGGACGCGGACTCATCGCTTCAACGCCGATCAGAAGCTGGGGGGCACGAGGAAACGTTCGGGCGAACCGGTGCCGGCCAGCCTCAGCAGAAAATTACATTATCACTGAATCGCCAGATGTGAAGAGCTATTCTAATCCGAAAGCGACGAAAGCAATCCGCGTAGAGGCAAGAAGCACGACCCTCCGCGCCCTGCGCCAACCGGCGGCTGAGCGAGTCGGCATCAGGTGCATGGGCAAAACAAACGAGGGCGCGAATCATTCCTCGACTGAGCGCAAACAATGGCTGAGCTCGACCAACACGCCGAGGTGATCCGATGCATACACTCCGTTTGCAGTTTCGGAATACACCCGGCGAGCTGCGAAGGGCTCAATT
>JAVFAO010000208.1:0-12020 GCA_034002465.1 Myxococcota bacterium
AGTGGGCGCTTGGCCAGCTCCCCCACCTTGGCGCGCAGATCCAAGGAGGGCGGACACGCAGGTCCGCCCCTACTTCTTGTCGATTGGGCGCTTGGCCTGGTCCTCCAACTGGTTGCGCAGATCCAAGGAGGGCGGACACGCAGGTCCGCCCCTACTTCTTGTCGATTGGGCGCTTGGCCTGTTCCTCCAACTTGTTGCGCAGATCCAAGGAGGGCGGACACGCAGGTCCGCCCCCACTTCTTGTTGATTGGGCACTTGGCCTGTTTCCCCCACTTCTTGTTGATTGGGCGCTTGGCTTGTTACCCCAAGTTTTGCGCGTCACCTTCTCATTTCCTGGCTGCTTGAGGACACAGGCTGAGCTATAGAGGTGTGCGAGGCTGAGCGCCCAGGCTGCTTCGCGGCCTGGCTTGTGCTTGCCCTTCCGTGTGTTCGTTTCACTGGGCCTTTCGGCACTGAGCCGGGCCAGGTGGGCGGTGGAGCCCGGCTTTCGAGGTGATGCGTGTTTGACAGAATCCAACGGCAGCTACGCCGCACCCGCGCCCAGCTGCGCTTTCCTCGGGCCTTGTTGGTGTATCATCCCCAGTACGAGGGACCGGCGGTTGGTCCTGCGGATCCCCATCGTGGTCGAAAGATCCTCGACTATCTCCTGGCGGAGGGGTGTATCTCGAAGCGGCATGTGCTGATGCCGCGCTGGGCGGCGATCGACCAGCTCAAGCGGGTGCACCCGCTCACCTACCTCTCCTCGGTCGCGCAGCCCGAGCAGATTCGGCGCGTCTTTGGCCAAGGCGTCAGCTCCGAGGACGCCGAGCGCCATGTCGAGCAACAGCGCTGGATGGTGGGGGGTACGATCCGCGCGGCGCGGGCGAGCCTGAGCCTGCTGGGCCCAAAGACGGTGGTCAATTTGGGGGGTGGTTTTCATCATGCCTACGCAGATGGCGGATACGCCTTCTGCGTATTCAATGATGTAGCCGTAGCTATCGCGCATTTGCGTCAGGAAGGGTATCGTCACAAGATCCTCGTGATCGACCTCGATCTTCACCAGGGCGACGGCACGAGAGAGATTTTCGCTGCTGACGACAGCGTTTTCACCTTCTCGCTGCATGCTGAAAACTGGACCGAACAGGAGTTCGATGGAGATCGGAACGTCGCGCTCGGCCCTGGCATCGACGATGCGAGCTATTTGGCTGCGTTGCGCGACGAGTTGCCAGCCGTGCTCGAGCGAGCACAACCACAACTTGTATTCTATGTCGCTGGTGTTGATGTCGCTGCAGATGATCAGCTCGGCGGTTGGCGGCTCAGCCCGAACGGCATCTTGCGTCGCGATCGATATGTCCTCTCTCTCATCGGCAAACTCTCCTGCGTGTGGCTGCTGGCCGGGGGCTATGGACCTGACGCCTGGCGTCACAGCGCCCGCTCGTTGGCCGACTTGACGGCCTCTTGGGACGCCCCCATCCCCACTCTGGCTCAGCGTGACATTGAGCTGATGCGAGAGGTGAAGGGGAAGCTCAATATTGGGGAGCTGGTCGAGGATGGGAGTGATCCCGATGACTTCGGAATACGTCCTGAAGACCTCTTCGGGCCCCTGGCAGGTCATATCGGACCGCAGAAGCTCTTGGGTTTCTACACCAAGTACGGTTTGGAGTGCGCCTTTGAGGCCTACGGTGTTTTCGAGCACATCCGTTCACTTGGGTACGGGCGACTGGAGCTCGAGCTGGATACGAATCACTCGACAGGGCAGCTCCTGCGCATCCGCTCGGCCGATGCTCGAGAGGATCTGTTGGTCGAGTTGGTGCTCGACGAGCGCCTCGACATGCCGCCCTTTCGATTGCTCTGGCTAGAGTGGCTCTTGCTGCAGAATCCCCGAGGTCGAGCGACGCCGACGCGACCGCTCCTGCCGGGGCAGAAGTATCCTGGCTTGGGCTGCTTGCACAGGGTCATCGGCATGATCCTGATGGCTTGCGAGCGGCTCGGCTACGACGGCATGGCGTTTCACCCTGGACACTACCACACCGCGTTGTTCTCCAAAGCAGAAGGGGTGTTTGCAGAGCCTGAAATCGAGGCGCGCTTCCGTTTCTCCGAGGCCTTGACGGCGGATTTGAGCGTTGCCGAGGCGAGCTCGCTCTTGGCAGAAGGGCTCATCCTTGATGACCAGGCGGAGCCCTTCAAGTGGCAGCCGGCGCGGATGGTGCTGCCCGTTTCCGAGCGGCTCAAGGCGCGTTTTTCCCGACCTGTCTTTGGCGAGCAGGTGGCGCGCGAGGCACGTCGCTTGCGGGCGCGCTTCGCGTCTCGCTCCCTACCGGGGTTTCGGGCGGGCATGGGCTCGGGCTCGATGGCGCAACAGCGCAGCATGCCGCCTGAACAGGCAGGGGAGAGCAGCGCGCGGCGCTGGCAGCGCTTATCGATGAGAGATGCGGTTTTCGATGCTCCACCAGAAGAATAGACGCAGCGAGGTGCCGTCGAAAGCGTCGCCTTTTGCGCAAGGCAGCTCGCTGCCCGCTGAGCGGGCTGGCTTCTTGTCGATTGGGCGCTTGGCCTGTTCCCCCGGACTTTGACCTCGAGTCTTCTCGAGGTGCTTTTCCAAGGGCAGCAAATCCGGACGAAGCGCTGCTCTCGTGCTCTGATGGCGCAATGCTCGCGCCCTTTTCGTTTTCGGAGGTTCTCATGTCTCGTCTCTGGTCCGTCTTCGTCTTGGTCCTCGTTCTCGTCCCCGCGCTGGCTTCGGCAAAAACGGTGGAGCTCGATGATCGCGCCTTCGCTCGGCACATCAACGCTGCCCTCGATGAGGTCGATGAAATGGAGCGCATCATTGACCGCAGCGAGCTGCGCGGCAGGCAAAAGGAGAGCTTGCTCGACGAGGTCGACGAGCTACGCAGTGAGCTCAAGCGGGTACGCAAGACCTTGGATCGGGGTGAGAGCGTGAAACACGGTGTGCTGCTCGATGACCGAGATCTCTTCGCCGACATCGACGATGTGAGCGAAGCTGTGCGGGCTTTCGAGAAGGAGCTCGATGACAGCGACCTCGAGCGAGAAGAGCGGAAGCTCGTGCGCGAGAGCTTGGACGCAGTCAGCGATGCCATGAAGGACGCGGACAAGCTCGTCGCCGCGGCTCCGGAGGTGGATACCGTCGTCGATAGCGTGGTCGAGGTCAAGGAGCCCAAGCTCGTCGAGATGGATGCAGCAAGCTTTGCGGCGCTCAACAGCTCCATCCAGAACTCTTCCTTCGACAGCGACAAGGTCAAGGCGATTGGCACCGCCGCCCGCAGCGGCAACTACTTCACCTGCGCTCAGGTGGTCAGCCTGCTTGGCCATCTCTCGTTTGACAGCGACAAGGTCGAAGCGGCCGCCACCCTCTATCCCAATGTGGTGGATCCCAAGAACTGGTTCATGGTCTTCGACACCTTCACCTTCGACAGCAGCCGCGATGATCTGCGCAGTCGGCTTGGTCTCTGAACGAGCGCAGGCGATCCACTGTGCAGACCACAGCAGCCGAGCCAACGATGCCGTCAGAAGGGCAAGCTCAGCTGCTGTTGTACTCCAGCAATGACGCTGCGTTTGCGCCGTGTCCGAATCAGATAGCGGTGAATCGGCCCTGGGACGACGCGCGCGTTGACCTCGAGCCGCACGCCGCTGCCGGGGGGCAAGGCTTCGGCGAGTCGTGCAGCCGCGAGCTGAGGGTCATTGTTTTCTTCGCTCAAGTGGGCGAGCAGGACGTGTTCGAGACCCGCGTGAAGGAGTTGGCTGAGGAGGCGCGCGCTTTGCTCGTTGGACAGATGGCCCTGGGTTGAGAGGATGCGACGCTTGAGGTGTTCGGGGTAGGGGCCAGCGCGGAGCATTTGCGGGTCGTGGTTTGCTTCGAGCATCAGGACGCGCAAGCCCTTGAGCGCTGCGATGACGTCGGCGTCTGCGACCCCGAGGTCGGTGGCGAGGCCAAAGCTGAAATGCTCTGCTTCGAGCCGATATCCACAGCACTCTTCTGCGTCATGTGAGACAGCGAAGGGGCTCACAGTGCACGACCCCAGATTGACCCGCTCGCCTGGGGCGACGGTCTGCAGTGACAGGTGGTTCTTGGCCATGCGCTGACGGATGGCGCGGCAGCTCCCCGGAGAAGCGAAGATGCGGGCATCGGGGTTGCGTCGGGCAAGCGTGGCCAGGTGCCTGATGTGGTCGCTGTGCTCGTGGGTGATGAAGATGGCGTCGAGGCTCGGCACCCGACGGAGCCGATCTCGCGGGTTGCTGGCTGCGCTCTCCTCGCCGAGAAGCGGCCCGAGGGCCTCAAAGGCCTCGAGCGAGCGACGCACGGTGAGGGCGCTGACGCCAGCGTCAAAGAGCAGACGCAGGGGGCCAACTTGAACGAGCACGCCGTTTCCGGCTGAGCCACTGGAGAGCACGCGGAGTCTTGCCACATCCATGAGGCAGTCCTAATTATTTGAATTCTTTGTGCATCTGGTCTTTGGACAGAAGCCGATGCAAGCTCGGCCCTGAACGAATGTTGAGGGTAGTGTTCTTTCCTCGCAATGTCCATGCAGCCTCTTCAGTGAGCTGATTGTGAGCGAAGCAAGGCGCGGGTCAGCTCAAGAATGCGAACAAGTTGGGGGTACAGGCGAAGCGCCCAATCAACAAGAAGTTGTGGGGAACAGGCCAAGCGCCCAATGGACAAGAAGTGAGCGAAGCGAGGCACGAGTCAGCGTCTGTTGCGGGCGCGTCCGATGCGCCTGCGCAGCGGTGCGAGGGTCTCGCGAGAGCGAAGGAATGCATTCGAGTGCGGCAAGTGCACGTCTGGAGGCACTTTGTCATTGACAAAAGGAGGGGATCGCGGCTAAAGCTCTGCGCCGTGTTTCCGACCGGACGTAGGGTCGTCCGGCACGCATGGACGAGCCTCTGGTCTCGAGTGTGCATCTGGGAGGGAGTGACGGAGTATGGCACTGGAAAGCAAGTCTCGTGAGCTTGGACCGCTGCAGGTCGTGGTCGAGGGTTCCAACCTCAACCGCGCCATCAATCAGCTCAAACGACATATGGCCCGTGAGGGAGTGCTCAAGGAGCTGAAGCGGCGTCGCCATTACGAGAAGCCGAGCGTCGTGCGCAAACGCAAGCAGAAAGAAGCTGCTCGCCGTCGTCGGAAGGAAGCTCGCCGGCGCGCGCGTTTCAGCAACTAGCTCAAGACATTTGGCAGCGCTCACCCTCGTTGGCTGTGAGGCCTCGAGCCGAGTGTTGCGCGGGTGCCTTTTGGTCTCAGCCTGATACTGCTGAGCGCCGGGGCTCGAAGCGAGCTTTTTGCGTACAGGCCTGGCTGATTGTCACGGCTGAGCTGTACGCGAGCTCAGCGAGTCTTCGCGGTGCGCTTGCTGCGAGTTGGACATGCAGAGGCGGCTCGAGCCTGAGTTGATGCTCGATGAGGCGCAGGTACGAGCCTACGCCGAGGCGGATTTCAGCGACGCGAATCAGCGCTTCGTCCAGCTTGCCAGTCCTCAGCTGGACGCTGTTGGCGCTGGGCGAGCACGCCCCTGTGCAGTCGACCTCGGCTGTGGACACGGCGACATCCTCATGCATCTGTGTCGACGTCACCCTGATTGGGAGCTGCTCGGCGTTGATGCTTCTGCGCCTATGTTGGCCTGGGCGCCACGACATTTTTCGACGAAGTCTGCGGTGTGGGGCCTGGCCGAGGACGAGGCCGCCGCAATGTGGCAGCGTCTGCAATGGCGGCAGTTGCGCTTGCCTGCTCCTCAGTTGGCGTCGTCGGCCTTTTCGGCGGTGCTCTCGAACAGCCTGCTCCATCATCTGCCCTCGCCCGAGGTCTTTTGGGAGGAGCTCTATCGGCTTGCCCGGCGGCCTGCTGCCATCGTGGTGATGGACCTCTTGCGTCCAGACAGCGTCGCAGAGGCCGAGCAGCTCGTGGCCAGTGTGGCCGCCTCGAGCTCGCCCATTCTCCAGTCGGACTTCTTGGCATCGTTGCTGGCTTCCTTCACGCTAGAGGAGCTGCGTGAGCAGCTCGCACGGTCGCCACTCGGGGCGGCTTGGTCCGAGCGGGTCGTGCAGGTTAGCGAGCGGCACTGGGCGCTGTGCGGCGTGCTGCGTTGAGTTGCTTCTGAGCGCTCGATTGTTCATGCTGCATGCAGCGAGCACTCTGAGGAGGAGAGGGCTATGGAGTGGCTGATCATCGTGGGCATTGGGGCCATCGTCGCAGGCGGCATCACCATGGGCCTTCGGGCCGGCAAGAGTATTGCCCTTGCAGGGGAGAGGGTCTGGAACGAGGTGGCCATGCCGCACCTCGAGGCGCTGCGCGCCGAGAATTTCGAGCTGGCCTCGAGCTTCACCAACGACGCGTATGCCAAGAACTTGGGAAAACAGGCCAAGTGCCCAATCGACAGTAACTTCTCAGCCGAGGAGCTTCAGCGCAACCTGCGTCAGGCCAAAGAGCAGTGGGGCGAGTTGCTTGGCTTCACCTTGGTCCGGACCCGCAAGCAAAGCAATCTCTTTTCCGGCAGCTCTGAGTACGTGCTCAGCATCGACTTGGCGTTCGAGCGGCACATGCCCCGGATCCAGCTCTTCGTCGACGCCAAGAGCGAGCCGCTGCGCATCAGCTTCTCTGGGCAGTTGATTCGCACCCAGACCCTGCGCCCCGAAGCCTGGTAAGCACTGCTGGAACCGGGTGCGTGCAGTTTTTTGCATAGACCTGCCCTCGACGCGCTGCCTTGTTCTCAGCGTATCCTCTTGTTGATGTTGTGGAATTCGGTACTCGAAGGGGCATTCGTTTGCGCTCACGCTCCCCAAATTGTGCGAGCCCAGCGTTGCAATCATGGGGCCTGCGATACACACTGAGGGCGATGGTTTCGGCTCTAGCCCAGGCGGGCTCTGCCCACTGTCGGACGAAGGAAATCGAATGCGATCCAGAGCGCTCATCCCGGTGTTGTTGACCAGTGTTGCCTTCTTGTTGCTAGCATGTGATGACGATCCTGAGCCCAAGCCAGATACCAGCCCAGAGCTCGATCAGCTCGAAGACACCGATCAGCTCGAAGAGCTCGACCTGCTCGAGGAGGTCGAGACCGTCGAGGAGGTCGAGACCCTCGAAGAGAGCGACGAAGCCCAGCCCGACGAGCTCGAGCCTGACGAGCTCGAGGAAGAGGAGCTGCCGCCCCCCTGTCTCTGCGAAGAAGGGCAGTGCGGCACGCTCGACTGCGGTACCGAATGTGGAGCCTGCGCCAACGGCTTCGACTGCAACGCCAACCTCTGCGAGCGCCGCTGCGACCAGACCTTGGAGCTTGGCACCCAGCTCGCCACGATTATCCCCAAAGAGGGTGGCTTCGACTTCCGTTTCAGTGGCGTGACGCAGCATGCTGTGCCTTATGATTCCTTCGTCATTGAATACAGTCACCTCGATGCCGATGGTCCAGTCCCCACCGGCATGTATGACGCCGCGTTCAGCAAGTTCGAGGACTGCGAGTACTGCACCTACATCCGAGCAGGCGTAGGCGAGGATGGCGGCTCCAAGCTTCTCATTCCAGTACAGGGGCAGCTCGAGATTCGCCTGATGTCCAACGCGGGTGGCTTCTTCTCTGCCAACCTGAGCAACGTCGTCTTTGCGGAGGTGGCCTATTACTCCGAAACCAAGACCATGCCGTTGGTCAAGGATGGGTTGCAGGTCTGCGTGTCCGATCTGACCATCACCGTGCCCGTCGAGAAGAAGCACGAGATCTGCGCGGTCTATGGCACCGGTGCGGTCATTGGTGACAACATTGCCGACTTCCAGCTCCAGAACTGCCACGGCGAGTGGGTCAACCTTCACTCCTTCTGCGGTAACACCAAGGCGGTGTGGCTAGTGGCCGTGGCCACCTGGTGCTCCGCCTGCAAGCAGTACGTGCCACTGGTGCAGGAATACTACGAGCAAACCCAATCGCAGGGGCTCGAGGTGCGCTATATCCTTGGGGAGGATGGCGACTACGGGCCTCCAGACCTCGAAGACTGTATGACCTATGCGAAACGCAACAACGTTCCGCCTGAGATGGTGCTCATCGACTGGAGCTTCCAACGTGGCGGCTGGACGCAGTTCTTCTCCCATGTGGACCCCTTCATTGGCCCGAGCGGTCAGTTTGGTATCCCTTGGGAGGCCGTGCTCGATGGTCGCAACATGAGCTACGCCTACAGTGAGACCGCGCCCAACAGCCCCTACAACGACATCAACGCGGTCCTCAACGCGCTGCTCAGCGCCGATTGAGCGCTCCCAGCTCGAGCGCTTGGTCCAGCACGGCGTAGTCCGAGTAGGGGTGGATCCACCACTCGTCTGCCTCTCGGTGTTCGATGCTCACGTCATCCCAGGGGCCGAGCAGCGCGTCGTAGTAGCTTCCACCGTGCTCGGGGAAGAGACGGATGGTTTCGATGGGATCGTTGGGGTATACAGGACGCCAAGCTTTCCCCCCAAAGGCTGCGGGGTCGTCGTTGGGCGCTGCCACCATGAGATCATAGGTCGTGCCCAGTCCAGGAGGTCCCAGTTCGACCATCAGGGTGTCCAGGCGTTCACGCGGTGACTCGGCGCAAGGGTTGGGGCCCCTTGGCCGCCAGAGCGCGTGGGCATCGTTCACGACCAGCTTCGCGCCTTTCCACACGCTCACCCGCAGCGTCCAGGACGCCAGCCGATCGTCGGCGGGCGCTGGTGGCGGCCGCCTGAGCAGAAGCGTGCGATAGCAGTCCACAGGCTCGCGCCCTTCATGAGGCTTGCTGCTTGCCTCAGCCTCGATGGAGCGCCAGCGCCACAAACAGTAGTCCTCACGAAAATGCTGCATCATCAACGCCCGAGCTTAGCTGCGAAGAACGACAGAGGGGCTCAAAAGCGGCCAACGAGCTGAGCCTCTGCCCCTGCAAAGGCCGGATACTCCCGACACACACCAGCGACGCAGCGAATACCGCCGCGTTGTGTTCCCGCCAGCATCCGCAGCGCCCAACCTTGGCCCAGCTCCGCGTTGACGAGGCCGGCAAAGAAGAAGCGTCGAGCCTGCTCTTCAGGCTTCTGCGTGTCATAGCCAAAATCGAAGGCCAGCGCGCCCACTCGACTCCATTCGATGGCGAGCACCAAGTCTCCCCGTTCGTAGTTTTTCTCCTCCAGAGTACGCTGCTCATGTCGATACTGGACATGCAGCGAGAGCTCCTTCACCAGCCGCTGCACCCAATCGAGCTCACCGTGGGCCATGCTTTTGAGTGTGTGCGTGGTATCGAAAAGGCGGCCCTCTGGCGTGACGCTCTGCAGCTGCAGCTCATGGCGGTAGCCGCCGCTGAGCCCGAGCCGCGAGAGCCCTTCGTCATAGTCCCATTTCCCCTCGCCGATGCCGTGAAAGATATGCGTGGGCACCAGGGCTGCACGGTTTTCCTCGCGATAAACCAAGTCGACGCCGCCCCGCAAGGTCTCGGAAAAGAGGGGAAAGTCCAGACGAGCTCTGCCCGAGAGCACATCGCGTTGGTCGAGCACCTCTTGGTCGATACGCTGCAGCGTCGGCGGCAAGTTGTAGTCGAAGGCCTTGTCGAGGGCGGTGTTGCGGCTGCCCCTCTGCTCGAATCCATCGAGCCATAGAAACTCGAGCAGCAGACTGCTCTCATCGAAGAACAGATCCACTGCAGCGTAGCTCGCAAAACCCGCACAGTCACCGCTGAGCGGGTCGCAGCGCTGTCCGGCGATGCTGCGGTGTTGGGCGTCGAACTCGAAGGAGAAAGCGGCCCAGTCCAGCAATCCAGGCGCTTCGAGGCCTACGCCGAAGCTGTTGATTTCGCTCCGATGATTGAGGATTCGCTGGCTAGGGGAGGAGTGGAGGGCCAGCAGTGAAATCTGGACTGGCCAGCCGATGAGCCCCACTGAGCCACCGATGAGCAGGTCATCGACGTCCTCGAGGGTCGCGAGCGACACCGTGTCGAAGTTGGCGGGGTTGACGTGACCCGCGAAGACGTAGCCGTCGAGGTACTCTCCGCTGTATTCCACCTGGCCGCCCCGGATGGAACTGTCGACCGCCGCCTCATCCTGCTTTCGGATGGCGAGCATCAGCCCCTTGCCCATCTGTCGGAAGAAATCACCACCGCTCAGCACCCAGTCGTCGACGCTGTAGCGCAGCGTCATGCGCTCGATGAAGAGCTCGTCTTCGTTCTCCATCAGCGGAAGGCTCTGGCATTGCTCGCCGCCACCCTCTCCTTGGACGCATTTGGGGAGTCCGAAGAATGCGTAGGCGTCCGCCCTCAGTTGCACGAAGAGGCGCTCGGTGCTCGCCGTGAAGCTGCTGCGGCTGAGGAGGAAGCCGAAGTTGTCGTCACTCGTGTTCTCGTTGCCGTTGTCCGAGCGGTACGAGCTGAGCAGGCTCTGGTTCACGGTCAGACTGTCGTCGGTGAACCCGGTCTGTATTCCCAAAAGTGTGAGTGAGACGGCGAGTGCGGAGCGGAGCAGTGTCTTCAAGGAGCGTCCTCGGCGAGCAGCTGGAGGATGGTCTTCTCGTGGGCGGCCTCATCGCCTGCGGAGAAGCCATCGTGGGTCGAGTGCAGCCGCCCCTCTCGGTCGATGAACACCGTGAACGGGCAGCTCCCTTGAGGGTTGTAGCTTGCCAGCACGGCGCTGTCGACATCGAGCAAGACGGGCATCTCGAGCCCCAGGCGCTTCACTGTCGAGCGCACGCTGCCGGCGGTGTCGGAGGCGTCGACGTCGATGGCGAGCACCACCAAGCCCTGGTCTTCGTACTTCTTGGCTAGCGCGTCGAGCAGCGGCAGCTCCTGCAAGCAGGGCGCGCACCAGGTGGCCCAGAAGCTGAGGACCACGACCTTGTCTTTGTAGTCAGAGAGCTTCGCCTTGCCGCCCTTGAGCTTGGGGAGGGTAAACGCCGGGGCAGCAGCGCGGTCTTGGGCGCCGCTTGGAGCGGGGATGGAGACGAAGGCTAGGGCGAGGACGGTGGTCAACGCCAGGATGGGGGTCTTCGAGGTGATGAAGGCAGCGCGAGAAGGGCGAGGATTCATGAGGTTGTCCTGGCTGAGGGGTTGAGCTGTCGAGCGCGAAGCTGCCCAGGCGAGTGAGCAATCTGCGAGCAGCGACTCTGACGGGAACGTGAGTTCGAATCTTCAGATGCGCTACGCAAACACTCTGGGTCAGAGCTTGTTGGCGATGATGGCGTCGACAGTGGTGGGGTCCCAACCGGTACCCGACCAGAGGATCGTCATGTTGCTCACATCGATGAGCATATTCAGAGGGGTCAGGTTGCGGTCGTAGTAGGCGCCCATCTGAAACTCGCCATCGGCGACCACATGAAAGCCCACCTTGTGTCGTGACTTCCACGAGGCGGCGTCCTCAACGCTGGCTGGTGCGTAGTCTGCGTTCTCGAAAAAGGCGACCATGACCTGGAGCCCCGCGGCCCGGTGTTGCAGGTAGCGCTCTTGGAGGCTGGGCTGCTCCTCGATGCAGGCTGAGCACCAACCCGCGGCCGTGCTCAGCAGCAGCAGGCGATGCTGTGGGTTGGCGTAGAGGTCCTGGAAGCTGAGCGTGGCCCCCTCGCTGTCGGTGAAGCTCAGGTTGGCGATGACGCTGCCTTCCTCGGTGCCGTAGGGGCCGTCGGGGTAGCCCTCGCGGGGTGCGGTGTCGAGCGACACATCTTCGTCGGCGGGGTCTTCACCGCCACAGGCCAAGAGCAGCGCCGAGAGCAGGACGAGGCGAACGATGTGGGTTCCCGTTTTCAAGACACGACCTCCAACAGCTGTACGAATCGAAGTGAGCCATGCAGACCATCAGGGCGAGGGTGCCACGCCCAGCCAGGTCATACAAGGCAGGCGCAGGCCATCGTTGGGAATGATGCTTTGCCCCGAGGCGTCGACCTGTCCCTGTCCAAAGATGTGCCACGAACCCTCTTCCAGCAAGCTGCCATCTTCAGCGTGGCAATCCAAACCACCGAGCAGGTAGAAGTCGACGGCGCTGTTGGCGGCAAGTCCAGTTTTGTTGGGCAGCGTGAAGGTGTAGCCTTGGCCGTCGACGTCGGCTTCTGGGTAGAAGCCAAAGAGGCTGACGACGCCGG
>JAVFAO010000209.1:0-12011 GCA_034002465.1 Myxococcota bacterium
AGCCATGGCCGATCTCATGGGTGCAGAGGCGAGTTAGGGGTGGCCTTGGCGTAGTGTTGGACGACGTACTCGCCGGGCTCGCCGCAGGCCTGCTGTTGTGGGGGCTGTCGGCGTGCATTTCTTGCTGATGGGGCCAAGTTGTTATCGATTGGGCGCTTGGCCTGTTCCCCCAAGTTGTTGGCAAAGGAGGAGAAGACATGCGGTGCATTGGCAGTGTGGGGATAGTGCTTCTCTGCTCGCTCATGTTCTCGGGGAGCGCCCAGGCTGAGGAGGCCTTGACCCAGCGGACACAGGCGCTGCTCGAGGCCTTTCGAGCGGTCCATAGCAACGATGGAGCTGCGTTGTCGGCAGCGCAGCGCGAGGAAAACGAGTTGAGTTTCGCCCGTCTGGATGGCTTCTTCGATTTGGCCGCCTTTGCCGAGGCGTGCATCGCTCCTTCGAAGGCCGAGTTCAGCCCGGAAGCGCTCGAGCGATTTCTGAACAGCTTTCAAGCCTTGGTTCGGGATGTGGCCTATCCAGATTCTGGCGCGTTTCTAAGACGCGCGAGCGTAAAGGTAGGGGTGCCGGCGGCTCGCGACGGTCGCGTTTTCGTCCCCGTGGCCATGCTCCTGCCTGACGAAGAGCTCGAGCTCGAGGTCAGCTTTTGCTGGGAAGGAGAGGGGGCGTCGGCGCGGGTCGTGGACGTGTTGTTTGATGGCGATTCATTGGTTCTAGAATACATGAACCAGTTTGGGGCAATCATCGATCGGGAAGGCGTAGCAGGCCTGCAGAGGAAGCTTGACGCCAAGGCAGAGGAGCTTGCGAACAAGCGGGCAGAACCATGAGCAGAGCCTTCGCTCTTGCGGCACTCGTTGCATTGCTTCCGCTCAGCTCGCCTGCGCTGCATGCGCAGGAGACCGTGGAGCTGCTCAGTCTGGAGGACTGCGTCGCCTTGGCTCTGGCGCGCAATGGAAGCATATTGGAGGCGAAGTCCAAGGTCGAAGAATACGAGGCGGTGCTCTCGGAGGTGGAGTCGGTGTTCTACCCCAAGCTGCAACTCATGGGGTATGCCGCCCCGATGTACACGGTGACCGGGGATGCTCAGCAGTACCAGCGCTCCTGGAAGGCGCTTTCGGACTGGGGGCCGTATCTGCATCTACAAGGGCAATATCTCCAGATTCTCCATACCTTTGGTCGAGCTGAGGAGGCTGAGTTGGCAGCGCAAGAGCAAGCTCAACTGTATGCCGCGAAACTTCGAGAGGCTGAGCTCGCGGTTGCTCTCGAAGTCTACCGTTTCGCCTACCTCTACATGTACACACAGAGCGTGTTGCCAACATTGGATCGCGGAGATGAGGTGGTCGCCACCGCGTCAGCGAGCGCGCGTGAGAAGTACGATGCCGCCACAGGCGAAGTCGACATGGCGGATTTGATGCGTCTAGAATACTTCTCAGCGAAGCTCGCCGAGCTTCGTATTGAGGCCGAGTCCGGGGCGAGCCTCGCGCTCGCGGCGTTGGAGCATACGATGGGAAAGTCGGACGGGCAGCCTTGGCAGCTCTCATCCACGCTACTCCCGAAAGAGCTCTCGGCTCCTGAGGCTTCGCTGGAGACGCTGATTCTCGAAGCGGCAGGTCGTCGCCCCGAGTGGGCGCAGCTCGAACATGGTTTGGCTGCGGCGACGCACCTCATCGAGAGCGAGAAGATGGCGATGGCACCTGCGCTCTTTTTGGCGGCGCAGTTTGGGGCTGATTGGGCACCCACACGAGATGACCTGGACAACCCCTATCTCAACGACGAGTACAACCAGCTGCATGCTGGCTTCGCCATTGGTTTCCTTTGGGATTTCGATCCCGCCAAGGCATTCGCCAAGGTCGAGCAGGCGCAGGCGCTGGCCAAGCAGGTGCAGGCTCTCGAGGTCTTTGCATCAACCGGGATTCCACTCCGGATTCGCAAGTCGTATGAGGAGGTGCAGCGCATCGTGAGCTCTGCCGAGGCGGTCAAACGTAGCCTCAAAGCGGCCCAGAAGTGGATGGTGTTCTCGGCAACGGCCTTCTCCAGTGGCGTTGGCGATGCCCGCGAGTTGCTTGAGGGGGCTGCGGCTTTTCTGGAAGCAAACGCCAAATACTACGAGCGCTTGATGCAGTATCAGATTGCTCGCGTAGAGCTCGAATTTGCAGTCGGCAGTCTGCTCGATAGGTTGCCTGCATCCACGATGTTTCCGGATTGAGCGCTTCCCTGGCAGGCTCAGGAGCAAGCATGGCCGAGCAAGAATTGCCGAAGCATCTGGAGCACCAGTCCAATAGCACTGTGTGTCCGGCTCCATCCATGGGTCTTGGATCGAGCCTTCAGGCGTTGGGGGCTCTGGTTCACCTCGTGGCGCTTGCGGCGTTCGCCACGGTGCGTATCGAACACGTGATTGTGGATGCAGCGGTGTTCGTGCTCGCGCTTTGGGGCCCGCGGACCCGGGCTTTGCTCTGGGCGCTTTGGCCACTGTGGTTGACGGGGGTCTTGATGGATAGCCAGCCCTTTTTCGTGCCACAGTGGAGGGGCGAGATCCATACGGGCGAACTCTGGGCGGCAGACGCGCGGCTTTTTCCTGCCCCTGATGGGAGCCCGTGGCCTGCCTGGTGGCAGACGCGCACCAGTGCCCTCGCGGACCTGCTTTGCGGGCTCGCCTACATGCTGTACCTGTTGGAGTATTTCGGCTTGGCAGTGTATCTCTGGTGGCGCAAGGATGAGCTTTTTCGCAGCTTCACCTGGGGCTTCTTTGTGCTCAGCCTGTTGGCGGTGGCAGTGTACATGCTATACCCGGCCGCGCCACCTTGGTACGTCATGGACTACGGAGCAGGACCCGCTCAGCTTGATGCATTGCCGAGCGCGGCTGGAGCGGCGCGCTTCGACAGCCTGCTCGGCGTGCACTTCTTCGCCCAGTTCTATTCCAGAAACCCAAATGTTTTCGGTGCGATGCCATCGCTGCACGTGGCTACGCCTGCGCTGGCTGCGGTCCTGCTTTGGGGTCGTGGGAAGGTGCTCCGCTGGGCGAGCATTGGGTTTACGCTGTGGGTCGCGTTCTCAGCCTTGTACCTGGCGCATCACTACGTTCTGGATGTGCTGGCCGGCGCCCTGCTCGCCATTGTCAGCGCGCTCGTTGTCCGACGCCTCTTGCGCGAACCCCATCGTCTTGAAGCAGAAGGGACCGTGCGGCGATGAGAGGCAGCCCTGGTCACAGGCGAGCTCGAGCTGCCTTCATCAGCTTCATCAGCTCCGCGTACTCTTCACAGCGCGGCTGTCTCGTGACACCATGCGCGCGCCCTGGGCCGCGCTCTTGCAGCGTCGGCCCTTCGATGGTCATCGAAGTCATCAACGGGCGCGTATCCTAACGACATTTCTAGGATTCGCTGCTGTTGTGAGCTCCGTGCCCGAGAGCGAACGAATGCAAGGACACAGAACCATGCCTCATCTTCCTCGCGCTTCATTCCTGCTACTGTGTTGCGTCGGCGCGCTTGCGTGGACGAACCTTGTCTGGGCTCAAGACGCTGAGCCGCAAGCCCCTACCGAGGCTGCTCCTGTTGCCGAGGAGCTTGCTCCCAGCGGTGATGATGCCGCACCCCACGATGTGTTGACGGGAGAGGACGAGACGCCTCCAGCGCCCGGTGAGGATGTGGAGGCACAGCCCGAGCCTGCAGTTGCTGGTGAGGATGTGGAGGCACAGCCCGAGCCTGCAGTGACCGAGGAAGAGACCCCAGACGGGCAGCGTCCCGATGTGGCGAAGCTGAAGCGAGACAGCAAGGAGGCGCAGGAAGCGCGCAAGGCGGCGATGAAGGCTTTGGCGCTGGACAACCCATCGCAGCCCGCCGACCCGTCGGGCTCGACCTCGGCGAGCGCTGCTGCTGCACCGCTGCCTCCGATCACGCGCGACGCGGTCGATGTGCTGCCACGGCTCGAGCACCACGGCTACTTCAGAACCCGGCTAGACATGTTCTACAACCTCGATCTCGACACCAAGGGCAGCAGCCCCATTCCTCCTCCGCTCGACTCCAAGGAGCGTGGTGCCGATTCCCAGGATGACATCAACCCCACCGATTCTGAGACCTTGGCGGGTGCCAATCTGCGCTTTCGCTACGCGCCCACCCTGCACATCAGCGAGGATCTGCGCATCCACGCCAGCATGGACATCCTCGACAACCTGGTGATGGGGAGCAGCCCCAAAGGCAGTCGCGCCGGAATGGACAGCACCTTGCTCGGTTTCGAGGGGAGCGAAGACCCTTCGCTCGAGGCCTTCGGGCGACAAGCCGTGAACGTGCGTGCAGCCTATGCCGAGATCCAGACCCTGATGGGGACGCTGATGGCCGGACGCATGCCCGACCACTGGGGCTTGGGCATCTTCGCCAACGATGGCGGGCGCTATGACAGCACCAGGCAAGCCCTGGGCAAGCGGGGCTGGAGCTGCCTGGACTGTGATGATGGCGACTGGGTGGATCGGGTCTACTTTTTCGTGCGCGAGCCTTTTGCCCAGCTCTTCTACTTGTCGTTCTCGTGGGATTTCGTCAACGAGGGCTTCGCCAGCTACAGCCGTGCCGACAGCTTTGGGCAGGCCTTCGACCTAGCGCAGGCCGATGACGTGACCCAGTTCGTGCTCACCATTTTCGACAAGCCCGTGATTCGTCGAGAGGTCGATGAGCGGCAGCGTGCCTACAACGACCAGCGAGAGCTGGTCGTCGACTGGGGCTTGCTGTTTGCCTATCGCTCTCAGGACCTGGCTATCAACTCCGCGCTCAGCGGAGATGGTGGCGCGAGCAGCGCTCAGCTCTTCTCTCGGGATGCGGAGCTCTATTTGATCGACGCGTGGGTACAGGCGGCCAAGAAGTTTGCCCCCAAGATTGCGCTCGAGGTGGGTTTGGAGCTCTTGGGCTTCGTGGGCAGCGTCGAGCACTTCGAGCGGGATGATGCCGAGGGCCTGGATATCCTGCACATTGGCGCGGCCTTCGAGTCCACACTTCATTTCAATGACATCTATACTGGCTTGAATCTGGGCGCGGCGTACAGCCAAGATGTGCAGTATTCTGGGGCGGTCAGTGAGCAAAACCTGTTCCGTTTCGACCGCAACTATCAGATTGACCTGATCATGTTCACCGAGTTGTTGAATGGCATCAACAACGCCATCTATTTCAACCCTTTCATCGGCTACGATTTTCCCATCGAGGGTCCGCAGACCTTCGACACTTTGGGAGCGCGCTTGAATCTGGTCACTGCGCTGGCCATAGAGCAAGACGCCACGCCCAGCGGTGACCCCTGGTATGGCTTCGAAGCCGATTTGAGCGTCTACTACGAGGAGACCAACCGCTTCCGCGCCGAGCTCGCCACGGGGCTGTTGTTGCCGGGCAGCGCCTGGACCCGCAAGCCCAATCGCCTCTATCCCATGCTGCCCTCGGCCGAGACCTATGAAGACCACCGCATCATCACCAAGGACTACGAGCCTGGCATTGCGTGGACGATTCAGACCAACCTCTGGTGGATGTTCTAGAGGCTTGATAGCTACGCTGCGCGCTGGCGGTTTTCGGCGCGGTGTGCTTTGCCTGAGCTTCGCGTGGCTCTTGTCCTGCGCCGTACCTGGGGCGCCGCGGCGCGAGCAAGCAAGCGCACCGCAGGCGGTCTTTCTCGGTGAGCGTGAGGGCGAGCTGCGTTTCGAGCTGCGCTTCAACGGAGCCGAGCTGCTCTATCTGCAGCACTCCAGCGATGACGGCGCGAGCTGGAGTGAGCCCGCAGCTTTGCGCGCTTCCCCAGAGTTGGCGGAAATCAGCATGCCCTGGCCCAGCTCACCAGCACGCCTGCGGTTGAGCAGCGCTGGGTTGCCACGCACCGAGCTCAGGCTAGAGGCCGAGCTGGATGCGGGACCAGTGTCTGCGCCTCGGGTGCACGCGCTCGGCGGCTGTGTGCGCGTGGACGCTCCTGATGATGCAGCGGCGGTGCTGCAGCTGTTTCGGCGCGATCTGCGGCAGCGAGGAAGTGAGCCGCAGTTGCTTGCTTCGGCGTGGTGGAGCGAAGAGCCCTTTGTCGATTGTGGACTTCGAGCACCAGCCGTCTTCGCCTACAGCGTTGCGAATACGACGGCGCTCCGCATGAGTCCCGTCGATGAGGGTGCAGCGGTGACTGCGCGTACTTGCACCGAGTGTGCTGGAAGCGCTCGAAAACGAGAGGGAAATTCGCAGGCAACTGGTGACGCGGTTCTGCTTTTCCATCGACCGGGCGCACGCGGAGCAGAGGCGTACGCGGTCATCTCGGTACTTGGAGTCGACGATGCTTCCCGCTGAGCATCGTTATCAGGTGCTTGCCCCCTTGCTGAGCTCGATTCGTCTTTGGCCGGAGGAGGGTGCGTGGTCTTTGTTGCAGGGGCTGCTCGCACAGCTCGACGAGGATCTGCTTCGAAATGGCATTGTGGCGAGCCTGAGGCGGCGCGGCTTCGGACAGCTCAGTGTCACGAGCTCGTCGCAATGGCCCTGGACGCTTCGTTTTTTCGATGAACGTGGAGCGTTGCTGATCGAGCTCGGCGTGTGGCTGGAGCGACTTGGCTTGCAGGCTGGCGAGAGGCTGCGGGTGCTCTCGGTCGAGACCTTGCGTTTGCAGCATCCCTACGCTGCGTTCGAGCGGCCTCGGGCGCCCTCCCAGGCTCATCCGGGCTTGGGGTTGGCTCGGGCGTTCCACTGCTTGCTTGGGGATTGGGCGTTGAGGCTTGGCGCGGATGGGGTCTTGGTCTTGCCAGAGTTTTTTCACACCGCGTGTATCTTTGCGCAGCACTACCGCTGGCTCGACGCGGAGATGGAGCAGCTCTTCGAGGCGAGCAAGCGCGATTTGCTGCCTCTTGTTGCTGACGCCACGGCCCTCTCGTGGGCATTCGAGTGGGGCTTGGTGCGTCGACGAGGTCAGCTCTGGCGCTGGCCCAACGAGGCGATGTTGCGACCACTCGGTCCGCGTGCTGAGTTGCTGCTGCAGCAGAGGGCGGAGGCTCCACTTCTCGAGTGTTCGAGCTTTGAGCTAGACGAGGGCTTTCAGCGTCGCTGGGTGGCCCTCGATGGGTGAACGCACCTGTGCGTATGCGCATGTAGTGCTTACGTCTTTTCATTGCACCACCCTGTTCTGGAGCGTAGGTCTCAGACGAAGGCAAGTATTCTCTGTCTGAGAAACGCTCGTCAACTCGCGCTTTCTCGTCTTCGTTGCTCGCGCAGAGGTGCAACAACCTTTGACGTAGTGTTCGAACCTGGCTTACACTGCGCCCCGCGTTGGAGGAGGTGCTCATGTCTGAGAACGGGAAGAGCTCGAACACAGAACAGCGCGAGTTTACCATTCGCGCGTTGATCCTGGGTTTGTTGATGACCTTGGTGCTTGGCGGCGCGAACGCCTACCTGGGTTTGCGCGCGGGTATGACGATTGCCGCGACCTATCCGGCAGCGGTCATCGGAATGGCGGTGTTGCGCTTGATGCGCGGTTCACTGCTCGAGGAGAACTTTGCACGTACCGTCGGTTCGGTGGGTGAGAGTGTGGCGGCTGGCGCCATCTTCACCATCCCTGCCTTTGTCATTGCTGGCTTGTGGACCGATTTCGGTAGCTTGACGAGTTACCTCTTGTCGTCGGCCATGATGTTCTGCGGCGGTCTCTTGGGTATCCTCTTCGTCGCGCTCTTGCGTCGCGTGATGGTCGAGGACCAGGAGCTGCCTTTCCCAGAGTCGACGGCGGCAGCGGAGATTCACATCGCGGGTCGTCGTGGTGGCTCTGGTGCGAAGTTGCTCTTCACCTTCATGGGGATTGGCGCGCTGGTCCAGATCATGTCGAAGCTCTCTGTCTTTGCCTCATCGAAGACGGCGATCGTGGGCATGGGCAAGACGAGCATCGCCATGATGACGGGCAAGATGACAACCTACAAGCAGATCGACGTGCTTGGGGCCACCAGCTTCAGCACGCCCGAGGTCGCTCCTGCGTACATGGGTGTTGGCTTCATCATTGGACCGCGGCTCGCGGCGTTGAATTTCGCCGGTGGCGTCTTGGCCTGGGGCCTCTTCGTACCGCTTCTCGCCTACGTCCTGGGGCCCTCGATCATTGATACGGTTGGATTGCAGCCGGATGGTGCCGACGGTGGCGTCGTCTCTTGGGCGACACTGGCAGGCGGCATCTGGAAGTTCTTCGTCCGCCCGATCGCCGTGGGTGGCATGTTGGTGGGTGCGGGCTATACCCTGTTCAAGATGCGCAACAGCCTGCTCAAGGGGCTGGGGCGAGCTGTGGGTGACGTTCGCAAGGCAGCGACGCAGAAGACGGCCACCGAGCGGGTCGATCGCGACCTCGATTTCCGGGTGGTCTTCGGCGGCATCGCCTTCGTCGCCATCAGCATGGTGTTCTTGTACTACTACTTCTGCGGTTCTTGGGGTGGCGCGCTGATGTCGACGGTGGTCATGGTGATCACGGGCTTCTTCTTTGCCGCTGTCTCGGGCTTCTTGGTGGGCACCATCGGCTCGAGCAACAACCCTGTCAGTGGTCTCACCGTCTCCACCTTGATCATCGCCGCTCTGCTGATGGTGGCGGTGGGCGTCAAGGGTGACGAAGGCGTCGCTGCGGTCTTGGGCGTTGCAGCGGTCATCTGCGTCTCCTCAGCGGTCGCTGGTGAGATGCTACAGGACCTCAAGGCTGGCCATATCCTCAGGGGTACACCTTGGAAGATGGAGCTTGGCAACATCATTGGTGTGGTGGTCGCGTCGTTCACGCTCTTCTTCCCTCTGCTCATGTTGCACCAGGGTGGTGTCGAGGCAACGGGTGAAGGCTTTGGAGGCAAGCAGCTTCCCGCGCCCCAGGCTGGTCTGATGGCGATGCTTGCGGGCGGTATCGTGGGTGGTGAGATGGCGTGGCCATTGGTCATCGTTGGCATGCTCATGGGCGTGGCGTTGATCCTGGTTCAGGTCAAGAGCCCCATGTTGGTCGCGGTGGGGATGTACCTGCCCTTCGAGACGACTTTCGCCATCTTCTGTGGTGGTATTGCACGTTGGGCGTTGGATGCAGTGTGCAAGCGACGTGGCTACAACGAGGCGCAGATGGCGCGCATTGGCAATGCTGGCGTGCTGGTTGCCGCGGGTCTCATCGCTGGTGAGGCGCTCACTGGCTTGGCGGTGGGCGGTCTGTCCTACTTCCAGGTTGATCTGCCTCAGATCTTCACCGACCCGAGTTGGATTCTTGGTTTGGCGATCCTGGTCGGCGTGGGCTACCTGATGGTCCGCGTTCCTACGCAACACGCAGGCGATCCGAACGATGCGGCACCGCCTGCAGCGGTGGTCTAGGATGTCGAAGAGGCCTGCGCGCGACCCCAACGCCTGGGTCGCAGAGCTCATGGCGCTGCGCTTGCGGCGCAACCGCGACGACGAGCGTGCTGAGGATGGCCGATTGGCCATCCTCATCCCCAAGTTCGACGGCGCGATCCTTGGCCGCTATCTGCAGCCGCGGCTGCGCCAGCCCTACTTCCGCATCCTCATCGACAAGCTGGGTGAAGCGGTATGGCGTCTCTGCGATGGCGAGCTGAGTGGTGCCGAGATTGCTGCCAAGCTCGAACAGGACTTCCCTGAAGAGCAGAACTGCTATGATCGCGTGGCGCTCTTCTTGCGCACGTTGCATGGCGAGCGTCTGGTGGTGGCGCGGCGCGACGATTGAGCGGTGAGGCGTGCCTCCTCCTCATCTTCCGTCCTTGTCTTCGTGGCGTTGAGCCCATTCTCGAATACGAAGGCAGTGTTCGGGGGCGATGCCCAGCCCGAGCAGGAACTGGTGATGCCCGTCTGGGGCTCGCCGTTCGAACTCTGCGTGCCATTGGTCCATGGCGTCATCGTCCATGCCGGCTGCGCGCAGCATCTCTACCCAGAGCTCGCGGTCGACCGCCTCGGGCGGGGCTTGACCGGCTTGCAGGTTGATCATGGTGGCGAGGAGCTGCTGCTGGCTTTGGAGGAGACGGAGCTGCTCTGAGATGCTCTCCAACCGACGGCGGAGGATGCTTTGCGTCGAGCTCGAGCGAAGCAGCTTCCTGATCTCCTCGAGGCCGAGCCCAGCCTGGCGGAAGTTGCAGATCGCGGTGAGTCGCTCCTTGTCGCCGTCTGAATACAGCCGATAGCCTGCGGGGCTACGTGCGTTGGGGCGCAACAAGCCAATTCGATGGTAGTAGAGCAGCGTGGAGCGCGAGAGCCCAAAGGCTCGGGCGAGTTCGGTAATCCGCCACATGGGATATCCATGGTTGCTTGTAGAGAGGCAGTGAAGACGTTGTGCAGGGCGCCTTCATGGGTCCTGCACAACGCGAGGATTCTCCGCCAATCGATACGATAAAACGAAGGGATTGTCGCGTGCCATCCTTGGCATGCACCCTTCGGGCTTGCTTTACAGCGACGCTTCGCCTCCTGGCTTCGCGTTCCAAAGGGCTAGCCCTTTGCCCACGTGCTGCGCATCACCTTCAACTCCTTGAATCAAAAGACCAAATCAGTACGGAGTATGCGGTGACCACGAG
Organism: Myxococcota bacterium; assembly: GCA_034002465.1. Classification (GTDB taxonomy): domain Bacteria; phylum Myxococcota_A; class Bradymonadia; order UBA4248; family JAVFAO01; genus JAVFAO01. Next base: position 10,499 of record JAVFAO010000209.1, read on the forward strand.
GACACGACTCCAGCCGCTGGAAGGCGCAGATCAAAACGTGGGGCCGGCTTCCAGCCGGCCGACCGCGGCCATGGGAAGGACTGGTCGTGCGCACTGTGCGCGACCCTGGGGTCAGGACTCGCACAAGTATGCAGAATCCGGGGAGGGCGCACACGCAGGTGCGCCCCTACAAGTCAATATTGCGCATTCCTTTCAATCGCTTACATGTGATGCGCATCACGTGGTCTTTGGCGGGGTGTGGGGCAGCGCCCCACAACGTCAAATCATCGGGATGCACGAATAACGGATGTGTCCAGACCTCAGTCGGTGTGTGCTCGACTGTCCTCGCGAAGCGCTTGGATTCGCTCGGGTGGCAACCCCAGCCATTGCAGAAAGGCTTGATGTCCCTGGGGATTCTCTTCTTCGAAGAGCTGGTGCCAACGCTCCATGGCGGCGTCATCCAGACCGATGGCGCGGAAGCGTGCGACCCACTCTTCGACGTTGACGTGGGCGCTTGGCCCGTTCCTCCAACTTGTCTCTGGCATCGTTGAGTCCTCCTGTGTCCATGAAGTGGAGCGTCACGGCCGTGACCAGGGGCAAGCTAGACTGTGAAGCCGTAGACGGGTCAAGCAGAAATCGAGCATTCCGAGCGCAGTGTTCGCGCTCTGCTCGCGCTCTTCGAGCGGCTCGCCGGGCTTGCACGCTCGCGCTCTTCGAGCGGCTCGCTGGGCTTGCACGCTCGCGCTCTTCGAGCGGCTCGCCCGGGGTTTGTACGCTCGCGCTCTTCGAGCGGCTCGCCCGGGGCTTGTACGCTCGCGCTCTTCGAGCGGCTCGCCGGGGGCTTGCACGCTCGCGCGCTTCGCGAGGCTCGCGAGCCCTCGTTCCTCAAATGTGGGGCGCTGCCCCACACCCCGCCAAAGGGCTGTGCCCTTTGGAATCCCTTTCTATTTGCGGATGCGCCAGCGACGCCACTCAGAGCACACGCAGGGCCTTTCCGACTTTGGTGAAGGCTTGGATGGCGCGCGCGATGTCCTCCTCACTGTGGGCCGCCGAGAGCTGCACGCGGATGCGTGCCTGACCGTGCGGGACGACAGGGTAGGAGAAGCCGATCACGTAGATCCCCTCGTCGAGCAGCTGAGCCGCAAAGTCTTGCGCCAGCTTGGCGTCGTTCTCGAAGCGGCCGAACATGATGGGGATGATCGGATGTTGTCCCGGACGCAGCTCGAAACCAGCTTCGAGCATGCCCTTGCGGAACTGCGCTTGGTTGCGCTCCAGCTTGTCTCGTAGCTCAGTGGTGGAGACGAGCATGTCGAGCACAGCCACCGTTGTGGCGGCGACCACCGGCGGAACGCTGTTGGAGAAGAGGTAGGGTCTGGCTTTCTGTCGCAACCAGGTGATCATTTCCTGGGGCCCAGCGACACAACCACCCGACGCACCGCCCAGGGCTTTGCCGAAGGTGGTGGTGATGACGTCGACGCGTCCCATGACGTCGTGGTGCTCGTGCGTGCCACGTCCTGTCTTCCCCATGAAGCCC
>JAVFAO010000210.1:0-11945 GCA_034002465.1 Myxococcota bacterium
GGCGTGCGAAGCTCGCGAGCTGGCCGGTGCAGCAGGCGGCGTCCTTCATCGAGGAGGCTCTCGATTTCGAGCCGGTGGGTTATGCGGTCGCGCCGAGCCCCGAGCTGCCCTGGTCGATGTTCGCCGTCAGCAGCGCTCAGGCGCTGCGGGAGGACTGGGGACGACCTGAGGACCCCCAAGGGATGAGAGTGGTGGCCTGTTTGCACAACGACCCAGCGCATGCAGAGGAGCTTGGGGAGCGCAGCCTGCGCGACTGTTGGCGCTCGTCTTTGCGTGCAGCCAACCTGTTCCGTTGTTTGCCGCGGGTTTGGCTGCTGGCGGAGGGGGACCAAGGGCAGCTCGATTATGGTCGCCTGGCTAGCCTCTATCGGGGCGTGGATGGTGGCGGAGCCTGGGATGCGCTGCGGGAGCTGCTGCGTCCCGACTGTCTCGAGCAGTTCGACAGCTTGCGCGAGGCGGGCTTGCCGCTGCCGGAGGTCGGGCTGGACTTGCCCGATCGTCAGGGGCACAGCTCTGGAATCTGCGCAGAGCTCGCCTGGCCCGAGGCCAGGCTGGCGCTGCTGGTGGCAGACGAGCGCGAGGAGCTCGCGCGTCGTGGGCTGGAGGTGGCGCTGGCCGAGGGCTGGTCGCTGTTGCCATTGGAAGAGCTGGAGCTCGAGGAAGTTCGCGGCGCGCTGCACGCCAAGCGCGCGGGCCTCTAGTCAAGGAGTCGATTCATGAAGAGCCTGGAGCAAGTCTTTCGCGTCGCGATCTTCGATCAGTTCCTCGACGCCTTTGCCCGTATCCCGCGCGCACAACAGAAGAAGGTCAGCGCCTTCGTGCGCAAGTTCCGCAACGATCCTGCGTCGGCAGCGATCAACTACGAGAAGATCCGCAGCTTCACCGACCAGAACCTGCGCACTGTGCGCATTGGCGATGACTACCGTGCCATCGTGTTGCGCCCAGATGAGGGGAACATCTTCGTGCTGCTCTGGGTCGACCACCACGATGAGGCGATGGCCTGGGCGCGCAACAAGCGGGTGCAGGTGCATCCCGATACCGGTGGACTGCAAGTGTTCACGGTGAGCGCCTCGGGGCCAACTGTCGATGCCGCAACGCCGACCACGGTCAACGACGAAGCGACGCCGCAGGTCGTGGCCAGTGAAGGGGAGCCAGAGCGGAGCACCGCGTCTCTGGCGTCAGAGACCAAGGCAGAGCACGCCTCCCTCTTCGCAGCGTTCTCGGATGAGGAGCTGCTCTCAGTGGGACTGCCTCCGGCGTTGCTGGGCGATGTGCGCGAGCTCTGCAGCGTCTCGGCCTTGGAGGCATTGGCTCCACGCCTTCCCAACGAGGCCTTCGAGTCGCTCTTCTTTCTCTCGCAAGGCGACAGTCTGGAGGAGGTACGTGAGGCGCTCTGCGTGCCTGCGGCGCCGGGGGATGGCAGTTTGGCTGCGGCGTTGGCCTCGGAGGCATCGAAGCGCAGCTTCGTTCTGCTCGAAGATGACGCAGTGCTGGAGTCGATGCTCGACGCGCCTTTGGAGAAATGGCGCATTTTTCTTCATCCTTCGCAACGTCGTTTGGTCGAGCGGCGTTGGAATGGCCCGGTCCGCGTGCTCGGTGGTGCAGGCACCGGTAAGACCGTGGTCGCCATGCATCGCGCGGCCTGGCTGCTGCAGCATCGCTTCTGTGAGGACGATGACCGTCTGCTCTTCACCACCTTCACCCGCAATCTGGCGGCGGACATCGAGGAGAATCTCCGCAAGCTCGTCCCGTTGGCGCTCTTGAAGCGGCTGCAGGTGGTTCACGTGGACAAGTGGGTGTCCGATTTTCTGAGTGGCCAGGGCTATCGCTACCAGATCGAGTATTGGGGCAAGGACTCGAGCAGGCTGGCGGAGCTTTGGGGTGAAGCCTTGGAGGAGGTGGAGCGGCGCGCGTTTCCAGATTCTTTCTATCGCGAGGAGTGGGAGTACGTGGTGCAGCCGCTGGGCTGTGTGGAGGAGAGCAGCTATCTCATGGCGAGACGCAAAGGGCGTGGGGTGAGCCTGAGTCGAGCGCAGCGAAAGGAGATTTGGCCAGTCTTTGCGCGCTACCGGGCGTTGCTCGAGCGGCATGGGCTGCGCGAGAGCCCTGATGCGATGCGTGACGCCGCTTCGCTCTTGCGAAGCGGCCGAGCGATGGTGGGTTATCGCTCGGTCTTGGTGGACGAGGCGCAGGATATGCCGACGGTGGCGTTCGCTCTGTTTCGCGCCATGTTGCCCGAAGCCCCGGACGACCTCTTCATCGTGGGTGATGGGCATCAGCGCATCTATCGCCGCCAGGTGGTGCTCTCGGAGGCGGGCGTGAAGATCTTGGGGCGTTCGCATCGCCTGCGGATCAACTATCGCACCACCGACGAGATCCGCCGCTTCGCAGTGTCGGTGCTCGAAGGGCTCTCGATCGACGATCTCGACGGTGGCCACGACAGCGTGAAGGGCTACAAATCGTTGATCAGAGGCAAGCCACCCCAAGTCCTCGAGTGCACTGACGCAAGGGAGGAGCTCGACGCCATCGCCGCTTTCGTGGGTCAGGAGGAGGCCAATCGCTGTTGCTTGGTGACGCGCACGCGGCGTGCGCTCGAGCGCTACGCCGAGGGGCTCTCGGCCCGCGGTCTGACGCTCTACCGCCTTCGACGCTCGACACCAGAGGATCGCAGCGCCCCTGGGCTGCGCTTGGCGACCATGCACCGGGTCAAGGGTCTCGAGTTCGATCGCATCGTGGTGGCGGGGCTCGAGGGCGAGCACAGGCCCACTGACAGTGATGATGAAGCGGTCAGAGCCGAGCGGGAGCGCGAGGAGCGTTCCCTCATCTATGTGGCGCTGACGCGAGCGCGGTCTTCGGTGCTGGTGACCGGCACGGCGGTAGGGCTCGCTGTTCTGCCGAATTTGCCGCGTGTTGACCCCTAGCTGGCGCGCGCAGGTTGACCCCCAGCTGTCGCTCGCTGTCGCTCGCTCCAGCTCTTCCCCGCATTGCGGGGGAACCCGCGATGCGGTATTCCGGTGCGAGGCAGTATTCCAAGGAATGCGCATGGCTTGCCCCGCAAGGCGGGGGAAGGCTGACGCGCGCGGTCAGCGCGAGGCGGCCTGGGGTCGGAGCGCTGACAGCCCTCAGCGATCGGGCAACGCTGCCTTGGCCACTGCTGACGAATTCAGGCATGATGCAGCGCGGGGATAAGGGCTCTTCAAGGAAGGAGCGCAGATGTCAGGGAACGATGGTGCAAGGGACGAGCAAGGGGGCGTGGGGCTTCGGCTCCTGCGGCTCTTCAGCGAGGTGCGAAAGGGCGAGGCCGGGACGGCGCTGATGCTGATGGCCACCCTCTTCTCGCTGTTGCTCTCGTACTATCTCGTGAAAACCTTGAGGGAGCCGCTGGTCCTGGCCAGCGCTGAGACGGATATGCAGTTGCTGCAAGGCTGGGCCTTGCCGGAGTGGCTGAAGTCGGTGCTGAGGCTGCAGCGCGGACCCCAGCTCCGCGCCGCTGCAGCGGCCTGCCAAGCCCTCTGTTTGATGGGCTTCGTCCCGCTCTTCGCCTGGCTCGCTGGCAGGGTCGAGCGCTTTCGCCTGATCCTGCTCACCAGCGCCTTCTTTTTCTCTTGTATCCTTCTGTTCTGGTTGTCTTTTTACCTCGGTATCCCCTTCGTCGGCTTCGCCTTCTTCGTCTGGGTTGGGATCTTCAGCGTGGCCATGGTCTCGCTCTTCTGGTCCTTTTGCAACGACCTCTATAGCGAAGAGGCAGGACGACGCCTGTTTCCGCTGATTGGCGTGGGGGCGAGCCTTGGCAGCCCCACAGGGGCCGCGTTGGCCGATGAGCTCTTTGCCAAGCAGTCCTCGCCGTCGGTGATTGTGGCGGTCGCAGGCGTTGCGTTGCTGCTCTTCGTGCTCGCGATCATGGTCGTCAATGCTCGCCATCAGCGGCAAGCGCAGGTGCAAGGCGAACGAAGTCGAAGCAGCTTTGCGCTGGTCTTGCGCAGTCCCTACCTGCGCTTGATCGCGGTGGTGATTTTGCTGTTGAACACGGTGAACACCACTGGTGAATACATCTTCAGCGAGTACGCGGTGAGCGCCGCGAAGGCGGCGGTGGCGCGGGGAGAAGGCACAGATGTGGGGAACGAGATCGGGCGCTTGTATGCGGACTACTACTTCTGGGTGAACATCCTCTCGCTCTTGTTGCAGGCCTTCGTCGTCTCGCGCTTGGTTCGCTTCACTGGGCTCAATGGTGTGGTCTTGGCGTTGCCTCTGGTGGCTCTGGGCGGGTATCTGTTGGCGGCGGTGGGGGCGGGATTCTTGCTCATCCGCATTGCCAAGACGGCGGAGAACGCCACGGATTATTCTGTCATGAATACGGCCAAGGCCATGCTCTGGCTGCCCACGAGTCGGGCGGAGAAGTACAATGGAAAGCAGACCGTGGACACATTCTTCGTGCGCTTTGGTGACCTGCTCTCAGCGGTCTTGGTGATCGTGAGCTCGACTTGGTTGGGGATTGGAGTGCAGGGCATCGCAGGTGCCAACGTGGCGTTGGTGCTGCTGTGGCTGGGGATGAGTTTCTTGCTGCTGAGAGAGGTGCGCCGCCTCGTCCCGTCGCCTGCTCCGGCAACCACCTGAGCCGAAAGAAGAGGATACCAAAGGGCGAGCCCTTTGGCGGGGTGTGGGGCAGCGCCCCACGTAGGCAAATCAAAGGGATGCTCGAGTCGCTCGTAGAGCGCGAGCACTGTCGAATTGGTCGAGAATGGTGGAGAGCGCTCACTCATCTTCGCAGTAGCCACCATCGTCAAGAAAACATGCCTATTTACCTCTATTTTTTAGAGATTGAGCTCTTCGGGTCGTGGCCGCTCGAGCTGGCGGAGGCGCTGCTCTCCGACGACGAGCGCAAGCGCTACCAGGGCATGAGCAACGCTCATCGCCGCCGAGAATTTGCCTGGGGGCGGTTCTTGGCCCGGCAGAGCTTGGCCCAACACTTCCCCCACCCAGCGGAACGATGGCGCTTCTTTGTCGAGGCCAATGGCCGTCCAGTCCTGCTCCCAGTCGAAGATGCACGCCCTCAGGTCAGTCTTGCCCATGCCGGTGAGCTCATTGCCTGTGCCCTCGAGCTCGAGCCTGGGGAGCCTCCTGGTGTGGATGTCGAGGACCTTCGACGTGAGCTGGACCTGCGCGCCTTGTCCAAGCGCTTCTTCTCATCGCAAGAGGCGGCCCGGCTCGAGCGCATCTCTGGAGAAGAGGCACGCCGAGCGCTCTTCTTCGACCTTTGGACCCTGAAGGAAGCTCGAGCCAAGTCATTGGGGGTGCCGCTCGCCGAGTCCCTGGCGCAGCCTGTGTCTTCGGGCTTCGTGTATGAGCTAGAGGGACGCTGGCGAGTGGCCTGCACCGAGGCGGTGCGCGAAGCGCATTGGTTGGGGAGATGCAGTGTGCACTGCCCAGATGCTCGGCTTCGCCCAGCGGCGCTGCTCGCCCGCCCGCGTTGAAAGCGAGCGAAGCGAGGCCCGAGTCAGCGTCTGTCGCGTGCGCATCCGATGCGCATGCGCAGCGCTGCGAGGGTCTCGCGAGAGCGAGCGAATGCAAACGAGAGCGAGGTGAGGCACGCGGCCGCGTCTGTCGTTCGTCGTTCGTCGTTCGTCGTTCGTCGTTCCTCTGGGCCTCCGCAAAGCCGCGAAAGCGAGGGGCTCAGAGCATCAGTTCGGAGAGTTAGAAGTCCATCGGGGAATACAATCAAAACCGCGACTCCCCCTCTCCATGCATGGAGAGGGGGTTGGGGGGTGAGGTCTCCAACGCCAGCTAGAATACAACGCCCAGCCAAAACACCCCAGGCCAAGCCTGGCCGATTTAGTCAACGGAAGGAGTTGACCATGCATCGTTCCTCGTTCCTCGAATGTGGGGCTCTGCCCCACGCCCCGCCAAAGGGCAGCGCCATTTGGAATCCCTTATATTTCCGATTCTTGCTGGCGTGCTGTCGGCCAACGATTAGGGGACGAGCTGCACCTGCACGGAGGGCACACCCTTTAGGGCTTGTGTCCAGAAGCGTACCGCCGCCTCTCGCACCTCTGCTCGGTCTTGGACGGTGAAGTGTCCCGTGGTCTCGCTCAGCATGGTCGCGATGGTGAGCGGCTGGCCTTGTGCGGAGAGGGTGTTGCCAGAGATCGGCCCCGACTGGGCTTCGATATCCCAGATTCCATCCGGGTCGACGTCCCAACCAAAGCCAGCGAGTGGCACTGCCTTCGCGGCGATGGTGATGGCGTTGACGGAGCGCACGGGGGTGGTGCTGTCGTGCATCCCATTGCTCAGGAAAACATGGACGCCAGAGCGCAGCGCATCGCCTCTCCACGAATACGAATAGTTGCTTGGGTCAACGACCTCGCCGCAGAGTTGGGCGAGCTGCACGACGGGGTGCTCCACCTCGATGTTGGACTTGGCGACCCCTGAGAATGCGGCCAAGAGGGCTGGGAGATCAAGGGGATCGGTGCGCTCGACCGAGGTGGCGGAGAGGTAGCCGCCGGTGCCGTTGAGGAAGTAGGCGACGATCTCGCTCTCGACGCCGGCGAGGATCGCGCCGACGATGCCGCCTTGGGAGTGGCCACCGTAGACGAGGTGATCGAGCTCGAGTGGGGGGATGCCTGCTTGTTGGGGCAACGCTTCGCGGATGAGGCGGATGAGGTAGCTGGTGTCGAGGGCTTGTTGGCGAAAGACGGTGCGTCCAGACCAGGGGTTGAGGGCGTTGAAGGAGTGCATGACCGGGTCTGCGCCCTCGACGGCGCGGGGTGGGTGCATCTGGGGGAGGAAGGAGACGATGACGAAGCCTGCGTCGAGGGCCGCCTTGCTGAGCTCGGCGCGAATGAAACCGGTGCGACTCGCACCCGTGCCGCCGACCCAGAGCAGCACAGGCCGTATTCCCTGGTGTTGCAGCGGCACGACGACGGTGAGAGGTACGCTCTCCCAGCGTTGCACCACACCCTGACCCTGTTCATCGAAAACGAAGGCGCCGCCTTGGTCGTAGGGTGACGCTCCTTCCTGGAAGATGGGGGTGTCATAGTCAGCGAAATAGACCTTCGTTTCTCCTTGCGTGCTCAGATCGGCTTGCTCAGCCCAATTGCGCAGGCTTGGCGCGGGGGTGCGGAGCGGGTTCATGACCTGCTCACGCAGTCCTCGCAGCTCTGCGACGGGGTCTTGGGTCGTGAAGACGGTGGCGCTGCGGATGCTGTCGAGGGGGATGCCGCGCTGGCTGAGGCAGGCGCGAAGCGGCGCAAAGTGTGTGTCGTTGGACAAGCTGTCGAGAAAAGCTTGGTCGGCAAGGAGCTCTCCATCGCTTGGATTGACGAGCGCCTTGGTGAGCACGTAGCCGTAGCGTGTGTTGGGCCTCAGCACGAAGCCGGGCATGGGCGTGGCAGACAGGAGCTGGGCGGGACGGTAGCGATCGCCGTGGCGATTGAGCCGCAGGCGGAGTGGAATCAGGGCTTCGCAGTCGTCGACTGCGAAGAGCTGTACAGGGGAGTCGCTGCTGAGGCTTTCCGCCGCCGTGGGCAGTGTCAGGGCGTTGGTGGAGCCGAGGAGCTGCACCGAGATGACGGGCATGTTGGCGAAGCCGGTGAGGGTTTCTGCCACGTCCATGTAGCTCTCGACGAGGGTGCCTGCGCCACCGTAGCCGCGCAGGTCGATTCGTCCATCTGGGTAGCGCCGGCGATCGTCTGGCCAGGGCGTGGCGTAGAAGCCCTCTCCCTCTGGTTCGTAGCGGGCGCGCAGGGTGGTGGGTTCGAGGTCTTCGTCGAGCTCGGCGAGCTCCTCGAGGGTATCGAGCTCGGAGCTGTCGAGGTCGTCGTTCGGGTCGGGAGCATCGCTCAGCTCCTGGTCCTGCTTCAGCTCGGTGTCGAGCTCGAGGTCCAGGCCTTGGAGCCCATCGCAGGCGGCAACAACGCTCAGTGCTGCGATGACGAGGAGCAAAGTGGTGTATCGAGACGTGTGGAGCATGTTGGCCCTCGGGTGCGTTGGCGAGGTGTCGCCACTATTCTCTAGCCTAGCCATCGCTGCGTCTCGGCGCCAGCTTCACGAGGGCTCGGCCACTCAGCGTATTCGCGGTCGAGCATTGTCAAAGGCCGGGCGCGGGTGCATAGTCGGGCTCTGGATTCCGCCTTCTGCAGGAGAGAACGGCCATGTCCCAGCCCTGTCGTCTGCTCGTCGCGTGTTTCTTGCTCATCCTCCCTGTCGTTGCGCAGGCGCAGGACGAGGCGCCCAAGTCTGTTGCGCTCACGGTCTACAGTGCGCCCTCCCCCGACCCCTATGGTGGTGGCTACTACGGTGGTTACTACGACTACTATGGAAACTGGGTGACCACTCCCCAGGGCTATGCGGTGGTTAAAGAGGTGCGCAGTATCGAGCTGAAGCAGGGGCGTAACGAGCTTCGCTATTCCAATGTTCCTCAGCAGATTGACGCGACCACCGTGCATTTCAAGAGCCTCCTCGATCCCAAGGGAAGCTACGTGCTGGAGCAGGACTTCGAATACGATCTCGTGAGCGCCGACAAGCTCTTGTCGCGCTACATTGGAGAGGACGTGACGCTCTTTCTCGAAGATGGGCAGAAGTCGAGCGGGCGTCTGATGAGCTACGATGGCATGCAATTGGTGCTCTCGACCAACGACGCCGAGGCGCCCATTCAGATCGTGAGCCGTGGTGAGTTCATTGAGCGCATCGCCTTTGCGGAGCTTCCTGGCGGTCTCATTCTCAAGCCCACCTTGGTGTGGGATGTCGAGGCCAAGCAGGCTGGTGTTCACGACTGCGAGGTCACGTACCAGACCAACGGGATTTCGTGGAGCGCGGACTACAACCTGATCTTGAACAGCAACGACACCGCCGCCGACCTCTCGGCGTGGGTCACCCTGAGCAACAACAGCGGTGGCAGCTACCAGAACGCCCAGCTCAAGCTGGTAGCCGGGGACGTCCAGCGCGCGCCGATGGCGACGCCCTATGGCGCCTACGACAGCCGCTCTTCGATGCCCTCGAGTGGCTCTTCCGCTGGCTTCAGTGAGCAGGCCTTCTTCGAGTACCACATGTATACTCTCGGGCGAGAGACAACGCTTTCGAACAACTCCACCAAACAGCTCGAGCTCTTCAATCCGGTGACTGCGGTCCCTGCAAAGAAGTCCTACACCTTCCAGGGGAACAACAGCTACGTCTACGATTGGGTCAACTATGACGCCTACTACGGCACCCCCAACAGCAAAGTCGACGTCACCATCGAGCTCGACAACAGCGAGCGAGCAGGTCTTGGCATCCCCCTCCCAGCAGGCCGTGTGCGTGTATTCAAGGCAGACCCCAAAGACGCCTCCATCGAGTTCGTCGGCGAGGATCGCATCGACCACACCGCCAAAGACGAGAAACTCAGGGTGAAGACGGGCAGCGCCTTTGACATCGTCGGTGAGTGGAAGGTTGCCGACTTCCAGGTCGACTACTCGGCGCAGTGGATGGAGGAGAGCATCGAGGTGGTGCTGCGCAACCACAAGACCGAGGCGGTGACGGTGCGCGTACCCGAGCTGATGTATCGCTGGAGCAACTGGGAAATCACCAAAAAGACCCAAGATTTCGTGAAGACCGACAGCCGCCGTGTGCAGTTCGAGCTCGCCGTCCCTGCAGACGGAGAGAGCAAACTCAGCTACACCGTTCGATACACCTGGTAAGCTGCTGGCGGTGGTGCCATGAATCCTAAGCTTTGCGTTCTTTGTGTCATTCTGGGCGCGGCCGTCACCGTGAGCTGCGGACCTGCTGCCCGGCCTGTGAAGCCGGGTGTGTCGTTGACGGTCTACAGCGCCCCTGGGAGCTCGCCGCAGACCTTGGCTGAGACGGGCTTTGCGGTGATCAACGAGCGCCGCGAGGTGACGTTGAGTTCGGCGCGGCAGCAGCGCTTGTCGCACCCGGTGTCGGCGCGGCTCGTGCCGAGCAGCGTTCGGATGCAGCTCCCCGGTGCCCAGGTCTTGGAGCAGACCTTCGTCTATGACCTCGCCGATGCGTCGACTCTGCTGTCGCGCTTCGTTGGTCAGGAGATTGGGGTGAGCACCTTGGATGGTGCGCATCATCGGGGGCGCTTGTTGCTGGCGAGCGGCGGCGGCTATTTGATGGAGAGCGAGGGGAGCGGGGAGCGTTTTCAGCTCTTGGCTTCTGAGCCGATCGCGCGTCTCGAGCTCGGGGCGCCGGAGCAGCAGCTTCAGTTACATCCTGAGCTGCAATGGTTGGTGCAGACCGAGCCCGCCGAGCCGGCTTCGAGGCTGATGGAGTTGTCCTATCAGAGTGATGGGCTGGGCTGGGCGGCGGACTATCAGCTCGTCATCGGTTCTGAAGCGGGCTCTGCCCTCAGCGTCGATTTGCTGGCGTGGTTGACCTTGGTCAACCAGAGCGGTGTGAGCTTTTCGAATGCCGAGTTGACGTTGATGGCGGGTGATGTGCAGCGATTTCGTGAGGAGCTGGTCTTTCGGGATGAAACAAAGTCCCTCGAGGAGGACTACTTCGGCACGACCGTCGCACAGAAACCGGTATTCGAAGAGGAGTCCTTCTTCGAGTATCACATGTACCGACTCAATGTGCCCATCGACCTTCCCGAGCAGTCTTTCAAGCAGCTCGAGCTCTTCTCGCCCAAGCGGGATATTTCTGCGCGGAAGGTCCTTCAGTTTGGCGCGCGCCAGGCTGATTTCGTGAGCTCCTCCCCTCGTTGGGATGAGCCCTTTGCAGAGCAAGCGCTGACGCCATTGGACATCGTCATCAGCTTCGTCAACGACGAGGAAGCTGGCCTTGGCCTGCCCTTGCCTGCAGGGCGCGTGCGTTTGATGGGCAGCGACCCACAGGACGGCGCGGCGTTGTTGCTGGGTGAGACCTGGCTCGAACACACCCCCAAGGGTGAGGAGCTGCGCTTTCTGGTGGGCCGCTCGACCTTCGTTTTTGGTCGGCGAGTGCAGAAGAGCTACTCGTACAGCGAATCGGGGCGTTGGATCAAAGAGGGCGTCGAGCTCGAGCTGGTCAATCGGGGAAGCGAGGCGGCGGAGCTCAGCGTCATTGAGCGACTGCCGCGTTGGTCGAACTGGAGCATTGAGGGTTGTGAGCTTCCCTTCGTCAAGGAAGACGCGAATCACATTCGCTTCAGCGTATCCCTGGCTGCAGGAGAGAGCCGAACGCTGAGTTACGTGGCCCACTATCGGTGGTGAGCCTCTCGGTGTTGCATTCGTTCGCTCTCGTGAGACCCTCGCAGCGCTGCGCATGCGCATCGGATGAGCCCGCGACAGACGCTGACTCGCGCCTCGCTTCGCTCACTTCTTGCTGAATGGGCGCTTGGGCTGTTGTTTCCCCAACTTGGTTAAGCTGAGGCTTGCCCTCGTTGTTCAGAACCCGTCGGCATCAGAGTTGGCGTCGTAGACATCTGTCGGTGGATCGGAATACAGCATCACGTAGCCATCGCCTTGCCAGTTGACGATGAGGCTGATGCCGTCGGCTTCGTTTTCGGGGGGAAGGACCTTGAAGGACTTACCGCCACGCAGCTCCTCGATGCTGTGCCGCGGGAAATTTTTCTTGAGGTAGGCGCGCATCTGCTCAGTGCTGTGTTTGACGAAGATCGTGCTGCTGTGCTCCTGCTCGAGCATTGGGCTGGCGTCGATGGGAACGGGCGCGCCGCGCTCTGGGACGGCTCTTGACATGATGATGCCGTCCTCACCGAGGCGAGGATCGGGTGTTGGCGCGACCTCCTCCTCTGGCGGCGGGGGCAGCTCGTATTCCTGACGCTTCATCGCTTGCTTGGCAGGTGGAGCTGGAGTGGGGTCGCAGGCGCTCAGTGGCAGCACGAAAGCAAGCAACAAGGCGGCGGTCATGCAACGGCACACGTGATGGCTCCTCGGCAACGGGTTCGAGTGTGTGCTCCGAGGGCTGCTCCCCAGAGCCGCAGGAAGGGGTGAAGCGGGGACCGAAGGGTCGTT
>JAVFAO010000211.1:0-11903 GCA_034002465.1 Myxococcota bacterium
TTGGCGATTGCTCGCGCAACCATTGCATCGCCCTCGCCTGCCCATTTCCCTCAGAGGCTTGCGCGTTGCGCTCGCTCGCCTCGTTCCTCGTTCCTCAAATGTGGGGCGCTGCCCCACACCCCGCCACAGGGCTAGCCCTTTGGAATCCCTTCTCTTTTTCGTATCGTCAGGCGAACACTCACGACAAAATTTGGGGGAACAGGCCAAGTGCCCAATCGACAAGAAGTTGCCCTTGGAATTCCTCCCCCAATCCCAGTATGCTTTGCAGCGCGCCCACAGCGACGCGCTTCCCCCCGCAACCGCTCCGCTTTCCAACCAGAGCACGCCATGAAACAGCACTCACCACTGCGCTTGGCTCGCATCCTGCTCCCAAGCGCCTTCGCCGCCCTGCTCCTGCTCCCAAGCGCCTGCGATGACGGCGGACCCAATTCCACAGACAGCGATGCCGCAGACAGCGTCGACGTCGAGCTCACACCCGTCCCGGTCGACGCCGGGGCCTACACCTACAAACTCAGCGAATCGACCGCTTCCCTCGTACTCTGGACCACACCCGCCACCCACAAGGTCGAGCGGCACCTGCGCGCGCCCGCCGAGTCCCGCTCCGGACTCGAGCTCGCCGCTGCCCGCGGCGAGTTCGAACCCGCCGTCTGTGTGCTCGACCCAGGCCACCCCAGCTTCTCTGCCGAGCTCTTGCCCTTCCCTACCCTCGGCTCTACACAACGCGCCGAGCTCAGCCTCGCCAGCTACCAGGGCGAATGGCCAGAAGCACTTCACCCCCTCCTTGCACAACAACGCGTCGATGGTGAGGCAGGCACCCCCAGCGTCCTCTGGCTCAGTATCTTCGTCCCTCGAGACGCCAGCCCCGGCAAGCACCACAGCCAGCTCGTCATCACTACGGACGACGAGCGAATCGAGCTGCCCATCACCCTCACCGTCTTCGACTTCGACCTACCCCAACGCATCGCCTTCCACAGCTTGCTCTATCTGGGCATCTCCCAGCTCATCCCCAACGGCGGCGGCCAACACGACGTCAAGCAGATGCTCTTCGAGCACCGCTTCACCCCCTCCTCAGTCGCCTGGCCAAGCTCCTTCCACTACAACATCACCTGGGACAGTGACGCCTCACCAAGCCGCTGCTCCGCCTTCTACGACGAGCCCGACGAGGGCGAGGCCTACTCCATCCAACACCTCGCGCGCCGATATTACCTCGGACAGGGCTGGAACGAGGTCGGATTCCCACAGTCGATGTTCTTCCAGTTCGTGGACAACGCCACGCCCCGCCCGTCCACGTTCTGCGGACAAAGCCGAGGCGATCACTACGGAAGCGCCGCCTACAACCAGGCCTGGTCCGCCTATCTGAGCGCGCTCCAAGCCCACCTGCGCAGTGAGGGAATGCTCGACCGCGGCTACTACTACATCCAGAACGAGCCACAAAACGAGCAAGACCACGCCCTCGCCGCCGAACTCTGCCGCATGACCCGCGCGGCCGCGCCAGAGCTGCGGATCGCCATCAGCGAAGAGCCCAAGCCCGAGATCGCCGAGGACCCAGGCGGTGACTGCGGCTACGACATCTGGATTGCCCATGTACGCGCCTTGCAAGAGGACTACGCCCTCGAGCGGCAACGCGAGCACGGCGAGAGCCTCTGGCTGTACAGCCTCGACCACGACCCAGATCCCTACTTCAACCCCACCCGAATCGACACTCAGGGCATGCACGCCCGCATCATCCCATGGGTTTCGTGGCGCTACCGCGCGCGGGGATGGGCCTACTACGACGCAGGCCGCTTCTTCCAAGACGGATATCCAGGAATACGAGCCGAGCTCCTGCGCGAAGGCTTCGAGGACTACGAGTACCTGTTGCTCGCCAATGGTGGGCAGCCGCGCCCCGGCCAAGACGAGGCGGTCGACGCCAGCGTGCTCGGCGTCGCCTCGAGCTTGGGTTCTTGGACCAAGGACGCAGACGCCCTCATGACCCTACGCTTCGAGCTCGGCCGCTACATCGAGGGCAGCCGCGACACCCTGCCTGTGCTCGAGGTCGACGACGACACGCGCCCACGCGGCAGCTACGCCATCAACTTCCAGGATCCAGCAGGCGAGCCCACGGCAAGCCCGCTCGAGCTCGATGGCAAGACCTATTTGAAGGTGGGCTGGCAAGCCTGGAGCGATGAGGACGGCTATGGCTGGAGCGGCGAGCATGTCGGCAACCCGTCGATTACGCTCTACGGCTTCGACTCGGGCGATGGGTATAGCGTGGTGCAACGTAGCTACCTCTATGATGATTATGGGCGCGACAACATCTTCGAGTTCGCCTTGGCCAATGGTCGCTACCGAGTCACGGTGGGTGCGGGGCGTCCTGCACGCGGCTATCCCAACGACCCGCACAACGTCAAGGTCGAAGGCCAAACGGTGATCGACGATGAAGCGACGAGCAACGACGCCCCCTGCATCGAACGCAGCGTGGAGGTCGAGCTGCGTGATGGCAAGCTCAGCATGGAGATGGGTGGACGGTCACAGAGCACGGGCGAGTGGGCCTATACCTTCCTGGCCTATCTGCTGATCGACCCCATCGACTGAGCGACGAGCGCTCGCCAGCACGTCTGCAGGTCACCGGCGCAAGGTCCGCTCGAGCCGTTCGTGCAGTGCGCGCATCTCCTCGCCTTCGCCTTTGGCGCACTGACGCATGGCACCGTCATCGAAGAGCACCCAGACGCTGGTCTGGCCGAGGAAGAAGTTGGGCTTCTCGAGGACGAAGGCCTTGATGCTTTTCAGCGGCCAGGTCTCTTCATCGCGTCCGGCGAGCGAGCGGCGTGTCCAACGCAGGCGACGGCCACGCACATCGAGCTCGAAGGACTCGGGACGCAAGGCGAGCCAGCTCGCCGAAGCGAACCCGGCTCCTGTGGCTGCGAGCAGCAAATAGCCAATGAAAAAAGAGACATAGCCCGAACCAAATTTGGCGCTGTCAGAGATGAAGTCGGGCAGAAAGACGATCGAGGTCGCCCCCAGAATGGAGACGCTGACGAGCAGGAAGAGCCTTATCCAAAGGCGCAGCTTGCCGCGCCAGGTCCGACGCCAGTTGAGCTGACCCTCGCGGGGCTCGACGAGGAGGTAGGAGGACTGACGCTCAGGCATCGCTGAGCTCAGTGTTGGTGGTCGTGGTCGTCATGGCCGGTGTGAGGGTCCGTAGGCACAGGTAGGGGCATCGGTGGCGTGGCGTGGTCATGGCCAGCGTGCGGGTCGACGGCGCCGGGAGGCTGTCCTCCAGGTGGTATGGGCAGAGAGGGACCATGCGAGTGGCCATGGTGGTGTCCGGGGGTGGGCAGTGGTTTGCCTTGCTTGATGGCCTCCTCCCGAATACGCAGCTTCTGCAGTTCCCTCGACACCTGTCCCGTGGGGATATCGAGCTTGTTTTCGCTTGCGATGCGCGCGGCCAGGTCGATGTGACGCTCAGCTTCGGCGAGGCTTCGCTGCTCGAGGAAGAGCTGGGCAAGCTCGAAGTGCGCCCTGGCTTCGAAGCTGGGCTTGGGTTTGGCATCGAGGACGAGGCGAAGCTCTGAGATGGCCTTGGGCGTGTCGCGCTGCGCCTTGTAGATACTGACCATGGCGAGCCTCGCCTCGGCCAGACGGGGATTGAGCGTGAGGGCGGCTTGGTACTGTTCGAGGGCGCGCAGCAGCTCACGATCCCGACGGTAGCTCTCGGCGAGCGCATAGTGGACCGCCTCTTGGGCCGGGCGCAAGGCCAGGCTTTGTTGGAATGAAGCGATGGCAGCGGGGAACTCGCGATACTCGAGTTGAACGAGACCACGCAGGGCGTAGCTCTCTGCCTGTCCAAGCATCGCGATGGCCCTGTCGAATTTGTCGATGGCCTCGCGTCGCAGCTGCGGATCGTTATGCTTCATGAGCAGCACGCCCCACTGGCGATGGTAATTCGCCCAGAGCTGCTGGCCCATGAAGACGCTGAGCAAGACCGTGCCCACGAGCACGGCGAGTGAGACGAGCCAGCGCGCGCCCAAGGAGCTGGGTACCGTGCTGGCTTGGGAACCGAAATCGAAGGGACGCAGCCACAGGCGTCTGGGCTCTTGTCGCGTTCTCGGAGCATCGTCTTTGGAAAAGGCGAACGCAGCGGCGGCAGCCACGGCAGCCAGGGCTGCAGGCAGCTGGAGCAAGGGAGTGAGGACTGCCAGCGCGACAGCAACCCAAGAGGCGGCACCAGCGCCCCAATAGCTTTCGGCCGACGCGGTATCGCCACGTGAGAGCGCTCGTGCTGAGGCGACGGCCGCCAAGACGAGCCAGAAGAGAAACGCCGCAGCGGCAAAAACACCGGCAACCAGGGCCATATCGAGCAGGGAGCTGCCCGTGGACGAGAAACGAGGGAGCGGTGAGGAGAGGGCACGGTAGTAGGGTGAATCTGTGGCGCGATAACGCTCGATGGCGTTGGCCGTTTGCCCAAGCCCATGTCCCACGAAAGGCTCTTTGAGCCAGGCCGAGAAGCCGGTTTCGATGAGGAAGCGCTCGGCACCTTCGGAGCCAGGCAGGAGGGCGGTCTGCTCGAGCTGGGGCTGCTGTCGGATATCGAGCTCGGTGGGGGCCTCGGCATCTGGTTCGGGCGCAGTCTGGGCCGAGACGGCCAGGACCATCAGCGCGGCGACGGCAAGTGGGATCGCAGCACGCACGAAGAGTCCAAAGCGCTTGCGCTCCAGCATGGTGTAGAGCTCGAAGGCGACCAGCCCCATGAGCGCAGCGAGTCCCACTCCATGCCCGAGCATCGACCCCAGCACGTAGATCGAGGCCAAGGCCCCGAGCATGGCCAACCAGCGCGTCCAATCCTTCTCTCGTAGGCTCGCTGCGACGCAGAGCGGCAACGCGATGGCAGCATAGGCGGCACCATCCAGCGCCATCCATACCGCGTCATGCTCGCGGGAAAGGGCGAGCTCTGGTCCAAGCAAGAGCGCCACCAGCGCCGCTCCCAAGCTGCCTGCGCCCAAGCTCATGGCCATGGTGCGCAAACCAGGCGCGCGCCCGCTGGGGGCCACGATCGCGACGACAATGCCCAAGACGGCAACCCACATCCCAAAGTCGGGCAAGCTGGCCAAAGGAAGCGGCGCGCGAAGCAGTGCAATGCCGAGGAGTGCCAAGAGGGCGAGCAGCATTGCAGTGGCTGGTGCCGCACCAATGCGCAGGTGACCACGGCGCAGGAGCTGTACGCTCCAGGCGCCCAAGATGGCCGCCCCGCCCCAGGCCATGACGCTCTGCCGCAGGAGAAGGAGATCGGTGAAGGCGGTGGACGTGAGGACGGGCAGCGCCGCCAGCAAAAGGAAGGCAAGGAAGCCCTCGGGTCCTAGCAAGATGCGTTGGTTGCTCCGGTCCACATTCGCTCCCATCTCGGTGTTCGCTTTCCAGGGTGCCCAAGCTCGTGCTTTGCTGGCTGTCCTTGGTCGCTCTGCTCTCACTGATTGAATTGGCGTCGACGCGAGCTTCGGGCTGCCCGATATCGCAGCAGCGCAAGCGCCTCAACGCTCCTCGTTTCTGATGTATGCCGTTGCGCGCGATTTGTCGACGCGCCACGGTCGTTTCCTGCTTTGGCATTCGTTCGCTCTCGGGCACCGACCCCGCTCGATGACTCGCCGGGATGGAGTGCCCTTCGCTCACTGTCGATTGCTTCGCTTCGAGTGGAGCCCGCGAACGTGCTCGCAAGCGATTCAACTCGAGGCGCAGCCACATTCACCGAGTAGCTGCAGAGCACCTCGCTGGCGCATCTGCTCGAGACTCAACGGCTGATTCGTGAAGAACGAGCCGACATAGGCGAGCGCATTCAAAGAGAGGCCGCCAGCAGACTCACGACAGCGCGGAACGACAGCCATCCAGTCGCGCCCCAAGAGGAGGTTGTAAGGCAGCGGTCGCTGCGCAGAATCGAAAGCTGGCGAAGGGGGCTCAGGCTCCGGTCCTTGCGAAGCTTCTCTTGTCGTGAGCTTCAGCGAGCTGAGCTGGGCACGGTATCGCTCGAGGAGAGCCTGGCCAATCGACGGAGCTGCCCAGTCGAGTGTGAGCGATTCGAAGGCATATCGAAAGCCAAGCTGGCCTTGCCGCAAGAGCGACAGCATCGGCAGCGCCGGCACGTCTCGAGGTCCCAAAGGGAGCGGCACGAACTGCAAGTGCTTGTGTCGCTGACTTGCACCAGCGATGGGGCCCGAGTTGAAGAAGGCAAGTCCGTCCTCCTCGGCCATCAGCCTGGCGATGGCGCTGAAGTCGGCTTCGTTCAGCAGCGTCTCCTGCTCCACGAAGTCTCGCGTCACCAGCAGCAGGTGGTCGGCAAAGACATTGAACTTATTGAGCAGTAGCACATGCTCTTCGCCCATGTTCGCGACGAAGAGCTCAGGCTCGTAGGGCAAAAATGGGTTCGCGCGAGCGGCCCCTGGGTCTGGGCGATAGGGTCGCTTCGCGAGATGCATGAGCACGACGTAGTCCTCGAGCGCAGACTCGAACGTGCTGTCCCGTGGACATCGCAGCACGTGTAGCTCCGTCTCGATGGAAGCGAGCGCACCGCATCGCGCTGCCTCTCGTGTTCGTTGTCGAGCCATTTGCATCAGGGTGGCCATCTCAATCCTCTGTACAGATTCGCCTGCTGTGCAATGCGCGCGCTCTCATCGCCCCCAACGTCAAGCGAAGCCGTTCGGCACGCAGAGCAGCGCTCGATATCGCCAGGGCTCTACCACTTGGAACACGCACATTGCGCTTGCCCCCCTTGGCGTCAACGGTCTTTTACCTTATTCTCCGCACGCCCGAGAAGGGTACGCTGAGGCCCCGAAGTCGGTGTTTCTTGTCGATTGGGCGCTTGGCCTGTTCTCCAAGTTCGAAGCACAGCCCTCAGTGAGGCCAACGCCAAGAGGCCATCAGCGCAACGCCCCTGTGACGCTTCGGCCTTCTTGTCGATTGGGCGCTTGGCCTGTTCCCCCCACTTCTTCGTCGCCAACCCATTCCAGATGCGGAGCCCACCCTATGCCCGACAAGCTCGAACGGCGTCAGCGCTTGGAAGCCTGCCTCGATGCTTCGCGGGTTGCTGCCGTCACGAGCTCGGCGACTGAGCAGGCACCCGAGTCGAGTGAGGAACGTGGACTGCAGGTCCTCATCGAGGTGGTTGACCTCTTTCGCCACTGCGCCCGAGACCAAGTCGACGATGCCATGGTCGAGCTCTGCGAGCTCGTCGAGCAGAGCGAAGAACGGCGAGCCTTTCTCTTGCAGTGCATCTGCGGCGTGCTCTGTCATGTTCGCTTGGTGCCCGCGTTTACTGAGTCTGGCATCACCTCGGACCGCGGCTTTCTGGACGAGCTCGGTCAACGGATTAGCCATCGCTTGCTCCCGGAGCTCAACCCGCCCCAGGACTTGCGCACAGTGATCCGCCAGGTCTTCGCGCGGCACTACGATCACGAGTGGCTGTCACTGATTGGCAAGCTCACCTGGCGCCGCTTCTTCACCGCCCTCGGCGCCTCACCGCGTGCAGTGGTCTGCTGCGAGGTCATCAGCTCGATACGCATCCTCAGCCTCAACGTTTCGAGCCTCGGACTCGCCCCCGACATCACCTCACGCCTGCCCGAGCTCGATGAGCTCGACTCGCCCTTCATCCGCCTCAGCGAAGAATCGCTGTCCTATGTCAGCGCCCTACTCGGAGAGAACGACTGCAACAATGCAGTCGATCTCGATACGCTGCTGCAAACCCTGGGCAAATGCAAGGAAACGGTCTCGACCTTGCGTGTTCGGAAGCAATCGCTCGGCACCAGCCTACGGCTGACCTCGCTCTCCTTCCGCCTCTTGCAGCAGATCGCACGGCTAGAGGTGCTGTTGCACATGACTGGACCGCTCAGAGCCGCTTCGCCTCAAAGCAGCGCCAAAGTCATCGAAGGGCGCCGTGAGAAGCGGGCTCGGGTCAAGGAGCAGGCGCAGCAGCCCGAGCTGCCTGCAGCGTCCTCCGTCGGAGGGGAGGATGCCGAGCGTTCCTGCGCACAGAGCCCCTTGCAAGCGCGGCTCGCCCGCCGCCCACTCAGCCTCGAGGGCGAGGCACAGGATATCCCAGTCGACGACAGATTCCGCGATGCCCTGACCACACTGATTCGCACTCTGGTTAACGCGGAGAATACGCGGAACAGCCTCAAGGAGCATTTCAAGCAGAGCGTCGATCTGATGTCCTATCAGGTCGTGGAGCACGCTGCGCGACGCGGAACGAAGTACATCACAGCCACTCGAAAGGAATACTTCGCTTTTCTCCGCGCGAGCATGGGAGGCGGCCTCATCGTCGCCGTCTTCGCTGTATTCAAGATATTCATTGACACTTTTGACCTCTCCCTCGCCGCCGACGCCACGCTCTACAGTCTGAACTATGCCCTCGCCTTCCTGCTGATCCAGGCCAGCGGAGCCGTGCTCGCGACCAAGCAGCCCGCCATGACGGCGAGCGCCATCGCCCGTTCGATGGATGGCGAAGGTGGTTCCATCGATGTTCCAGGGCTGGCCGAGCTCATCGTCCGCGTCGCACGCAGTCAGTTCATCTCCTTCGTCGGCAACCTCAGCACCGCCTTTCCACTCGCCATCCTCATCGCCTACCTCATCTCGCTGAGCGGCGATCCCATCGCATCACCCGAAAAGGCGCAGTATCTGCTCGATTCTCAGCACCCCTGGGCGAGCGGTGCTGCCATTTACGGCGGCATCGCAGGTGTATTCCTGTTTATGGCCGGTCTCGTGTCTGGCTACTTCGACAATCGTAACGTCTATTCCCGCATCGCCGAGCGTCTCGCTCGCCATCCCCTACTGCTCGCGCTGTTCGGCGAGGCGCTCAGTGAGCGGATTGCTGCGCTTGTGAAGCGCAATCTGGGCGCGGTGGCAGGAACCATTTTTCTCGGGTTCTGCCTCGGCAGCGCAAGCACCATCGGTGTCTTCTTTGGCCTGCCCTTCGACATACGACACATCGCCTTCTCTTCCGCGCACACTGGCATCGGTTTTCATGTGCTGGGCTACGAGCTGCCCCTGGCGTTCGCGCTGCAGACGCTGCTCGGCGTCTGCATCATCGGCCTGATGAACTTCAGCGTCAGCTTTGGGCTCGCGCTGATGACGGCGCTGGAGTCGCGCCGCGTCTCGTACAAGGATACCCGCCTCTTGGCCCGCACCCTGCTCGTGCGGCTGCTGACTCGCCCTTGGCACTTCTTCTTCCCGCCAAAGGACCAGCCCGCTACGCCGGAAGAGCCGGACAGCGACGAGCTACAGCTCGTCGACTCGCCTCAGCCGATGACCCGCTCCGCTGAGTAAACGCCGGGAATCCGCGCCAGAGACTTGAGGGCGTTCTGCAACTGCTTGACGTCTTTGACCAGCACCTCGAAGGCGTTGATCGCGCGCCCCTCCTCGGTGGTGCGACAGTGCGCCTGCGTAATGTTGATCCCTAGGCCAGTGAAACACTGGGTCATGGTGGTGAGCATGCCTGGCTTGTCGGCGCAAACCACGCGCACGTTGACGGCACGTTTGAGCTCAGTGGCAGCGGCACGCGCATCCCAATGACAATCGATCTGACGCTCCAACTCCATGTCGTCGATCTTGGTGCAGCTCTTGGCGTGCACCGTCACCCCACGGCCGCGTGTGACGAAGCCAATGATCGGCTCACCCGGAACCGGGGTGCAGCACTTGGCAAAACGGACCATGATATCGTCCACACCATCCACGCTGATGCCCGTCTGCGAGCGACGCTTGATGCGATTGAGCAGCTTGTCCAGGCGAGCATCGGCCTCGCCCTCGTCCTCCTTGCTCTCCTTGGGCGTGAAGCGCTCGCAAATGGCCTCGGGTTGAAGTTTTCCCAGACCAACGTTGACGAGCACGTCATCTAGAGTCGAAGCGCCGTAGGCACGCAGCATCTTCTCGAGCTCAGGAGATTTCTCGAGGCGAACCAGGGTCATTCCCACGCGCTTGAGTGACTTCTCGAGCAGCTGCTGGCCAATCTCCCGGCTGCGGTCGCGCTGCTCCTTGCGCACGAACTGCTTGATCTTGGTCCGCGCACGGCTGGTAACGGTATACTGCAGCCAGTCCTGCTTGGGCCGCTGGTTGGGGTTGGTGATGATGCTGACGATGTCGCCGTTGCAGAGTTGATACTTGAGCGGGACGATCGCCCCATTGACCTTGGCGCCGGCACAATGGTGACCAATTTCGCTATGAACAGAATACGCAAAATCGATGGGCGTGGCGCCTTTGGGGAAGCTCTTCACCTCACTGCGAGGCGTGAAGACGTAGACCTCATCGGGAAAGAGATCGATCTTGACGGTGTCGAGGAACTCCTTGGGGTCATCGACATCTTGTTGCCACTCGACAAGCTGCCGGAGCCAGGCAAACTTGCGTTCGTCATCACCAGGACTGATGCGTCCCTCTTTGTACAGCCAATGCGCCGCGATCCCCTCTTCGGCGACCTGATGCATGGAGAAGGTACGAATCTGAATCTCGATGCGCTCGCGATACGGGCCCAAGACGCTGGTGTGCAGCGACTGGTACATGTTGGGCTTGGGCAGCGCGATGTAGTCCTTGAAGCGACCCGGGATGGGATGCCACAGCATATGGACGTATCCCAGCGCCGCGTAGCAAGCAGAGACGTTGTCGACGAGGATGCGAAACGCCAACAGGTCGTAGAGTTGCTCGAACTCGACGTTGCTGCGCTTCATCTTGCGGTAGATGGAGTAGATGGCTTTCGGTCGTCCTTGGACCGTGAAGCCTTTCATACCTTGGTCGGTGAGCACCTTCTCGAGGACCTCGATCACCTCCTCGATGTAGGCGCCACGCTCAACCTCGACCCTCTCGACCTTCTTTTCGAGCTCGACATACTCCTCGGCATGCAGGAAGCGCAAGGAGAGGTCCTGCAAAGCGCTGCGCATCCAACCAATGCCCAAGCGGTTCGCCAGAGGCGCATAGATATCCGAGGTTTCCTGCGCAATGTCGAAGCGCTTCTGCTCGCGCATGTGCTCGAGGGTGCGCATGTTGTGGAGCCGATCGGCGAGCTTGATCAAGATGATCCGGATGTCCTGGCTCATGGCCACGATCATCTTTCGGAAGTTCTCCGCCTGATGCTCCTCATGTGTGGAGAAGCGCAGCTTACTCAGCTTGGTGAGGCCGTCGACCAGGGTGGCCACTTCCGCCCCAAAGCGCTCCCTGAGCTCATCGAGCGTAGTGGGGGTATCCTCGACCACGTCGTGCAGGAGGGCCGCGCACAAGCTCGCGATATCGAGCTTGAGCTGGGCCACGACCTCGGCGACGCCAAGCGGGTGGATGATGTAGGGTTCGCCCGACTTACGACGTTGTTCGTGGTGTTTCTCGGCCGCGTAGCGAAACGCTCGCTCGAGCGTGCTGAGATCAGGATCGGGGTGGTAGCTTCTGACCCGCTGTACGAGGTGGTCGAAATCGTCGAGGAAGGGAGCGGCAAAATCGATGCTGAGCTGTTCTGGAGGAGTGGGGCCAGGAGAATCCTGATGCATCAGCGCTACTGCCTCGATGTTGGTGTAGGCGGGAAGCCTGGAAAGCTTCACCCACACTGTACACCGTGAAATGCTACTCTCGATGGCGACGCTGTCAAGCACCGCTCTGCTGGTCCGAAACCGACTCGGATATCAGGACTTTCGGGGGAGACAGGCGTGAAGAGCGAGGCAGCTGCGGGCTCGCTCACTCCTTGGGGGCGGTGCACAAGAAGTCACGGGTGGCCACGACGTTGGCGTCATTGGGGCGGAAAGTCGCCAGCTTGGTGTACCAGGTGCAGGCCTTGGCGGCGTCGCCCAGTTGCCGCTCGTAGAGGATGGACAGGCGCGCCGGGGCGACCTCATGCTCGGGATAGGCCGCCGCGTAGCTCTCATAGACTTCGGCGGCCTGTTCGAAATCACCGGTACCCAGCAAACTCG
>JAVFAO010000212.1:0-11855 GCA_034002465.1 Myxococcota bacterium
ATTGCCTCGGCTCGGGGGATTGCGGCTGTGAAGACGACACGCATTGCCCCGAAGGGCGTCATTGCGACCTCGAGAGTCAGGGCTGCAACCCCTGTGTGCGCGACGAACACTGCGTCGACTCCAAGAACGGCCAAACCTGCCTGGGTAGCACCTGCGGCTGCCGCAGCGACAGCGATTGCGTGGGAATCCGCGGCGAGGTCTGCAACACCTTCTACGGATACTGCGGCTGCGTCGATGACGAGGACTGTGTGGGAGAGGACTCGGGAAGCAAGTGCACCGTCGACGGGGTCTGCGGCTGCAGCGTCGATGAAGACTGCCCCGAAGGCTCCTGCCTCGGCCGCACTTGCTTCAGTCTCTGGTGAACTCGGGGTCAATCACTTCCCAACGAACGGCTTGGCCAGGACAGGTGGCGTCTGCAACCGCCACCAGTCCTCCAGAGCGAGACCACTCGAAGTGTCCTACGTTTGGCGCGAGCAGCTCGAGCTGTCGGATGAGCACGCTCACGTCCTTGGGGCGCAAGGGCTCGAGAACAAAGTGCTTGGCCACCGCCGCTTGGGCCTCCTCAGTGCGCGCCGTGATGAGCTCGCCGTAGTGCACCCAGGGATCGTCGAAGCGGATGCGCACGTTGGCGAGGACCTGCTTCCCCTCGCCCACGCGCCAGAGGCGCACGAGGATGTAGTTGGCGTCAATGGGCTTGACCGACCAAAGGTACTCTCGGTCGTCGACCACGATGCAGCGGAGCTTGCGCTTGGCCATTGGAAATGCTCAGGGGAGGGTGGTGACGTTCTCGTAACCCCAGCGAACCCCGCAATGCTCGCAGGTATCGCCCACTTGCGCCGAACTGGAGACCGGCTTGCCGCAGCTCCCACAGGTCTTGTGCACGAACTGCATCCCACCGCCGCTCGAACCTTGTCCACCTCCCAAATCCATTGGGGGCAGAGTGGGTACTTCGGCGGCCAGCGCGGGAGGCAGGTAGCCCATCTCGACGAGCTCCTGGACATCTCGTGGAGGACGTCCATGCTCGGCGAAGAACATCGCCTGCGCCGCTTGCGCCTGCCGCTGGTCGTTGAGCCGGCGGTTGTCCTCGGCCATGGACTGCACAGCCTGAAGAGTGGCGGCGTGCTCGGACTTGGGCTCGCTCTCCTTCACCTCTTCCACGGAAGGAGAGCTACAGAAGCCGTAGAAGGAGAGCAGCAGCACCGAGCCTGCAGCAATGGGGACGAAGAAGCGTTTGAGATTCGCGACCAAGGACGGCAGCGAAGCCGACAAGCGGGAGAAGAACGTGTGACCTGCCGGCAGACGGCGCTGGCGATAGATGTAGGGGACCGAGCCAGGTGGACGGCCAGCAGCGCTGAGTGGAGCGTCGGTATTGGGGGCAGCGGCGGCAGGCGCTGGCGCAGACGGCGGAAGCGGAGCGGGTGTTGGTGCGGCAGCGGGTGTTGGCGCAGGAGCCGTGGCCATGAACGCCGACACAGGAGCGGGAGGCTGGGGGCTCGGGGCCGCAGAGACAACTGCCGGGGCTGAGACGGCAGGGGGAGCCAGCGTTTCCTGCGGAAGTGCTGGGGATGGAGGCTCGCTGAGGGGCGCTGCGGCAGGCTGCTCGGCCTGCTGCGGCCTCGAGGGGGTAGGGGGCTCGGAGGTCTTCGCGGTGGCACGAGGCGAAGCGCTACCAGACAAGAGCGCCTTGCTCAGGTCGAGCACCCTGGGCTGGTGGCTGTGCTCGTCAATGGCAGCCGGCGCAGGTGCCTCGAGCACGAGCTCTTCGATCTGGCCCGAAACGCCAAAGCCTTCGACCAGGAACAGCACCTTCTCTGCCGCGTCGAGCGTCGACTCGCGGCTCAGCTCACAAGGCAAACGTCGCAGTCGCCGAGCCCAATCAGCGCCGTCGCCGCCCACCAGCAACGCCAAGGACTCCGCCACGTCCTCCACCTGGGTTCCGGCTCGAATCTCGATGATGACAATGCGAAATCGGTCGTTCATGTGGATCTTGAATGCGCCAGGGGGCTGAGCTCCTGAGAGCCGCCACGATGTCGTTCCAGACTAGTCAGAGCGCGTGCCCGACGCAAGTTCGCTTTCGGTCGGTCCGGTCGGTCGCCCCCAAGCGATGGGCCGCGACCGTAGTGTTCGGTCCCAGGCTCGGCCGTCCAAGCGGGATGTCTCCCAGGTCCGACCCGCGAATCTGAGCAAGCGTTCGCTACTCACTCTTTCAGGGGACGAGGACGGACTGGCGCTGAAGTGGCTAGTCCTCGAATTCATAGGTGGAATACAAGCGACAGGACTGACAACGAAGTTCCTCAAGCTCGCAGCGTCCTCCGGTATAGCCCCAGCGCTCGTGGTTGACTGTCACCGTATCGTCGCTTCCGCAGACCATGCAACGACGTGCGGAGGCGGGCAGGGAAGCAGATTCCAACGCTGCACGACTGGGATGCTGAGCACAAGAGACCGTCTCGGAGCGTCGTTCAGGCGACGGCGTTCGTATCCCCAGCTCCTCATCACTGAGCACAGAGGCCCGAAAATGCTCGCTCGGCAGCCTCTCGCCGTGTTCTCGCTGTCGCACATGTGCGATGCACATCGAGGCATACCAAGCAGTGCGCTCGTCGCTGCTGCCGAGCCAACGTTGATAGAGGGCAAGCAGCGCTGGCGTGGTGGAGGGACGCGTCGAAGAAGGGTGCAAGGTGCTTCGAGCGTGGCTGCTCTGCGGGCGGCTGCCGCGAACGAGCAACCACAACACCTGCGCCCCGAGCCGAGTGAGCTCCGCGTCCACGTCAGCGTCGCTCAGCGCCTCGCCCAAGGCCCGTGGTAGCTCTGCTGAGAGCAGGTGTCTCTGGGCGAGCTGCATCGTCACGCGGAGCGCCACCCACAGGGTTTCGGTTGAGTTGGTCTCGAGCCCTGCGAAGAGCAGCGCCTCGGCTTCGGTGGGGTAGAGCATGGCTCTGCGTCCAAACGCATCGGCCACGGCAGGCAGGGTATCCCTGGCCAGCAGCTGGTGGCTGGGCGACTCGAGCAGGGCATGAAGGAGCTGCACCATCGCGGCGTGGGCAGGGCTCTGCTCGGCATAGGCCCCGAGCAGCCGCTCTTCGGCGTCACTGAGGCCGCGCCGCTCGCGGCGCTCACGATGCTCGTCGCTCTCGTGGTAGGGATTGAAGATGTACGACGCCTGCTGGCTTTCTTGCGGCTCTGCCTCAACCTCATCGTCCGAGATGAGTCGGCACAGCCAGAGCTCACCGTCGAGGCGCTCGCAGAAGGCGAAGTCCAGGCTGTCGTTGGTGCCGCTCGCCCAACGCAGGTCAATCTCATCGAGCAAGCTGGGCTGTGACCCTTGCAGCGACCATCGTTGCAAGCGATCGCGGCGCTGCACCCTCAGCTCCTCTGGGCTGAGGTGCAGCTTGTCGATGGCATCAGCCCCGCTCTCGGGGTCATCGAAGGCGCCCTCGAGCTGCCAGCCATCCCCATCGCGCCGAAAGAGGCTGAGCACACCCTGACGCGAACCCACGACCATCCGCTCTGCTGTCTCGTCCAGGCAGACATGAGCATACGAACCGCGTTCGCCGGAGAGCCGCCACACCGGCTCGGCGGTGTGCAGATCGAGAACGAGGAGTTCGTTGTCCAAAGCCAGAAAAGCCTGCTCAGCTCGAATGGCCAGAGCCGGACGAGGCAAACAACGGTGAGGGTAGAAGCAGAGATGCCTGCGCGTCTCGAGCTCGAAGAAGAATACGCCGCTGCGGGCGCTGGTTTGGCATTCGTTCGTCGAGCCGTCACCGAGGCCAGCGTCATAGGCGACGAAGGCAGGGCCAAAGGCGGCAGCCATGGTACGCTCGCTGGGGTCGAGACAGAGCGCCCGCAGCGAGCCGGCGAAAGGACCAAACACGCCCAAGGCGTCACCGCTCTGCGCGTCGAAGAGGCGGAGCAGATGACCCTCGGCTTCTCTGCTGCAGGCCGCAATGCGACTGGCCTTCTGGCCCATCACCGCGCCCAGCAGTGGCAGACCCAGAGAGATGCTGCGCTCGGGCGTGAGCAGACAGGCATCCTTGTCGAAACCATAGCGAAGCGCACGCTGCTGTTGGGGATGAACGAGGGTGCTCAATGACGTCTCCTATGAGGAACGAGGAACGAGGAAGGAGCAAAGAGGAAGCAGGGAGGCGAAAAGGGGAAGGCCTCGTCTCGACGAACACCCGCCTATGCTAGCAAGGGCTGAGTCCGCGGCCAAGGCCTTTGCTTTCGTTCGCTGTCAGGGATGGCACGCAACAACTGGGGGGAACAGGGCAAGAAGCCACAATCGACAAGAAGCCCAATCGACAAGAAGTCAGGGTTCGGTGTTGAAGTGCACTGGGTAGGAGATCTCCACCCACCCGTCTGCTGGCTCATAGAAGCGCGCCTGCTCCAGCGCGTCCAGAATACATCGCTGTACATCTAGGCTGGGGAGGTCGCCTTCCGCTATCCGGGCATCGTAGACCTCGCCGCCGGGCCCCACCGCAAACGTGAGCAGCACCCTACCCGACACCTGCGGAGCATCCAGCAAGGCTTCTTGGTAGCAGGCCTTCCACCTCCCTTGCAGCGCCGAAATGGTGGCCTGCACCGACCCCTTGACGTCCGTCACCAACGGGGCAGGGCAACCCTTCTGCTGCAGCGCGAGGTCGTGCACGCCGCCAGCGGCGCAGGTACACATCCCCCGATCGCCGGCAGGGACCATGCCGGGCGCGCAACAAGCCAAGACGGTGCCCTCGGCATCACACCAGGCGCGCGTGTCCTCAGAGCGACATTGGCCATCCTGCTGAATACAAGGCCTGCGAAACGAGCGCGGAGCAATGGGCTCCGCCTCGATAGCGAGTGACGGCGTCGGCTGCGATGGCTCGCTCGGCGCCGCCGGCGCCTGGAGCTGTGCAGAGGGGGGCGAGGACGCTGCCGTGGAGGAAGAAGCTGGCGTGCGTTCCGTTTTCGAAAGCAGGAACCAAAACGTGAGACCGAGCAGCAGCAAGGTCGCCAACAGCCCCACGACGAGGGGCATCCGCTTCGCCCCTCCCACCGTCGACGGCACCGGAGCGGCGCCTGGAGACGGGGTTGGCGCTTCCTTTCTTGGTTCAGCCTCGAGCTCAGCGCTGCGGGACACGGTGTTCGAGCGCTCAACCTGTTCGAGCGCCTCCAAGGCCGCTTGGGCGCTCTCGAAGCGGGCCTCGGGGCGCTTGGCCATCATCCGCTGCACCCACCCACTGAGCGCAAGCGGGATGCCCTCGACCATCTCTGCCAGCGCCTTTGGCTCGACGTTCACATGCAGATGTCCCAGGCTCGCCATGGAGCTTGCCTGGAATACGGGATGGCCGGTCAGCAGATGGTAGGCGGTACAGCCCAAGCCGTAGAGATCTGCTGCCGGTCCCACCGCCTCGCCGGACCATTGCTCCGGCGCCATTGTCTGTGGTGAGCCCAAAATCCCCTGCGTATCGGCACCCTCGCCCTCGAGCGCCCGAGAGATACCGAAATCCGCAACCTTGACGAAGTCGTGCGCTCCCGGCATCGCGCTCAGCAGCAGATTGGCGGGCTTGATGTCCCGGTGCACGATGCGCTGCTCATGCGCCTCCCAGAGCGACTTGCAAACCTGCACCAAAATCGGCACCACTCGCTGCCAAGGCAGCGGCCCCAAACGCCGAACCAGCTCCTCGAGCGACACTCCGTCCACGTACTCCATCAACAGATAATGATGGCCATGCTCGAAACCACAGTCGTAGACCCTGACCGTGTTGGGGTGACGCAAGCGCGCCGCATTGCGGGCCTCGATGCGAAAGCGCTCCCGCGCCTTGGCGCTCGACTTCGCGCCGGCGAGAAGCTTGATGGCCAAGGTCCCACCCGTCTCGAGGTGGCTGACCCGGAATAGACGTCCCATGCCGCCCTCGCCGATGAAGGCGTCGAAACGGTACTTGCCGGCCCAGACCTGGCCGAGCAGCGCTGAGGGCGGGAGCTCTGACTCGAAGAGCGCCGCCAGCTCGCCTTCCAGGCTGTCCAGCGCCTCTGGAGCGTCCTCCAACGACGACGAAGAGCGTCCCGGCGATAGGCTCTGAGAATCCAAGGTCTCTTCTTGTTCCTCTTGGGATAGCTGCTTGGCCATGTGCTCCGCCCAAATCGACCGAGGACGCCCGCATCAGCGAGTCCAGCAGCAAGCTACACGAGCGGCTTGCTCTCGCCGAGAGCGTGGTGAAAAAAAAAGTGCCTCGCGCCGGTCACGTTTCCCGACAAGCCGTACCCCCCTTTCGAGAGGACATGAAGAGCGGTCCTTCACCGCTCGCGCTTCCCCCTCTCCAGGAGAGCACCATGAACACCAAGCAGAGCACCGTCGTTTCTCTCGTCTTCGTCCTAACGCTTGGCGCCGCCGCGAGCGCGACGGCACAGGAAGCGGGTCGTAGCCGGGAGAGCATCCAGGCCAGCGTCCGCGCCCAAACCCCGAGCATTCAATTCTGCTATGAGCAGCTCCTGCTGCAGCAACCCGAGAGCGCTGGCAAGCTCGAGCTGCACTTCACGATAGCTGCGGGCGGAGTGGTCGACGAGGTGCGCATCGAGAAGAGTGAGTTCGCCTCTTCATTCGATGCCTGTGTGCTCGAGGCCGCTGCCAAGTGGCGCTTCGAGGCCATCGAGGACGGCATTACACAGGTGCGATATCCTTTCATCTTCCGTCCTGACGAGGCGCCCAAGGGCGCGCTGGCGGCGGCGGTCATCAAAGAGACCATCGGCGAGCACAAGGACGAGCTCAAAACCTGCTACGAACAGGCCCTGCTGCTCGATCCAGGGCTGGAGGGGAAGCTGATCGCGCGCTTCACCATCGACGCTCAGGGCGCAGTGAGTCAGCTCTCGATCGAGCCCAGCGAGGGTGTGTCCAACCCAGAGGCCACCGCCTGCATCTTCGACGTCTTTGCAGCGCTGCGCTTTCCGGCACCTGATGGAGGTGTGGTCGAGGTGAGCTATCCGCTGCTCTTCTCGTCGGGCGGCACGCGTTGATACAGGGTCAGGATGGGGCCCTGCTCAGGCTCGTCCAAGTGGCTGAGCTCGACACACATCGACCGTTCAGGAAAGTCCAGACGAAGCTTGGCTTGCCAGCACTTGCATTCACTCGCTCTCGGGGACCGACCTCTCGACAGCAGCAATTCCTCCGGAATGTCGAGAGGATGCGTGCCCTTCGCTCACTTTCGAATGTATCGAGCTGAGGGGTTTCCATTCGCCCCAACCAGGGCATCGTGGATGACCCTAGGGTGTGGTTCGCTGTCGTTGCATAGGGGGCGAAAGATTTTTCGCCCCTACAAAGGCATCGTGGAGGACCAGTGCGTTGGGGCGAATCATCATTCGCCCCAACCAGGGCATCGTGGATGACCCTAGGGTGTGGTTCGCCGTCGTTGCATAGGGGGCGAAAGATTTTTCGCCCCTACAAAGGCATCGTGGAGAACCAGTGCGTAGGGGCGAATCATCATTCGCCCCAACCAGGGCATCGTGGAATGAGCACCGTTCCGAGACGGCATGGGCCGCCAATGCGAGGCAGAATGAGGGGAAGACGCGAATCCGAAGGTGCTTCTGCTCGTAGCCGCACACAACCGGAATGCGACGCGATACGTATCGAGTGGGTCATGGTGCTCTGCCTCACTCTGCAGGGATCCACTCCAGGGTGCGAAGCTGGTCGATGAGCACCTCGGCGAGTACGGCGTGACCGCCAGTGCTGGGGTGAACGCCATCGGCGAAGAGCCAGGTCTCGGGATTGGCGCCATCACGCAGGCCGAAGAAAGGTTGACCCGCTGACATGTTGCAGAACAGCGAGGAGCCGTTGGTCTCGGCGCCCTGGGTCAAGAGTGAGATGCGTGTGGGATCGCAGACGGTCTCGCTGACGTTGCTCAGCCCATAGCTACCGGGATTGCTGAAGAGGTCCACGAAAACCGCATCCATCTCCATGATTTCGACGTCTGCACCCTCGAGAGCGGCTTTCAGGGTTTGGTTGAAGGCGACGATGAGCTGGCTCAACAGCGCCTTGTGCTCGGCAGGCGCGTTGGCGAAGGCCGGGGTGTAGGAGGAGTCGGGCAAGGTGAGCACCATGACGCGGCTGGCGCCATTGGCGAGGATTTGGTCACGAACCAGAGTCGCCAGCTCGGTCGCGGCGGTCTGCATGGCGGTGATGGCCTGCTCGGGCGTGAGCACTGCGTCTCCGACGGCCTCGAAATTGGCGAAGGCGTCGTTGTTGCCGCCCCAGACGAAGACCAGGTCGGTGTCCTCGAAAGCGGAGAATCGCGTCAGGTGGTCGGCCACCTGCGTGACCAGCGGACGGGTGAAGACGGTGGGCTGGCCGTTGATGAGTCCCGTACCCTCGGGGTTAGCAACGCCTTTTGGATCGGAGACGCGCGAGCCGCCTTGAGCATAGCCCGTGCAGGTATTGGCGAGCTCGGGGGAGGCGGCGGCAGGGCACTTCACGCTCTGGGTGCCAATTCCCACCTCGTGAGGCGTGATCATCAAACTGAGCTCAAGCGCGACGAGCTCGCCCCAGGTCATGGAGGTGCTCTGATTGTTCTCGGGCGTGTAGCCAGAGAAGCTGTTGGTGGTGAACTTTCCGCCGAAGAAGGGCGCCTGTCCGTTTCCGGTCAGAGAGGTGACGGGCATATAGGTGCCAATATCCGAGAGGCTGTCCCCGAAGACGATGACGCGCTCGGTCGCTGGCGGGGGGGGCAACTCATCCTGCTCGACCTGATCGACTTCTTCGACCTGATCGACTTCTTCGACCTGGTCCACTTCCTCGACCTGGTCCACATCTTCGACCTGGTCCACATCTTCGACCTGGTCGGTGTCCGGTGTGGGCATGGGATCATCCTCACCGCAGGCGAAGAGGAAGAGGGAAGCGAGCAACGCGACAAGAGCAGACTGTTTCATGACCTTCACTCCTCGACTGGCAACCTGTGAGTGCGAGCGGCACCCACGGGTGTGCGTTGGAGCCGCCTTAGCGCAAGCAGTTCGGGACAGTCAAGCTGAAAAGGCTTTCTGTGGGTCGACCCGAAGAGCACCCCTCAGGTCACTGAGAAGGAGCAGCAAACGTGAGCATCATCGAAGAGCTGGCCTCTCAACGAGGAAGCCGAGGGCTGCCTCGCTGTGGGCCCTTTCACCTCCAGTCAATTCGACGCTCCGTAACGACCGCATCGACATCGGTCCCCTCGAGCTCAACGTCTATCCGAGCAACGAGCCTGACTGTGTCCCCGACGCCAACTGCAGCGGGAGCTTCTGCTCCGTTGATGGTCGCGAGGGCTCGTGCACCTGCAGCAACGGTAGTTGGGACTGCATTTGCTCTGGCCCCTGTGACGAAGGCGCGCGATGCATCAATCCCATCTTCCTATGCCAGGGAGGTGAGTGGAGAGCGGTAGAGTGATTGGCCCCGCGCCTCGGGCTGCCACCCGCCCTCGGTTTCCTCCAGGGACCTTGAGCAAGAGAGAGCCGCCGAGTCAGCCACTCAAAGCGTTCGAGCTCTTCAACGCAAGCTGCCATCGCCAATCTGCGCGAGCACGTCGATGAGCAGCGCCGGCAGCTTCTGCAGCGAGCCCATCTTCAGCACCTGTCCCCCCATCGACGCCCGTAGGACCTCCAGCGAGCTTCGATCCACATAGCCGTGGTGCGCTGCCAGGAAGGTCAGACCCAGATCGGCGAGCGCCAAGCCGTGCTGGCGCAGCTCTTCCTCTTTCTCGAAGAAGGCAAAGTCGCTCAAGACGAACAGAATGTGCTGGTCTGCCTCGCCCATCCCAACAAGCTGCTCACGGGCCCAGGTCAGGGCCGCCCCAACCTGCGTGCCACCCGTCGCTTGCAGCTCCAGCACTTTGTCGGCGAGCTCGTCCAGATCCGCGTCCTCATCAAACGACTTCATGACGTGGGTGTTGCTCTCGAACACAGCCAGGGATACCTCCTGCGGCGCGAGCTTCCCGAGCAGCATGACCACGGCGACCGAGCAGATGGCCAGGTCCTCTCCAGACATCGAACCGGAAATGTCAATCAGCATACAGAGCGCGGCGCGCCCGCGCGCGGTCTCGGCGACGTAGAGATCTTCGGGCGTAGCCTCCTCGAGGCGACGCCCGCTCATCACCAGGGCATCGAGGGAGTTCTCGATGTCGACGCTGTCGAGCTCGTCACCGACCCGAAAGGGGCGGGTGGCGGATTGAGGTACCAAGCCTTGCTTCCCGCTGCCACCGGCCTTGCCCATCCAGTCGAAAGCGAGCTCGATGAGGGCGTCCTTGACCATGCTCTTGATCTGGGAGCGCAGCGGATCGTGGATGCTGTGTCGGTGTCCAAACCACTGTTTGAGCAAGTTGGGCCCACTGCCGATGCCGCGATAGCCCATCGCCTCGGGCACGATATCCTCGGACAGGTGGGCACAGGCGCTGCCTAGGTTGATGGCGAGCAGGCTGGCGATGGCCTCCAGGTTATGATTGCGCGACGCAATGGCACAGAGCTCCGACATCAGCTCCTCTGGAATACCCTTGGCGCGCTCGCTGAGACGTTGGTAGCGCTCGGCGTCGCGGCCATCCCCGCGAATCAAGAACTCCAACTGCCGCAGCGCATCCCCAACCCGGTCGTAGACTTCCTGTGGATCGATGCCCAGCTTGCGGGCTGCTGCAACCACAGCCTCGACGTCATCGGGCAAGACTTTTCTCTCGAGAAAGGCATCCAAGAGCGGCAGGAAATGCGCGGTGTGACGGACCGAGAGCATGCAGTGGGTGCACAGTCTCCCGGCACTCTTGCTGCCTGCGTTGAGTCCGGTCGCCTCGAGCTGAACGCAGAAGTCGACCTGTACCGCCAAGGAATCTGGCAATGGAACGCTTGCCGATGGCTCCGGATCCAACACGGCGTAGTCACTCTCGAGAATACGATCGATGGCCTCGAGATGGCGCTTGGTGGCGTGCGCAAGCTCGCTCTCCCAGCGCGGGCAATCGACCACGACTTGGCTCAGCTCCTCTAGGTCTGGCCGCTCCTCCTTGGAGCCCAGCCACGCATCGAGGATGCTCGGGCGAAGCTCTCGTCCGTACTGCTCAGCGAGCCACTGCGCAGCTTCGATGGCGCGGACGGGGTTCTCCACGGCGGAACGCCGCACGAGCTCCTCGCCGGGTTCGAGCCACTCTTCGAGACCCTTGGACAATTCGACGAGGTCGTTCAGATCCCGAGCGCGTTGACGGCAATCGGCACGAAAGCGATGGTATTGCTCGGCCTCGAGCTCGGCCTCGAAGGGCTGCAGAAAGGAGAGGCTTCGCCCGAGCTCTCGAGGCGAGGCCTCGGCCAGTAGCTCGGCGTAGAGCTCGGGGAGCGCCTCGGGCTGGGTTCCGGCCAGGGTCCCCACTCGCTCCCAGGTGTGTTCACAGCCGTGCTCGAGACAATCCGAGAGCCCAGCTTTACAGGCTTGGTAGACGTGAGCAGGGCGAAGCTCCCCGAGCTGCGCCGAGAGCTGACCCTCGAGCCAGCCGCGGAGTTCAGAGAGCTTCAAGATCGCCTCGGCCTGCAGCGCTGCCGGGCCGCCGAAGAGCATGCACAGCTCGGCCAGAGCGCGTTCCTCACGGACAGCCGAAGAGTAGAGCCGCTCGAAGAGCTCGAAGGCGCCGAATCCGCTTTCTTGCTCCTCGGCCAGAGCCTCCTCGAGCTGCGCGAGGTCGTCGATGGCGTCGAGATCGAAATCGAAGGCAGCCAGATCCGCAAGTATTCCTGCGGTGGGATCGTCGATGGGAGCAGGGGGCGCGGCGGGAGCGGCGTCACGCTCCGGTGCACCACCACGGGCATCGCCTTGATCGCTGGGCTTGGGGAAGAGCAGCTCTCTGGCCACCTGTTCAGCGATAGCCTGATCTTCCGGGGTCGTATTCAGCACTGCAGCC
>JAVFAO010000213.1:0-11781 GCA_034002465.1 Myxococcota bacterium
CGCGCTTCGATGAACCGGAGCGCATGCTCTTCGATGCCTGGCAGTTCTACCAGCGCCGTGGCTTTGCGCCGCCTCGGCGCTAGCTTTTTGTTGATTGGGCGCTTGGCCTGTTTCCCCAGTTTTTTGTTGATTGGGCGCTTGACCTGATTCCCCCAGCTTTTTGTCGATTTGGCGCTTGACCTGATTCCCCCAACATTTTGTCGATTTGGCGCTTGACCTGATTCCCCCAACTTTTTGCAAGCGCTGAGGCCAGCGCGAGAGCAACACCATGAAGCCGCTGGAGTCCCTGTTTCGTCACCATTTTCAGGCTGCCGCGGCGTTCGAGGGCTTTGCGCCTGGCCGGGTGAACCTGATTGGAGAGCACACCGACTACCACGAAGGCTTGGTGATGCCCGGCGCCATCGCCCGAGGGATCCAAATGCTCGGGCGGGGGCGTGAAGATGGGGTATTTCGTATACGATCGACAGCCTTCGAAGAGGCGCACGTCTTTCGCCTCGAAGAAGGCATGTCCGAGTCGGCGGGTTGGGGCCGACGGGCCGAGGGCATCGTTCGGCTGTTGGCGGATGAGCTGGCTGGGCCACTGCGCGGCATGGACCTGCTCCTGGATGCGGACCTGCCGCTGGGCGGCGGCTTGAGCAGCTCTGCCGCCTCCATGGCGGCGATAGCGTTGGCGTTGGGGCAGGTGAACGGTCTCAGCTTCGAGCGCCGAGCGCTGGCCCGCAGCATGCAGCAGGCGGAGCATCGATTTGCTGGTGTGAAGTGTGGGCTGATGGACCAGCTTGCGGTCTTGCTGGGACAGCCGAACTGCGCGCTCAAGCTCGATTGCCGAACGCTCGAGATTGAGCCCGTCGCGATGCCCGAAGCGTGGGCAGTGCTGGTCCTCGACACCAGCGTTCGTCACGACCTCGCCTCGTCGCAGTACAACCAACGTCAGCTCGAGTGCGCGCGCGCGCTCACGAAGATGCAGAACTACCGACCAGAAATCAAGACCTTGCGCGATGCAACCTGGGGCGACCTCGAGCGGCTGCAGGGCTCGCTCGACGCGCTGGCCTTCGCGCGTGCTCGCCATGTCATCGCTGAGAACGAGCGCGTCGAGCAGGCCGCGCAAGCCATCAAACAACGCGATGCGCGTCGGGTGGGCGAGCTCTTTGCGGCTTCGCACCTGAGCTTGCGGGATGACTACGCCGTGAGTTGTGAGGCGTTGGATACTCTGGCTGAGGCGGCGTGGGCGGCGCCCGGCTGCATTGGCGCTCGAATGACCGGAGGCGGCTTTGGCGGCTGCACCGTGAACTTGGTGGAAGAAGCTCAGGTCGCAGCCTTCCTCGAGCAGGTGCAGCATCGATTTCATGCTGTCTTCGGTCGTCTAGCCGGGGTGACCCAGAGTCGCTTGGGAGCCGGAGCCTGGGTTCGCGCACGTTGAGCGGCGGTGTTTTTTTTGCTGGACTTGCGTTCAGTGTTTGTTGCATACTCTGCTGCATGGCGTGAGCACTCACGCGCGCTGCGCTGCAGCGCCGGATGCATACGTTTGCATGTGGTCCACCTGAAGGTGGGCGCTGGCTCATGCGCGTGGGTGCGAGCGAGTGGGAACGAGCAGAACCTTGATAGGAGTGTAGCATGGGGAACGGAAAGTTCGTGTGGTACGACCTGATGACCAAGGATCCCGAAGCGAGCCTGGCCTTTTACACCGAGCTCATTGGCTGGACCTCATCGGTGATGGACCTTGGTGGTGTGCCGTACACCCTGCTCTCGGCGGGAGAGCGCATGATCGGAGGTGTGATGGGCTTGGAGGATGCGCAGCTTCCGCCCCACTGGATTGGCTACGTGCAGGTCGAGGACATTGAAGCCACCTGTCAGCTCGCCGAGGAGCTGGGAGGCAAGGTCTGTGTACCGCCCACGGAGATCCCAGGCATCGGGCGCTTCGCGGTGCTCACTGATCCGCTGGGTGCGGCGATCTCACCCTTGCAGCCCGCGGAGGCCTCTGAGATGCCCGAATGGGTCAATGCACCCGGAGTGGTGAACTGGAACGAGTATATGGCCTCGGACGTGACCACGGCCTTCGGCTTCTATTCCCTGCTCTTTGGCTGGGCTCCAGCGGGAGCCATGAAGTCTGATGAGTCTCCAGGCAGCTACTTCCTTGCGGGCAAGGACCAGCAGCGGCCCTGCGTGGGGCTGATGAAGTCACCGCCTCCCATGGACACGCTCTCCTACTGGCTGTTCTACATCAGCGTCGAAGACTGTGCGAAGAGCGTTGAGAAAGCCCAAGCTTTGGGCGCCAAGTTGCTGGCCGGGCCAATGCCCGTGCCCGGCGGCACCGCGGCGGTGCTGGTCGATCCCCAAGGTGCGGCCTTTGGTCTCTACGGCGACGCGCCTACCCCGTAGACCCCTTCCAACGTCCAACGGGATTGCGAGGGGCTCGCCCGCCCAGTGGCGGGCTAGGTGGCAGCGCCGGACTCAGAAATGGGCATCGAAAGCCAGCTGCGCGCCGCCGATGGGGCGAGTGGCGCTCTGGTCCACGTCATTGACGAAGACCGCTGCCGCCGCGCCTGGGACCAGGAGTTGCCCCACGAGGCGCAGCTCTGCGTATTCCGCCAACGGGAAGCGATTGATCAGCGAAGTCTCCCAACCCACGAACTGTTCATCGAAGGCGTTGGCTGGCTCCAGAGCAAAGGCGGCGCCCAACACCAGCTGAGGGTGGTACCATTCGGCGAGCGCATATCCCACGCTCAGGTCGCCCAAGAAGAGACCGCTGCGGTTTAGAGAGAAGGCGCCCCATTGGGTGCTGATGCGTTCGTCGAGGTTGTCGTAGCGATCGCGGAATTCATCCTCGCTGAGCATTAGGGTGCGGCTTTGGTTCTTGGCCGAGGCGAAGTAGGCTCCGTTGTGGGTGTTGGCCGCGTCTGCGTCATCACCCGAGAGCGCGAGCAGGCCGATACCCCAGCAGAAATCCCCCATCTTCTGGTGAAGTCCTGCCTGTGCGGCCCAGGCTAAGCTCTGTTGATCACGCTCTCCCAGAGCCGCGTTGGTCCATTCACCCCACTGACCGGCGAGGTGGACGAAGGCATCGACCTCGTCGTCGACGAAGCGCAAACCGAGCACGCCATTGAGCAGGTAGAGGGGACGCCGCGTGACCCTGTCATCGGCGAGCCCGTCGATTTCGGCTTCTAAGCTGAGTCCATCGCCGAGCTCCAAGCGGCCGAGGAGGGCGGCGAAGAAGCTGTCGGAGAAGAAGTTGTTGTCTCGAACATCGATACCTTCGAAGCGGT
The DNA here is from genome assembly GCA_034002465.1 of Myxococcota bacterium. Classification (GTDB taxonomy): domain Bacteria; phylum Myxococcota_A; class Bradymonadia; order UBA4248; family JAVFAO01; genus JAVFAO01. Next base: position 3,264 of record JAVFAO010000213.1, read on the forward strand.
CTTCCGGAAGCTGGCCGAAGCGCAGGGCAAGCTCGAGCTCGTCGAAGTGCAAGGCGAGCTCGGCCGCGCCGAGCCAATGATTGAGGAAGAGCCCAGAGATGTCCTGTACGCGCTGGTATCCAGCTTTCAGGCGCACGTGCTCATCGAACTGCCAGGAAGCCCAGAGCTCCCGGTGCTTCATGAGGAAGCTGTGCTCGTCATGGCCAAGCGCGAGGTCTGGGTTGTTCATGCCCCAGACGTTCCAACCGAGTTCAGCTTCGTAGTAGAGGCTGAGCGCGTCATGCTGCAAACGCAAGTGGGGACGCAAGAAGGTCGCGAACTGCCCTTCGCTTTGGCCGTCTTCGTCGTAGTAGCGAGGGCTGTCGTCGAAGTCGGCGTCGCTGCGCAGAAGGCCCATGGTGGAGAAGTAGCCGCCCAGTTGCAGGGGGCCGAGGGCAGGGATGCTATAAGGATGTTCGTCCGAGCGAGCGCTGCTCGCAACGAGCAGGATGGCGCAGGCGAGCAGCGTGGGCAGCACGCGAGCGGAGACGTGCAGTGCGAAGGCGGTTGCTTTCATTGCAGGCCTCCTTTGCCGTTCACGGTGTGCTCAGGGGTGAAGAAGTAGGACCAGTGGGCGACGTCCTGGTCAGGGAGCTTGGGACGGATTTGCAGGCTGTGTTCGGCCTTGGGGTCATCGTTGGTGGGATACCAGTAGAGCATCTGGTGTTTGCCGTCGTAGTAGGCATAGCCGTCGGAGAGCCAGACGTAGAAGCCGTCGGGGTACTGGGCGCAGCCGTTGACGTTGTCTTCACAGCCGTAGGTGTCTTGTCGGCTTGGTACGTAGACCATGGTGGGGGCGTCGGTCTCCTTTCCTTGCATGCGTAGCGTGTAGAGTCGCTCGGGAGGGTGCTGTCCTTTGATGGGTTCGAAGTAGCTGAATTGGCTGTAGAACTTCTGTCCTATGAGGCGTCCGCTGGTGGCGCGGGCGTGGGGTCTGACCCAGGCGGACCAGGCGCGGGGCCGTCCTTCTGGGTCGATGAGGGAGAAGTCTTCTTTGTCCCAGCCCTCGCCCTTTTCGTGGGTGTTGTCCTTGGAGAAGCACCAGACCATGTTGCCGAGGTTGAGGTCTTCGAAGGCCTCGTAGTAGGCGTTGAGGACGTGTGCAGAGACGAGATAGTCCTCGTCGATGGACTTTTGTATTCCACCGAAGTTGAAGTAGGTGCCGAATTCTCCGAACACCGTAGGCACGTTGCCCAGCCAAGCGGGGGCGGCGTCGACGTACTTGTGGAGGGCATCTCGGAAGTCGCGATACAGGTACTCGTCTGCGTTGAATTGTCTGGATGGAGAGTTGAAGCCCAGGGCGGGATAGATGTCGGGGTACCAGTGGGGTGCGAAGACGGCCTGGCGTACGCCTTGGAGGCGGGTCAGTGGGGTATCCCAGACGGGGCTGGGCCCAGTGAAGGTACGCAGGGTCATGCCGGGCTCGTACCAGATGATGGCGTTGGGGTCGATTTCTTGGATGGCTTGTCCGAGCCGCTCGTAGAAAGGCTGCAGATAGTGGGCGTCGAAGCTGGCGTTGAGGTCGAGCAGGGCGCCGAGGTTGACGCCATCGAGTCCCCATTTGCGGAGGATGGCTTCCTTCTCTTCGGGGGTGGCATCGATGGGGATTTCTGGCAGCAGGTTGAGGCCGAAGAGCAGTGCGCTGACGTCTCCTGCGATATCCTCACCGAGCACGCTGAGCACGGCGTCGACGGCCTCTGGGAGGCCGCTCTGGACGTAGGCGGCGGCGGCGGTGAGGGCGATGAAGGCGCCGACGGGCTCGTTCATGAGGTCGTAGCCGATGACGTTGTCGTATTTGGCGACTCTCTGCACCACTTGGAGGTAGGCGCCGATGTAGGCTTCTTGGAGGTAGTCCTTGAGGTTTTGGCCATCGACGCTTCGCTGAGGGAAGACGGTGTCGCCAGCGAAGAAGGCAGCGAAGCAGCGGTTGATGTCGATGGAGAGGACACCGTTGAGACCCCACTGGGTCCACGGGAGGACATCGCAGGTTTCGTCGACGTCGAAGTGGTCGAGGCTGAGGATGCGGCTGACCCAGGGGCCGATGTCAGGGGCCTCTCCGCCTTCGGAGAAGCGGGCGAGCAGTCGCTGGATGGCGTCGATGGCGGGCTGGTTGATGCCGCCTCCTGGGGTTCGAAGGGCACCGAGGCCCCTGAACATGCCCCAGTGTCGGGCGTTCATGTTCTTTTCGGCCAGGATGGTCTGCACCACCCAGCGCGGGGCGCCATGTCCGCGGACCCAATCGGTGTACGGCGGAAAGAGCGAGAGGATCATGGCGTCGATGCCGCCTGCTTCGGCGTCGGGTGATTCGTTGTAGTAGGCGAAGAGATGTCGGGAGAAGATGTCTTGGTGCATGTCGACGAGCACGTAGAGACCGTGACGTCGCGCGATGGCCACGAGCTGTTCGTAGTAGTCGAGGTAGGCTGCATCGTACACTCCCCGTTGCTGAGGTTCGATGGCTTCCCAGTTCATGATGAGGCGGACCGAGTTGAAGCCGAGGGCAGCGAGCTGACCGTACCAGCGGTCGGCCTCCTCGAGGTCGAAGGGGCGTCCTACATAGTTTACGGTCTGTTCGGGAATACAGTTCGAGGGCATCGGAAAGATGGTTTGGCAGCGCTGCTTGAGGGTGGGATCGGTGGGCAGGGGGTAGCGAGAGGGGAACTCTTCCGTGACGGGGAATTTGGTGGAGCCGCTGACGTTGATGCCGCGGATGTGCACATAGCGGCCGTCGCTGTCCTTGAGATAGGGCATTTGGTGTTGCACATCGCGGCCGTCGACCCCGACCGTGTGCAGACTGGGGGTGACGACGCGGCTCGTGGCGCGCATCCACACCCCATGGACGTCGGTGGGCTCGGGGTCACAGCTTGGGGAAAGGAGCAAGATGAGCGCCATGCTGAGCATCGAGCGGTGTTTCTGCCATCTCATTGGGACGACCTCCTTCTCGAATACGGCGCTTGGCGCACCTGCGTGAGCTCTGGCGCAGCCTCGAAGCTTGCGTCGTCGCGAGCCTTAGCTTGCCGGGTCCTCGCGTCGTTTCGGACGAACTCAGCACACGCTTCTGGTGTGTGCTGCAGCGCATAGACTATCTCATTCTCGTAGCTCGGCTAGGTGGGTGGTGCGGATTGCCAAAGTCGAGGAGCTCCACCCTCGTATTCTAGTCTGACTCACAGGCTACTCACTCTCAGGCGCGTTCGTGTCCTCGGCGTCAAGGCACTCGAGCACCAGCTTCAGGGGGAGTGAAGGCAAGTGTTGGGTGATGAGCTCGCCGAGGGGGCGGGCACCGACGCTCAGCACAGCTCGGCTTCCCGGCTCGATGCAGCGCAGCTCGATGAAATCCGAGCCTTCGAGCTGGCTCATGGCGATGTTGCCATCACTCGGATCGAGGGCGATGTCGAGGTCGACCTCGGATGCGCTGGCGCGATCGGGGACCAAGCGCAGCCGCCGGGTCTCGTTGGGGGTCATGAGCACGCTTTTCGAGACATTGATGGCCTGTCCCTTTTCCTCGAGATGAAGGTCGAGATGACAGCGGCTCAGTTCGATGCTGAGTACCAGTGGTTCACCGTACTCGCTGGGGTGATTGCCGAAGATCTGCACCTCGAACGGACCTCGCCCTCGGTCACAGCTTGCTTGCCAGCGGAAACGGCTCCCGTCGATCTCTCCGACTTCCCCGCTCGACGAGAGGCGCGTCTCGTCATCAGCGAGAAGTTCGAGCTCGAGCCACTGCCCCTCGTCGATGGCGAATTGAGTCTGTCCCGAGGCGGTTTGCACGAGTGATGGACAGTTCAGAGGGATGTCGATGCCTTCACGGGCGATGAGACCGCTCTGGTCTTTGAGCTCGATGCTGCTTGGGCGACGAAGCTGCGCGCATCGCGGCTGTGCTTCGATGATGCCATTGAAGTTGGAGTAGGCAAGCTCAGGGTCGGAGTCGAGCTCGAGGTGGAAAGCCACGGGCCCGCGCAAAACGATCCCTGACTCGTCCAAATCCCCATCGAAATCGACCACATCGAGCTCCCAGCGCGCGTTCTGGTCCGTTTCGATGGGGCTCGCACCGAGCCACTCCAGGCGGCGGATGACGGGGGCACAGGGGCGGTCATCGACAATCACCCGGACGCTGGTGCGGTCGTTGGTATCGGGGCTCAAGAGCTCAACCTGGCAACTGCGCGCACTCTCGGCACCGAGCTTACTGCCTGGTCCTCCGAGTCCTTCGATGCAGCCTGGGTGCAAGGCCAGCTCGAGCTCCCATTCTCCAGCGGAGAGCTGCCTGAGGCTGGGTGCCTTGAACGCCTTGAGGACGCGACTGTCAGCGCAGCTCAGCATGGGTTCGGCGAGGACGCGCGAGGAAGCTTCGCGGAAGGAGAAGATGTGAACGATGGCGCGTGCAAACTCGGCATCGTGCGCAGCAATGTATTCTCGCAGGCGAACCTGTCTGCTGCTCAACTCGAGCGCGGGGCGCTTGTCCAGCTCTGAGCGGGCGAGAACCCAGACCACATCGAGGGGCTCGGCGCGCCGACTCTTCTCGAGCAGGTTGAGTTTGAGCGTCCAGTGCTGGGGATCGTCGCTGGCGAGATCTGCGATATTGAGGGCGAAACGGTAGACGCGTTCTCCTGGCGAGGCGTCGACAGGCGCTTCGATGAGTTCGAGTGAGGCGATGTTGCGTGCGCTGAAGCGCGAGCTCAGCAGCCAGCTCTGTCCTGCACGCATGACGCTCTCTCGGTCTCCAGAGATTTGCTGGAGCATGATGACGGCATCGTTGGGCGTGCTGAGCTCGAGTCGCTCATCGACGACACCGAGGAGGGGATCGAACCAAACTCGGAGCTCGGCGACATAGGTGCTCGAGGCTGCAATCTCACAGAGTCTCGCGTCACTGGGGCCGACGCAGGGGACCTCCTCTGCAGCCTGTAGGTCCTGGAGGGTGAAGCTGAGTAGCTTGAGAGGACGTAAGCGACCGGCTTGCAAAGCGAGCTTGCTCTCAATGGGGTCGGCGACACCGTCGGAGACGCGCAAGGTGGCACGAAAGACCCCATCACTTGGCCAATCGATGAGCCCGAGCTGGAAGCTCCCGTCGAGGGACTCGTAGCGTTCGCCTTGTTCCGTGATGAGTGAGAAGAGGAGGGGGTCATTGTCTTGATCGAAGGCGAAGGCTTTGAGGCTGAGCTGCGCGCCGGCTGGGACGGTGAGCGCGGTGTTCTCAGCGCCCAGTGGCAGGAGCGCGACCTCGTTGTCGGCGCTCAACTGGACGAGGGCAATTTGTGGTGGGCTGTTCGGGCGAGAGACCACGATTCGAATACGGCGGCTGTCCTCGCTCAGGGGTGGTCCTGGTGAATAGCAGCGCACACTCAGCTCGTAGCTGGTGCCTTGTCGGCTGCCGTCGACGAAGTCGGGCTGCCAAAAGAGCTCTTTGGGGCAGTCTTTGGCGTCGAGGCGTTCGGCGCAGGGACGCAGGCGTTCGACCACCTGCGCCAAGGTGCAGCGATGGCTGCTACAGCTCAGCTCATCGAGGCTGACCGAGGCGCGTGGGTTTCTGCCCCCCTCGCACAGGGGGAAGCGCAGCTCTTCCCCAACGGCGACGCGAAACTCGACCACCGGCGCTCCACCTCCAGCAAATTGCACCGGGGCGCCACCCAACAAGCGGTTGGTTGCGGCGATGCCCATCAGCATACAGAAGAGCAGCAGCAGGCCGGGCCACAGCAATCCCCAACCTGGCCTCGAGCTGCGCTGTAGTGGTTCGCAAGCAGAGACAGGAACGGTGATCCTGGCCTCCTTCTGAAACGGCGCATCATCCACGGCAGGGTGAAAGCTGAGCGCACAGTCGAAGTCGGTGAGCGCGCGCGCTGCGCCACGCAGCCCTTGTCCGTATTCAGCTTGAGTTGGAATTGAGTCGATGGTGTCGAACAGGCGGAAGATCAATAGCTCATCCCCGAAGACGTCGTCGCTCTGCAGTTCGATCACGAACTTGATGGCAGCGCCTGGGGCGCTCAAGCGCAGCGCGTTGTCCAGCAGGCGTTCGAGGGCGGTAACCAGGACTGCAGCAGGGATGTTGGCGAGCTGTGCGCTCTCGACTCGGAGCTCGGTCTGGATTCGGGCTCTGGCTCCACCTCGTCCGACCAGGGAGGAGGCTGCGTCGAGCGCGAGCTTACTGACGCGTCCTGGTTTGATCACGGGACGACAGGCGTTGGCCAGGGTCAGCACCCGACGATGGATCTCGGCGGTGCTGGGCAGCGCCAGTCTGTGTATTCTATCAGGGGACAACGCTGCCTCGCGCTCGCCAGCGACGAAGGCGCGGATCAGGCGGCGCAGACGCATCAGCACGCGGTGCGTATGGCGAAAGTCGGTGTCCCCCCATGGGGGCGCCACCTGCGCGCCGGAGAGCCGTCTGACCTCAGAGAAGGCATCGTTCCATCGTGTCCAGAGCCGCTCTTGGGGCGATGCACGTGCCCCACAGAGCCTCAGCAACTCTGCGCGCATGGTGTCCCAGCTCGACGGCGAGGTGAGGGTTCCGGTGCTGGGCTCAGAGAGCTCCTCGAGGCTCTGGGCAAGCGAAACCAAGCCCAGCAGGCGGTGTTTGAGAACATCATGAGCGAGTGTCGCGAGAATACGGCCGATGGCCAGCAGACGGCGGGCATCTTCGGGCCGCTGGCTGCGCCGCTTGCGGGCGATCCAGTTGGCAAGGGGCAAGGCAGATGCGGGATACAGACGCCAGACCAAGAGCACCGCAGCCGCAGGAATGACCAAGGCCAGGGTCACGAAGCTGAGGTAATAGGAGCCGTGGGCTCCCAGTGCGTCGTACAACGCGAAGAGCGCGCTCACGCTCTGCTCCTGGAGTAGGGGAAGCTCAGTTGGCGTTGGGCGTCTGCACCAAGAGGCGGGCCTGGGCTTCGCTGATGACACCGCTGCCACGGGCGCGTTGGATGTCGGCGCGCGTCAGGTTCTGCTTGGTGCAAGCGAGCAAAAATTCGGCGTCATTGAGGCGATGGCTCGCGTGCTCGGAGGCGAGTCGCCCCAGCGCTTCGACTCGCACCGAGGCAAGCAGCATCTCGCCGTCCGCGACATACCAGGCACCGTTGAGCTCGACCGTTGGGACCACCGTGTAGCTGTCAAAGCCCCGGCCTCTGACGATGGCGATGCAAGCGCTTGGATGATCGCGGAAGAGCAGCTCCTCGATGTCGCACTGAAGTGGCTTGGAGAAGCGGTCGAGCCACTGAACGGGCAGCACCTTCGCATCCCCGTCGAACTCGGCGATGCGGCGCCACCAATAGAGTTTGAGTGAGGCGGGGGGCAGGGTGTTGAAGCGCACTCCGAAAGGTGTTCGCCCGCTGCGGAAGAGCTCACTGACTGGGACGGCGTCGACATCCTTGGGAATGGCGAGCATGGACTTGGCACGATGATAGAGGCCGAGGCGGATGGCTGCGAGGTACTCTCGGATGGCTTCGCTGGGCGTGGAGACCTGCTTGGGGCGCTTGCCGAGGTCGCGGGCCATCCAGGCGACGAAGGTCATGGCTGCGGCGACGGCGAGTGAAGCGCCGAGCAGCAGCATTCCGAGCAGCCAGTGAAGAAAGAAGCTGAGCATACTGACGAAGAGGGCCACGCCGATGCCGATGACGACTTTTCGGTAGGTGGCCAAGAACTCCTCGAGTCCGTTGGGGATGAGCACGGCTTCACGGGTGATGAAGGCGTCGTTCAGGGGCAACTGGGTGGAGATGGTGTAGCGGCCATCGTAGAGCAGGAAGCCGTCGCTCAGCGGCTGCACGGGCGAGGAGCTGCTCCAGCCATTGATGTGGACGTTGCGAGCGGCAGGGGCAGCGTTGGTGGCGGCGGGCTGCTGCATGGGCCTGGGAGCGGGCTGCCGGGGGGCGTTGGCCGTGGGCTCTGGGGGGGCGCTGTCTGCTGCAGAGGACATCAGCAGGCCGCCCATGGTGTCGGGCGGGGCGTCGGAGCCTGGCAGGTGCTCTGTCGAATAGCCCAAGTCCTCGAGGGTCATTGGCTCTTCGAAATCGAAGGCCTCGTCGTCGTCGGCAGCGTCGTCGAGGCGTCGTCCTCGGCGGCGACGTCCGCCCGTTTGCGTGGAGAAAGCGGCGTCGGTGATGGTCATCGCGCGCTGGATGCGTCGCGGTGGGCCACTCAGCGGCTTGGCGTCTGGGGCGGCCGCGCTCAAGCGCTCGCTCTGTTGGAGCGCCGTGGGAGCGGGGCTGGCTTTCACCGGCCCGGCTGCTTCTTCTTGTCGAGTGGGCGCTTGGCCTGTTTGCCCCACTTGTCTGGACGAAGGGGCGCGGGTTGCAAAGGGTGCGCTGCTGTCGTCGGGACGGGAGGGCTGCATCATGCCTGCCGAGACGATGGGGGTGGCCACAGCAGCGGGGCGCCGCAGGTTTCCTGAAGGGGTGCGGTTGAAGTCGTGGGCAGGCTCGGCTTTGGGGCTCGGATTCGACGCCATGATCATGACGCCGGCTGGCGCGGGTGTCGAGCTGATGCTGTCATCGAAAGGTTT
>JAVFAO010000214.1:0-11779 GCA_034002465.1 Myxococcota bacterium
CAGCTTCTGGATGAGCGAACACGGCCGTCACAGCCTGCGCCGCGTCCACCCAGAGCGCCTGCTCGGCCCCATCGTGCTCGACGACGACGAGCAGCGTGAGGTCTCTCGCGCCAAAGCCTTGCTCGCCGCACGCGAGCTCCTGCGGGACGCCGGCTCCAAGCGCGTCGCCTTCGTGCTCAGCCCGCAGAGCTCCTGCGAGCAGCTCTACGCCACCTTCGATTTCGCCAAGAAGTGGGCTGAGCAAGGCACTCAGCCCAGCTTCTTCATGGCCGGACAGCCGGAAACTGCTTTTTGTCTTCGCGTCGACCCTGAGAACTTGGGGGAACAGGCCAAGTGCCCAATCGACAAGAAGGTCTCTGACGACTTCCTCATCTGTGCCGACAAGAACCCCAACCGCGCTGGCCTGCTCGCGCTAGCCCAGCACTTTGGGGTCGAGCTGCAGCCGGCAGAGGCGCTGCTCGACGCCATCGATGGCCTCGACCTGCTCTGTGTCTTCGGCGCAGACCTTCCCTTTGACGAAGCGCAGCTCGACCGGCTCGACGAGGGCCTCGCCGAGACCAAGCTGCTCTACCTCGGCAGCCATCAAGGGCTGCTCGCCGACATGGCCGACGTGGCGCTGCCCGTCTGCACCCATGTCGAGGAGAGCGGCAGCTTCATCAACGTTCAGGGACTTCGCCAGCACTACGAGGCTGCTTTCGAGCCGCATGGGCTGAGCCAAAGCTATCACCAGTGGCTGGGCAGCATCGCCAAGAAGCTCGGCTTGCGTGGGGCGCTCGAGGAGCCGGCAGCCCTGCGCGCCGCCACCGACAAGGCCTTGAAAGCATGAGCAGCAATGCCCACCGCCTCTTGACCGAGGGCCGCCCTACCTTTAGAACCAGGCGAGGTGCGCGCGGGCAGCTCAGCGCATCGCAGCGACACGGCACCTGCCCAAGCACACCAAGAAACGAGCAATCTCGCCAACAAGCCCGAAGGCGAGGATGCGTGCCCTTCGCTCACTCCGATTCCCATGGAGCGTCGAGCCCCGCATGTTGATTGAGACCCTCATCATCCTGCTGAAGATCTCAGTGGTCATCCTGGGCTTCGTGCTCTCGGCGGGTGGTCTGATGACCCTGATCGAGCGCAAGCAGTCCGCGCTCATCCAGAACCGAGTGGGGCCCAACCGCGCCAATCTGCGAGGACACCTGCAAGGCGAGGCCTTCAGCAAATCGCTGCGCTTGGGCGGCCTCTTCCACATGCTCGCCGACAGCCTCAAGATGCTCTTCAAGGAAGACATCATCCCCGCCAAGGCGCACAAGCTGCTCTTCCAGCTTGCGCCGATGATCATGCTCTTTCCGGCGCTGGTGCTCTTCGCGGTCATCCCCTGGACCGACCAGTACTGTCCGGGTGGCGCCCTCTTGGTGGTCAATGGTCAGGACGTCTGTTTCGAAGAGCCGGCAAACTACTTCAGTATCGCCGAGCTCGACGTCGGCCTGCTCTACGTCTTCGCCATCGCCAGCTTGAGCATCTACGGCATCGCCATTGGCGGCTGGGCTTCGAACAACAAGTACAGCCTGCTCGGCGCCCTGCGGGCGAGCGCCCAGATGCTCAGCTACGAAGTGCCCATGGCCTTGAGCATCCTGGGTATCGTCTTGATCTACGGCTCGCTGAATCTGAATGAGATCGCGCGGGAGCAAGGCGAGCTGCTCTTTGGCATCTTGCCGAAGTGGGGTGTCTTCCTCCAGCCGGTGGCGCTGCTGCTCTTCTTCACCGCCTCGTTGGCGGAGAACAAGCGCGCCCCCTTCGACCTCCCCGAAGCGGAGTCGGAGATCTCACACGGCTACAACATCGAATACACCGGCTTGAAGTTCGGTATGTTCATGCTCGCCGAGTTCATCGGACCCGTCTTCATTGGAGCCCTCATCGCCACGCTCTTCTTTGGGGGCTGGCAGGTGCCGTATCTCTATGGCGACGGCTTCCGCATGCCTTTCGAGGGGATGTACGTCGTCTTCGCCCTGCTTTTCCTGGCGGTGGCGGCCTACTTCGCCAGCGTCGGCTATCAGCGTCGCCAGCGACTGCCCATGGTGGTGGCGGCGCTCTTCGTGCTACACGTCATCGCCTTCGCGGTGATGGCGTATTATCAGAAGGAAGGCGTGCTGCGCTTGCCCTATCCGGTGGTGATGGCGCTGCGTATTGGCGCAATGATGACCAAGATCGCGCTGCTCACCTGGCTGCAGTTCATGCTGCGTTGGACCCTGCCGCGTTTCCGCTACGATCAGATCATGCGTCTTGGGTGGAAGGTGCTGCTGCCGCTCGCGCTGCTCAACCTGCTCGTCACCGCCATCCTCTACCCCATTTTTGCGCACTGACACACGAGGCCAACGATGCCCAAGCGCGTCGACAACCCGCCGATGAACCTGCTCGAGCAGTCGTATGTCCCCGAGATCCTTCGAGGACTTGGAAAGACTGTTGGACACTTCTTCCGTGGTCTCTCAGGCACCAACTACCACAACGAGATGGACGCCTGGTTCCTCGAGAAGGGCAACGTCACCCTGCAGTATCCCGAGGAGAAGCAACCCTACGCGCCACGCTACCGCGCGCAGCACCGTCTGATGCTGCGTGAGGACGGGCATGTGCGTTGTGTTGCCTGCATGTGCTGCTCCACCATCTGCCCGGCCAACTGCATCCACATCACCGCCGCCGAGCACGACGATCCCAGCATCGAGAAGTACCCCGAGCAGTTCGTCATCGATGAGCTGCGCTGCATCCACTGCGGTTTCTGTGTCGAGGCTTGCCCCTGCGATGCGATCCGCATGGATACGGGCGAACACGTGCGGGTCTTCACCGAGCGCGACGAGGCGTACTTCGACCGCAACGAGCTCGCCTCGCGTGGGGCGCTCAGCGCCGCCGTGCAGGGAGGCGATCCCATGTGGCGCGAGGAGGAGGCCGACGGCGAAGGGGAGCGAAGCTCTCCCGAGCGGGCCCAGAGCTGAGGCGGAGAGCACGTGAGCAACACGCCTCAGGACCCGAACGACAAGCAGAGTGTGAGCAGCCCCCAGCGCGACGAGGACGAGCCAGCGGCGCAAGACGTCGTCGCGGCGCCCTCGCCCGACCCTTCTTCGGAGGAGGCGGACGTGCCCGAGCAGCGCGAAGAGGGAGGCGCTGCCGAGCTGCGGAGCCTGTCCAGCGCTGAGGGAGAGCCCTCTGTCGAGGCGCAAGCCCGTCCGAACGTTTCGCGCGCTGAGCTGCTTGACGGCAGGCCAGAGCCTCCGTCCGATGACGCGCTCACTCGCGCCTATCCAGCCAAGCCGGTCTTGCTGCCGGTGGGGGCTTTGGGGGCCTTGATCCTGCTCATCGTGGTGGTCACCGCGGTGCTCTTGCAGGAGAAGCAGAAGCGCGCCGTCCCGCTCGAGGATTGGGAGGCTGCGGCCGACGTGATCCGGGAGCAGGCCCGAGAGGGCGACATCGTTCGGGTGGAGCCGGTGTGGGCTGATGACCCTAGGGTGCTGCTCAACACCCTGCGTTATGACCTGACCCAGCAGCCGATGCGTGAGGTTCTGGACGGCTATGGGCGCGTCTGGGTGATGGCGGGTTTCAACCGCGCCGAGAAGGTGCACGCGCAGATGCCCTCGGAGTATGTGCTGGTCGAGGCGGAACAATATGGGATGGTCGACTTGCTGCTCTACGAGATCCCCGCGGAGCTTCGACCCAAATTCGACTTCCTCGAGGCGCTGCCGCAGGCCCAGGTGCGCCGGGTAGGTCTTCGCGGCACGCAGGTGTGCAGCCTCTGGGCCGAGAACGCTTGGCATTGTCAGCGCGTCGACAAGTTCTTGAACGTCGGCGTGCGCTTGCGTGAGATGGGCGATGACCCGCGCCGCTGCATTTACGCGCCCCCCATCCCCGACGGCGGCACCCTCGAGATCGATTTCCCCGACGTCACCTTGGGCACACGCATCGAGGGGCGCGCAGGCATGGACAACTGGGCCATTCGCTCGGACCGCGGCAGCGACACCACCTTCGAGGTGCAGCTCGATGGCGAGTCTGCCACGAGCCTGCGCATTGGCAAACACGACCGCGAATTCTTCCCCTTCTCCATCGACACCTCAGCACGAGCAGGCGAGAAGGCCAAAGTCAGCTTCCGCATCCACGCCGACGACTTCTTCGACCGCTTCCTTTGTTTCACCGCACGGATTCCCGCCCCTTGAGCGAAGAGCGTCAGCCACCTCGGCACGCGGACAGCGTCGCCACTGAGGAGCCTCGGCACATCGTCGAGGAGCCTGCTTCTGCCCCCGAACAGGGACAGGAGCTCGTGCCCATCTCTGGGCCAGCCAGCGAGCTCTCGGCGCTCATGGATGATGGCTGGATGGCGTTGGACCTGGACGAGGACGACGAGATTCCGGTCATCGTCGAGATGGTGTGCGAGCAGGAAGAGGGGGGCACCGTCGCGCCCGTCGCCAGCGATGCGCCAGCTCCGATTGCGCTCGCGCAGGAGAATGATGCGGCCGGAGGCCGGCTCCCCGTCAGCGAAGAAGAGGATGAACGGGGCGAGCGTCCCCCTCACCTCAGCGAGGCGGGTGAGCTGCCGGCGAGCAACACAGCGAGGGCCACGACACCCCGTGGGCACCAAGGCGAGCCGTCCAAGGGGCGGCAGCCAAGCGCGACAGCGGCGCCGGTCGCGGTGGACGGGCGTTGGGCTTGGGTGTGGCGCGTGGCGTTTGCGGTGCTCATGTTGCTGCTCATTGCGGCGTCGCTGCACGAGATTGCTGCGACTTGGGTTTGGGGCCACAACGGCTACAACGGCGCGGCCTTCTCCCATGCTGCTCGGAATACGCTGCGCTTCGCCGAAATCGGCCAGATTCAATACTGGGCTGGTCCCGATCAGCCTCCACGCAACATCCTCTACACCCACCATCCGCTGCTCTTGCACCTGCATGTGGCGGCGCTCTATCCCTTCTTCGGCGAACACGAATGGGTGGGGCGTCTGGTCCCGGCCATCTACACCGTGCTGAGCGGGCTGATGCTCTTCGGCATGGTGCGCCGCTTCTGGGGCGTTCCGCAAGCCACCGCAGCGCTGTTGGTTTTCTCCCTGCAACCGATCGTGCTCATCTACGCCAACATGATCGACCATGAGCAGGGCGGCATCTTCTACTGCCTGGGGATGGTCTACTTCTACATCCGCTGGTTCGAGCAGCGGCGGCTGCGCGACGCCGCCATGCTGGTGCTGATGACCACCCTCGGCGCGCAGTTCGACTGGCCACCGTACTACCTGGCCTTCTTTCTGGCCTGCCACGCCGCGATGGCGGGAATCCGACGGCATCGCTCGGGCTTTCGCTGGACTTCCGAATACACCTTCGTGGTCCTCTATTCGGTCATCGTATTGATCAACTTCGTGGGCTTCTTTGCCTGGATCTACTCTGTCGCTGGCTCCTTCCACGACATGACCGCCTCCTTTCTGCAGCGTTCTGGTGCAGTGCTCAGCTTCTTCTCCTCGATCAAGCGCGGCATGCCGTTGATGTTCCTCATCCCCTCGGTGGTGCTCGCCTTTACTTGGGTTGCGGTCTTTTTGGTGAGGTTGGGACGCGGAGAGGGCAGGCTGCGGGACCTGCTGCCTGTCTCGTTCTTGCTCATGCAGCTCATCCACCACGCCACCTTCAAGAACGCGGCGTCGTTGCACATCTACTGGTTCTACTACGCGGCCCCTTTCATCGGGGTGGCTGGCGGTGTCATGCTGCATGACCTCATCGTGCTGGCGTGGCGCGCTTCGCGCCTCCTGCTGCAGCGCTGGCCGCGTGCTGCGCTGCATGGCTCGCGAGCCTTGGCCCTGGCCCTTGTCCTGGGCTTCACCATCCCTTCGGTGGCGTACGCCTACAAGGGCCTCATCTCAGCCCGTGCTCAGGGTTCTGCGCCCGGCAGTCACTACGGCTACACGCACTACGACAAGACCCGGGTCGCTGCCTGGCTCAACGAACGCACCCGACCCGACGAGGCCATCTGGTTCCACCCGTCCTTCGACTTCCGCGTGGAAACCTTATGGTATCTCGACCGACCCCACGCGCACAACCCGCGCATTCCCAACAAGGCCAAAGTGCGCGATTTCGACGTGGTCTACTACGTCGCCGATATCTCGAAAGCCAAGCTACCAGAGCTCGAGACCCTCTTCAAAAGAGGGCACCCTGCGACCCTGCTCGACGGCCGCTTCCTGCTCATCGATCTGCGCGAAACCACACACAGCATCGATGGCTACACCCTCCACGAGCTCGAGGCCGCCTGCTGGCACCACTTCCTGGTCAGCCACTCGCAGCCACCCACCGAGTGGGTCCCCGACCCCGACGCCGAGCTCATCGTCCGAGAAAGGCTAGGGCTCGAAGTCGAACCGACTCCCGCTGCGAAAGAGGCTCCGCCTCCCAAGCCACCCGCAGAGCCCTCCCCCAAGCCGGGCCAGCACAAAGCTGAGCAAGGCACACCATGAGCCTCATCCTTCCTCCCCCTCCCCCCCGTCGCCGACTGCGCCGCAGCGAAGCCGCCGCCTTGCTCGGGCTGCTGCTCGTGCTCCTCGTCTTCGCTGCCGCAGCCCTCGCCCACTGGCACCAGGACCCCATCGACGCCCCAAGGCTGAGCCCCGTCGGCGCAGGCTACTACTACTTTGGCCGCCACGAGGTCTCCATCCTGCTCCCACAGCATCATCGGAAGATGCACCTCTACCACCAGGACTTCTTCACCCTCTTCATGCCTGGCGAGGGGGCCAGAGTCGCGGTCTACTGGGTGTATACCATTGGTGCCCTGTCTCTTCTTGCTTTCTGGGTTTGGCGGCGTCGAGGTGCGCTCGCCGCGTTCCTCACCACGCTGCTGGCGACGACGGTTCCGCTGATTCTCTTGGCGGCGACACGGGTGGCGCACGCACCTGTGGGCGTGTTCTATGTGATGCTCACGTTGGTGCTGCTGGAGGAGCGAGGCAGGGTGAGACCGCTGCGTTTGCTGCTGCTCGCGCTGGCCGCGTTGGGCGCGGCGATGGCGGACACGGTGTCGATGCTCGCGCTGCTGATGGTGGCGCTATGGGCGAGCTGGCAGGTGCAAGGGGGGGAAGCGGGGGCGTTGTTTTTTGCTTCGAGCGAAGCTCCCAGCAAGACCTCGATACGGCATCGCATCTGGCGCTGCGTCTCGTGGCGCAGCCCAGTGGCGTGGTGGCGTCGAGGATTCCCGAGCTGGACAGCAGCCGCAGCGCCGGCGGCCTTCTTCCTTTACGGTCTGATCCTGTTTCTGACCAGCCCAGAGCCCTTCTTCAACAAGCTGGACGCGCGGGCCTACCACGGTTTCGAGCAGTTTGCCCATGTCGCCGAAGGCGCGTTGGGCTTTGTGCCCCTCGCCTTGCTCGCCCTCTGTCCCCTCGCCATTTTCCTCTACGCGCTCTCACTGCTACGTCGACGAGCGTTCTTGCTCGGCCCGGCGGCGGCGATCATGCTCAGTGCGCAGCTCATCGTGGCTGCGCTCGAGCGAGAGCCCGATTACCCCGCCAACCTCTTCTATGCGTCGCTCGCCTTGGTCTTGTTTGCCGTCGAGCTCTTCTGTTTGGCACTGGATGCGGCCAGGCGTGCGCGAGGCTGGTGGCGTGCGCCGCGCGGAGTCGTCTTGGCCTTCATGACCGTCCTGCTTGCGGCCTCGGTCGCGCAAGGCGTGCACCGCAGCTATGGGCTCAGCGAGCGAGAGCACATCGCGTTTCTACAGGGTTTTCGTTCGCAGGAGATCGAGTGGGAGAATCGCTTGGTCTTCATGATCGCCGAGACCTTGCTTCGAGAGGACCAAGGGGTCGCCTTTGGGCGCGGCATCCAGTGTGCGCTCGAGTGCATGACCACGGGCGCGCCCAAACGCTTCGTGGGTGATCCCGCCGCCGCCCTCGAGGGCGGAGACATGGTGCTGCTGCATCTGCACGAGGCCTGGATGCTGGCCGAGGCCAAGGCTGAGGTCTTCAACATCAACGGACGCTTCTTCCTTTATCGCCAGGCTCGTGAGCGCAGCGTTCGTGCTTTCACTGCCGATTGGCCCAGCTACCACTCGGCCTGGGAGCTGTCGGCCAAGCCCTTCGTTCATCTGGCCAAGCCCAAGCCGGAGGACAAGAAGGATGTCGACAAGGCAGACGGGAAGGCCGAGAAACCGAAGCCAGCCGACGGCGCCCCGTCGCACAACAAAGCCGAACGCAAGAAGCTGGGGCCAGATCAGCTCCCAGAGCCGCCAGCGCCCATCACTCCGGGGAACGGCGTGGAGGCTCCAAGCGAGCTTCTCGACGGTCGGCCGAGGCGAAACCGCAAGACCGGACCAAGGGTGCACCTCGACCGTTTGCACGCGCCGAAAGAGCTGCGGCGCCGTCTGAAGACCGAGAAAGCCACACAACCCTGAGCGAAGCGCTGCTCTTGAGTTTTCCCACGCAGACTGTTGGAGAGCCGGGGCTGCTGGATGACGCTCTGGGACTCGGCCAGCTCGAGCTTGGGGGCAGCTTCTCTGCAGCAGGGACACAAGACCTGCTCGCCGCACTCCCCAGGTCTGTCACCTTGACGATGACAAGGACGCGTTTGAATACAGGCGAGCGCGCTTTGCTGACGGCTGACGCAGCTCGCCTTGGGCACTCACTGCGCTTTTCGTAGCGGTGTGGTCGCAGGCGGCGATGAGGGGCGCGCGCTGATTACTTGGCCTTTTGGGCTTCGATCAGCTCGGCGTACATGTCAGCCGTGGTCTTGGCGATCGAAGTCCAGGAGAAGTGCTGCTCGACGCGCTTGCGGCCGTTGGCGCCGTACTGCTTGGCCATTTCGGGGTTGCGCAGCAGGGTGTTGATGCCATTGGCGAGGGCCTTGGCGTCGGCTGGTGGCACGAGGATGCCGGTCTCGCCGTCGACGATGGTCTCGAGGATACCGCCCACGGCGCTGGCGACGACGGGCGTGGCGCAGGACATGGACTCGAGGTTGATGATCCCGAAGGGCTCGTACACGGAAGGGCACGCAAAGAGGTTGGCGTGGGTGTAGAGCTCGACGTAGTTCTCTTCCTTGAGGAGGCGATTGATCCACTTGACCCGAGGCTGCGCTGCGACCTTGGCGGCGATCTCTTCCTCGAGCTCCTTGGTGTCGGGGGCGCTGGTGCAGCAGACGCAGGTGACGCCTGGATCGACATAATTCATGGCCTCGATGAGGTACTCCATGCCCTTCTGGCGCGAGGTGCGGCCGACGAAGAGGATGTAGGGGCCTTCGATGCCGTGCTCTTCGAGGGTGGCGCGGCTCTCGACGGCGCGGTACAGGTCGAGATCGATGCCGTTGTGGATGATGGGCACGTTCTCGGGCTTGACATCGAAGTGCTTGAGGATGTCGGCGCGGGTGTGCTTGGAGACGGCGACGACGCGGTCGGCGTTCTCGAGGGCGAGCTTCTCGGCCCAGGTGGAGAGGTGATAGGCGCGACCGAGCTGCTCTTCCTTCCAGGGGCGAAGTGGCTCGAGGCTGTGCACGGTGGCGACGAGGGGCACGTTGTAGAGCAGCTTGGCCATGTAGCCGGCCAAGGAGGCGTACCACGTGTGGGTGTGGACGATGTTACTGTCCATGATGTCGCGGATCACGGCGAGGTCCGTGGCGAACGTGTCGAGCGCGCCGGTGTGCCGAGGATCGCCGCCCTCTTTCATGCGGGGCCATCCCTTGTATCCGCGGACCTTGAGGGAGCCGTCATCGACGTCTTGGTCGCCGAAGGCACGCACTTCCACGTCCATCAGCTTGGCGAGCTCACGGGCCAAGAATTTCACATGGACACCGGCGCCACCGTAGACATAAGGCGGATACTCTTTCGTAACGATAGTGACCTTCATCTCGTTCCTACACGTCGTTCGCCCACCGCGGACGGCGGGAAGTGAAAACCAATCCCGCCGAGAGCTCGGCGGGCTCACCGGCGTTCGCACAGCGTCCCGGTGCGGGCCATATAGCCAGGCACAGGGTTTCGATCAAGCAAAATCGAACGTCGCAAGACGTACCCAGGCCCACATGGCCCACATCCAAGGCAGCGGCGGCAGTCTCAGTAGCACTGATTCCTGAGCAGAATGGAATACGGTGCAGCGCGCTGGCTGCGTGCCTTGCTCGGGCTGCAATCTCGCGTGGGCTCAGCCTTTGGCGTCCCAGCGCTGGGCGAGCGCATCACGGCGCATCTCAGTTTCGTAGGCCAGCAATTCGGCTTCGATCTCGCGCAGCAGGCCGAGCTGGTTCCAGTACTTTTCGATCATACCGGGAGCGTAGCGGCCTTCCATGAACCAAGTGGGGGTCTTGTAGACGAGCTCCAGGTCGGCTGTGTTGGGGAAGCCGAGCTCGACGGCGAGCGCCTTGGTCTTTTGGGCGATGGTCTGCAGCACGGCCCAGGCTGGCGCGTGTTGTTCGAGGGTCTTGCCGACCTTGATTTCAATCTTGGGATCCAGCCAGAGCTCACCGTTCTCGAGCTCCTTCTTGACCGTCTCAGCAAGCTCCTTCGAGAATGATTGAATACGGTTCTTGATGGAGACGAGCTGCTCGTCAGTGAGGGATTCGGAGAAATCCAGCGCCTCGACGAAGACGCGCCGCAGCTCACGCTGCACGAAGGCGGGGATGTCGCGGGCGACGACGTCGGCGAGCTCGGCGGCCTCTCTGACGATGCGTTGCTGGGTGGCGTCTCTACGCGCCTTGATGTCTTCGAGGTTGACGTGTTCCATGCTCTCTCCTGGACGGAATGCAAACAAGTAAGCGAAGCGAGGCACGAGTTAGCATCTGTCGCGGGCGCATCCGATGCGCCTGCGCAGCGCGGCGAGGGTCTCGCGAGAGCGAACGAAGGGATGCAGGCCCATGGGGCGGCATCATAGATATCACTCGCAGGCAATCGTTCGCGCGAGCTCCTCGCTCGTTCATCATACGACGCGCGCGCTTTCCGTCAATCGAGCAGTCACATGCAATCACCAAGCGAAACGTCCGCCCAGATCGTTCATCATCAGCTCCTCGGCGAGCCCTGTGAGCTCTTTGTAGAGCAGCTCGTCGATGGTGGCGCCGCTGGCCACGAGGCTGTGGTAGATGGCGTCGAGATCTATGAATTCTCGATACTTATCGGCAAAGTCGAGTTCATCCAAGCGCTTGATCAGCTTGCCGCCGACCATCCCGTACTGACCGGGCCCGAGGGGACCCATCTTGGCTTGGGCGGCTTTGGTGTAGGCCGAGAAGGCGGCTTCGGGCGAGAGTTGCTGGTGGGCAAAGGAGCGCGGCAAATCAGACATCGTCTTTTCCAGAGCGGTTGAGAACGGCGAGAACGCTCGCTGCATCGTATTCGAGCTGACCATCTTCAGTGGGATGCGACTTCAGCTTCATGCGTTCGGCGCGGCTCTCGCTGAGGCCCGTCAGCGCCCACAGCTCATCGCGATTCACAGCTCGGTTCTCCTGCAGCTTGACCCGGGCGAGCGCTGCGCGAACGGTGATACCGAGAGGGCGTTCCTGCAAGATGCCCCAGTCGAGCTCGGCGCGTTTTTTTTGCGCCGCGTCGGCGGCGCTGGAAAAGAGCACCTTTGCGAGGGCGTCGCAAGTGTCTTTGACGAAATCGTGGCTGATTTCTCGGTTCCCTTTGGCGAAGTCGTAGAGCATGCGCAGGTTCGCTGCCAGCGCATAGGGCAGCACATGCTCGCCGAGGCGTTTGGGGATTCTGGGCATTTCGAGCTTGTGCGTGGACATTGCCCAACCGATGGTCGCCACGTGCTCGGCGACGAGCTCGAAGAGCCACTCGATGTCGGCGTGGAAGCTGTGCAGGCTCACGGACTTGATGCTCATGCGTC
>JAVFAO010000215.1:0-11774 GCA_034002465.1 Myxococcota bacterium
GCTCGGCTACAGCGCCGCTGCCATTGGCAATCATGAGCTCGATTACGGTCCGGAGGGGCTGCGTCGGATGATTGAGGGAGCGGGCGAGTCTCGTATTCCACTTCTTCTGGCCAACGTGAACTTTGCGCCTGATGACCCGAGCGATGACGGTCTCGAGGCCCTCTATGGGCCGCAGGGCCAAGCAGGCAAGGCGATCCACCCCTACGTGGTGCTGAGCTCTCCCCTAGGACAGCGTGTGGGGGTCTTCGGGCTGATGGGCTTGGACGCCGCCGCGGTAAGTAATGCTGCGCCGCTCTACTTCTCCAGGAATATGGAGGAGATGGCGAAGACGGCACAGGGTATCGTGCACACCCTGCGCGACGAGCACAAGGTCGACCTGGTCATCGCACTGGCCCACCTTGGTGTCGATCGAGATGCCGGTGGTGCGTATACCGGGGAGAGTATTGAGCTCGCGCGCCAAGTGGAGGGCATCGACGTGCTGATGTCGGGGCATCTGCACACCGTGATGGACAACGCGACCGAGGTGGCCTGTGAGAAGGAGGGCTCCACGTGGAGCACGCTCGTGATGGAGGCAGGGAGCTATCGAAAGCATCTTGGAGAGTATACGATTCAGCGACGTGCTGGCGCGCTCTCGCGCAGCGGACGCAGCGTCCCCATTACGGACCAAATCGCGAGTGAGGCGAGCGCCGCTGCGTTGCTCGAGGGCTTGAAGAGCGACGTCGAACAGAACGTGCTCACCCAGTTCCCTGTGCAACCTGCAGCAGGCGCCTTCCTCGATGGCGCGCTGTTTCAAGCGCTGACGTCTTCGGATTTCGACATCCTGCGCTACGACTTCGACAACAACAACCTGACGAACCTCGCCGCGGATGCGATGCGCGATGCCACGGGCGTACAGGTCGCGGTTGCCTCCAACGGCGGAGATGTGCGCGAGTCGCTCTTGCGGGTGGGTAGCGGCACCTTCAGTGTGGCCGACACCTTCATCGTGACGCCCCTGGGCAACGGGCCGGACCAGCGCATCGGCTATCCGCTGGTGCGCTTCTACATGACCCTCTTCGAGATGAAGCTGGTGCTGGAGGCCACCTTGTGTGACGCGGGTTTGAGCAGCAATGACTACATGCTGGGCTTCTCGGGGATGCGTGTGGTCTACGACTCGTCGCAGCCCCCGTTTGCCAGGATCCGCAGCATCGAACTCTACGAGCAGATGGATGAGACGGGTGACGTGACGACGCTCTTCGACGTGGCGCAAGGTGGCTTCTCGGTCGACGCGAACAGCACCTTGATCCACGTCTGTACGAGCTCCTACATCGCGCAGTTCCTGGCCTCCTTCAATCTCACTCCCAAAGACGCGAGCGCTCAGCCCGTCTCTTCGCTCAGCGACATCATCGCCCGCAACCCCGACGGCTCCGAAATCAAGCTGTGGTACGTCCTGCAGCAACGACTCGCCGGGTTTGAGCCCAAGGTTCCGCTGCAGTATTCCGACGAAGGCAACCCGCTGGGTCCCTATTGGCGACGGGCTTGGGATCTGGCGCGGCACCCTCGATAGTGCGATGGGTGCACTCGTTTGCCTTGATGGTTCGCGCGCTTGATGGCTCGCGCTCTGCGCGCTCACGCTTGGCTTTGATGGCTCGCGCTCTGCGCGCTCACGCTTGGGCTGGGTGGCTCGCGCTCTGCGAGCGCACGCTTGGTGTGGGGCTCTGCCCCACGCCCCGCCAAAGGGCTCGCCCTTTGGAATCCCTTTCTCTGGGCGCTTAGCGAGACCAGGGAGCCAAATCAATCTGGGGCCAGGGGTTGTCGAGCTCTTCCATTTGGGCGAGGGAAGCGTCGTCAAGACGTTCGCTCGCGCCGCTATCCCGAGCTGCCCAAAGCAGCTTCAGCAAGCGCTGGTGGTGCTGATGAAACCGCTGATTGGCGTAGTCCTGGGCCTGCCCCGTGTGCAGCAGGAAAGGCCAATCACTGCCCTGTAAGAGCAGAATTTCTCTCGCGATTTGACTGTGCAACCGACGTGCACGCGGCGAGCCGTCGTGCCCCTTGGGAAGCGCCTCGAGCTGGCGCGAGACATCGTTGAGCAGCGGCCAGATCCAAGCGTGTTGCGGGTTCGTCCACACGCTGAAATCACCGTTTTCACCCCAGCTCGTCGGGGGTAAGTGGTGGATGCTCGGTGCCTGCTGCCTCTGCTGATCCAGATGATCTCCCGGAGATTGACAGCGCAGCAAGGGATCATTCGCAAGCTCCGCGCAAACCGCCCCAATCCATCGAACGCCCTCATGCCACCAGTGACCAAAAAGCTCCGCATCGTACGGCGCAACAATGATGGGGTCCTCGATGCCCTCGCCCAGCCCCTGCTCTCGCTGCGCGTGCAACAGCGAGACAAAATGTCGGGCCTGCGCCCCGAGACGAGCTCCAGCACGCTCCGGGTCGTAGATGAGCTTCTCATCGGCCTGTGAAACGGCCCAATACCGCAGCCCCGATTCAGGATCCTTGCGGTGAAATTCGAGGTACTCCGGAGCGCCAGGATAACCATCATGTGGTGACCAGACCTGCTTGCCCGTGGCGTCGTTGCGCGCAAAGACGGTGACGCCACTCGCAAAGCGATAGCCCTGCTGAGTGCTCGCCGCCGTCGAGCAGTGCGCCGCGCGCAGCCCGCTCGACTCGATGAAGAAGTACCGCAGACCAAAGTCCGCAAGCACCTCGTCGAGGGCCGGGAGCTCACCCTTCGCGGGCCGGTAGGCACACTCCGGAAGCCAGAACGCTTGGGGTTGCTGACCAAAACGACGTCGGTGGCTGTCCACGCCAACGGCGAGCTGCGCCCTGATGTTGGCGTTCGACTCGAAGAGCGGCAAGAATGCATGCGTGGCGCTCGAACACATCAGCTCGCACACGCCCGCTCGGCTCAACTCGGCGAGCTTCGGGCAGATGGCGCCTTCGATGCTGCGCCACAAGTCGCGCATGCGCGTGTATTCCTGTTGCCAGTACTCGGCCGTCTTTCTCAGGGCATCTTGGTGCGCGAAGCGGTGTTGGTCGTTGACGGCCCGCTGGATGCGGTCGTCGAGGTACTCGGCGAAACGCATCTTCATGTACGGGTCGTCGAGCTGCTCGGCGAGGATCGGGACCAGGCCAAGGAGCAGCTTGGTGTTCTGTTTGCTGGCTTGCCAGCTCTGCAACAGCTCGACCAGCGGCAGGTAACATTCGAGGATCGCTTCGAAGAGCCACTCCTCACCGGCGGGCCAGGTTCCAGCTTTTCGACAGTAGGGCATGTGGGCGTGCAGGACGAGGGAGAAGGTGCTCATGAAAAGGCTCCTGATGCTACTTACCGTTCGGTATATTTGAGGACAGCAAACCGGCGATATTGTATACTGAGAACTGGAATTCAGAGGGCGTAGATCCCGTACATGAACTGTTTGCTCAAGCGGTAAGCATCTTGTTCAAGGAGGGTTTGCCCAAGCTGAGGAGCGGCGCTTACGTATCCGGCGAGCATGCCGCTGAGCACGAGAGCGTAGTGGCGGTGATGGCCGCGGAGGTTGCCGTGGTCTGGGATGGCATCGATGAAGAGTTGTTCGAGCAGGGCGTGTTGTTGGAGCAGGAAGGGGCGCACGGCGGCGTGGGCAGTGCTGTCGCGGGGGGAGAGCCAGAGGGACCACTGCAGTCGAACGAAATGCGGGGATTCTTGGGAGAACTGGAAAAAGGCGAGGATCAGTCGATAGATGTTGCTGGGCAGATCGTGGCGGTATTGTGCGATGTCGGCGAGGCGTTCGAGCCAATCTTCGAAGCGTTCTCGAAGCAGCGTCTCGAGCAACCCGAGCTTACTGCCGAAGTGGTGATAGATTGTGGGTTTGGTGCTTCCGGAGCGGGTGGCGAGCTCGGCCACGCCGACAGCATCGTAGCCGCGTTCGGAGAAGAGCTGTAGTGCCACTTCGGCGATACGGTCTCGGGTTGACATGGGCAAGGCGGCTTGGTCGAGGCGCTCAGGGGCAGCGCGGTGGTGGGCCCGAGGGGCGGGGCGGAGGCGGCGCGACGCGCCTGCAAGACGTTCTATACCGATCGGTATGGTGAGGGCAAGCTGTTTTTTTCGATGCGGTCGCAGGGCGCTCACTTGGTGCGAGACAGGCAGGGCTCGGGAGCTCGCTTCGCCTTGCGCAGAGGCGTTCTCGTCATTGGCCCCAGCTTGCAAGCAAAGTTGTTGCGTGCCATCCCTGGCACGCACCCTTCGGGCTGCCTTCGCAGCGAGTCTCCGCCTCCTGGCTGCGACTTCTGAAGAAAACCAGTCGCCTACTGTTGCTCGGGGGAGGCGATGGTGCTGCTGTCGATGCGGACTTTCCAGACGGCGCCTTGGTCGACGGTGCGTCGGTTAGCGAAGGGTTCCAGGATCCAGAGCTCGTTTTGTCCGTTGTGCTGGGTGTCGGGGAGGGCGCTGGGCAGGGTCAAGAAGGAGCCACCGGAGGGGGTGCGAAACTGCCATTCTGCGATGCTGGCGGTGAGCTGGAGCTCTCCGATTTCGTGGCGCAGGGTGGCGGCGCGGACGGTAGACAGGCCGGTGCTCAGGGTCGAATCGACGACCGTGACCAGGTCGGTGGCGTAGTCGCCATTGATGTCTCCGGCGACGAGGCCGTTGAGCTGTTCTCCTCGGCCGACGGTGATGCTGAGGTCGACTTGTCGAGGATCGGCGAGGTCCAGGCTCCCCTTGCTGCGTTCAGGGCCACCGTAGAGCACATAGCCGCGCCCGTAGGCCCTGCTCGAGGGGCGCGCTTGGGGTTCCCAGAGCAGCAGGTCTTCGTAGCCATCGGCGTTCACATCCCATGGGTCTGCGCTGTGCAGGTCGCCGTCGGAGGTGCTTCCCAGGATGCGCAGCAGGCTGATATCGGGGTCAGAGAGATCGTAGCTGTGTGGCGTCAAGCGAGACAAGCCGAAGAGGAGGAAGCCGATGCCTGCCCTCTCGCGTCCGGGCACTCTCTCGCCTGGAGCGACCACCCACAGCTCGAGCTCGCCGTTACCGTCGAGGTCGATGACGGAGATTTGCGAACCAGCGCGGGAGCCTTCGCTGCCTTCGAAGCGCCAATCTGCGCTCTTGGCTTCTGCGCGACCTTTGCTTCGTTGTTTGCCGCCACGAAAGATGAGGACGGCGCCGCCGTTTTCTCTGTCGTCTTCTCCTGAGAGGGGCGCGCTGACGATGAGATCGTCTGCGCCATCGGCGTCTACATCGGCGAAGAGCAGCTCGGTGCCGAGGCCTTGGCTGGTCTCATCGGCGAGCAGCAGCCAGCTCTGGGCGAGCTCATCCTTGGACATGCTGAGGTCCTGGCTGCCTTCGAAGCTGCTCGGGAGCTCCATGATCCAGACAGCTCCGAGGCCGTCGTCATGCTTGGCGTCATTGAGTCCGAGGGCGAGCTCGAGCTCGCCGTCAGCATCGAAATCGCCGACGTCGACGGCGCTGAGTCGGGTACCTGTGGGCCCACGGAGTAGCCAGCGGCAGGCGTCTGGGTCGGTGATGGGGAGCGCCTGGCTTTGGGCTGGGTCCATGAGGCAGAGCAGCCCTCTGTCACCGCCGCCTTCGGGAGACAGCCAAAAGATGCTGTCTTGCTTGTCGTCAGTGAGCCGAGCGCTGCGCATGCGCGACCAGATACCGCCTCCACGTCCGGGGCCTAGGATGGTCCAAGGGCTGATGCTGTCTTGGCTCAGCTCTTTGCCGAGCTCTGTGCAGGCGGGGATGACCAGGATGCTACCGGAGGCCGAGCGGCCCAAGGGGTGTCCGGAGGCGCGCAGGGCCCAGTCGCTTTTCCCGTCGCCGTCGAGGTCGCCGATGGCGGCGCTGTAGCCCAGGCCCGAGACTTGGGAGGAGCCCGCGAGCCGATGATCGTAGGGCGGATTGTCGTTGCTGCTCATGGAGGGGCCGCTGAGGTAGACGTAGCTCGAGCCAGCGCCTTGCCCAGCGTAGTTGTCTTCTTTGGGGGCACCGATGAGCAGATCGAGGCGGGAATCGGCATTGAAGTCACCGAGATCGATGACCGAGCCGAATTCGCCGCCGCTGCCGGGCAGGCTGAGATTTGGGTTTTGGTCGAGGATGCCTTCGCCCAGGCTCTGCCCCCAGAACAGGTAGACCGCGCCTTCGCTCGCGGGGCCCTGCAGCAAGCGGCGGGGGGCACCGACGGCGAGATCTGCGCCGTGGTCGCCGTTGAAGTCTGCGATGGCGAGTGCGCTACCGAGGCGAGCGCCGGCTTGATTGCCGAGGATCCTCAGTCCCCAGATAGCCTCTGGATCGGCGAGGTCGACGGCGCTGCCGGTGTGTCCGAGTACATCGTAGATGACCGAGACGCTGCCAGCTTCCTCCCGTTCGTTTGCCCAGTCGAGGGGCATCCCGAGGGCGATGTCGCCTGCGCCGTTGCCGTCGAGATCGCCGAGGGCGCAGGTGTGGACGACTCTGACCGCGGAGCCGAGCCGGCGGACCATGGTGACGCGACGTGGGATGCGTTCGTTGAGGGTGTAGCTGCGCTGAGGCCAGGCGGCGCGTCCACCGAGCAGGTGCACGTCGGTGGAGTTGAGTCGACCCTCGTTGTCGAGTCCGAGCACGGAGAAGGCGAGCTCAGCGCGGCCGTCAGCGTTCAGATCGCCGAGGCAGAGGGTCGAGCCGAGCAGGCTGCCGTTGACCTCGCCGACGACGCGGAAGTCCCAGCTCTGTTGGTCGTCGATGGAGAGCACGCCTCTTGGCCAGCTGTCACCGCCGTATTTGACGAAGACGGCGCCAAGGCCTCCTGGGCTGGAGAAGACAGCATCGACGAGCCCATCTCCGTTGAGGTCGTCGACGGCGAGCTGGAAGCCGAGTTGCTGGCCGTCGAAGCTGCCTTCGATGCGCAGATCGTATTCAGAGATGAAGGTGAGATCGGTCTTGGCCTGGGCGATGCGGTCGGTGCGACCGAAGAGCACGTAGATGGCTCCGGCCGAGCTGCGCCCATTGGCGTCGGCGCCGGGAGCACCGAGCAGCAGATCGGCGAAGCCGTCTCCGTTGAGGTCTCCCACTCGTGCCTGGCTCAATCTGGCCTCGCCGCGGTCGCTGATGCCGCCGATGACAGCGAAGTCGCTGACGCCGGAATCGTCGAGAGCGACGGCTTGCTCGGCGCGGGCTTCGAGGGGGAGCCCGCAGAGCATGACGGAGAGCAGCAGGGTTGCAAGGCGGGCGGGGGACTTGCTCGTGGCGAAGGGCTTTGGCGCGGGACGCTCGTTCAAGAGCTACTCCTGTACACGTCGAAGGAAGGCAAGAAGGGCCAGTGGCCAGGCGCATCGCTCGCGTCGCAGGTGGCGCGAACGCAGCCTGAAAGGCTGCCGGGATGGCGAAGCATTCCCGCTGCCAGCAATACGATCTTCGGCGCGGCGTGTGAAGGTGCTGATGAACGGACTGAACGGACTGCTCGAGGGAGCGGTCGCCCCGAGTGACAGACTCGCTGAGGATTCGAGAAGCAGGCGCGAAACGGGGGAGCTGCTGCCGCAGGTGCAGCGCCTACGGGGCGGGAGCGTTCTAGGTGTATTCTCTCTTGCTGGTGCGGACGATGAGTGGCTTTGGCCAGCCGCAAAAAAGTGAAAAAAGTGCAGCAAGGGGGGCTCGTTTTTGCTGTCTCAGGTCGATCACTAAGCAACCGACGCAAGGCCGAGTGGGCATTGAATCGCTTCGCGAGGGACGCGTAGCGGATTCGTCGGGGAACAGCATTGCCGAGTGCAGCTTTGGAGGACGAGATGAGCGACGTGAACAAGGTGATTTTGGTGGGGCGGTTGGGCAACGATCCTGAGCTCAAGAAGACGGAGCAAGGTACGGCGGTGGTGCACTTCCAGATGGCGACGAGCCAGGGTCATGGCGAGCGCCGCGAGACGCAGTGGCACCATGTGACGGTCTTTGGTCCGCAAGCCGAGCGCTGCGCGCAGTACCTGGAGAAGGGTCGTCTGTGTTGTGTGGAGGGGCGCGTCGCGTACCGCAAGCGAGAGCAGGGCGAGTCGACGCGCTACTACACGAACATCATCGCCTCGAGCGTGGCATTTCTGAGTCATCGTCGGGGGGCGGGGCAGAGCGCCGCTGCCTGATGCTGCTACGGATCGTGGGCATTTTGGCTGGCGAGAGGCTGGGGTCATCGCGTGGCTGGCGGCCCTGTTTGGGGGTCGCAGCGGACAGGGGGAGAGGGAGATGAGTGATGTGAACAGGGTCATGTTGATTGGGCGTCTGGGCGCGGCTCCGGAGCAGAAGACCTTTGGGAGTGGCAAGAGCTGTGTGCGCTTTCCGCTGGCGACGAGCCGTGGTCATGGGGAGGGTCGTCAGACCGACTGGCATCGGGTGACGGTCTTCGGCAAGCTCGGGGACATGTGTGTGCAATACCTGCAGAAGGGAGAGCTGTGCTATGTCGAGGGGCGCGTGGAGTATCGCGAGCTGGAGTCGGCGCACGGTACCTCGACCTACACGCAGATCGTGGCGAACAACGTGTCGTTTCTGGGGACGGGGAAGCGTGCTGGCGGACAGTCCGAGGACGGTGAGTCGATGCCCTTCTGATATCCACCCAACTCGCTCACTTTCGGGTGTAAAAATCACGATTCGCTCTGGGAGGTAGTGGGGCATCCCCATGGCGCTGTCCATGACGGGTGCCCCTCGGCCTTGTGTGCGGCGTGTGAATCAGGCTTCGTGACTGCTGGCAAAGGGTTGGGGCTTCGTGCTAGCCTGTGGCGGTGTTCTTCTTGGGCGTCCGGAGGGGGCGCTTGGGATTTGGCTGGCTTGCCCGCAGTGACGGTGTGCTATGAAGAACGAGAGTGGTGAGCGTGAAGACCACGCGATGGGGCCTCTGCAGGTCCAAGGGCGGCGGCATGGAGCAGCTTGCTGGCTCGAGCGCGGCAGTGTTCGTTTGGCTTTGGCGGTGTCCCTCTTATCGTCTTTGGGCATTGTGGGCTGGGCCTGTGGCGGTCTGACGGTGGGGTCGGTGCGGGAGCGTGGCAGCGTGGTGAAGGCGGCGTCCTTGAAGGACGTGCGTTTGGAGCTGTTGACGCGCTTCAACGCCAACGATTGTCCTTCGCCGGCGTGGTCTCCAGACGGCAGCCGTCTGGTCTATTCCGAGCAGTGGGTCGGGCGGGTGATGGTCTACGACCTCGAGAAGGCGGGCTCGACAGTGGTCTACGACAGCGCGACGGCACCGATGCAGCTCAACGACGTTCGGTACAACCTCTACGAACCGGTCTTCGTCAGCGATGAGCAGGTGGTGATGGGGCCTGGATGGGCAGGAGAGCTCAGTCAGCAGGATGCCTGGAGCAAGGGGATCTCCGTATCGACCACTGCCGGGTCGCCGCCTGTGCTGTTTTCGGCGGGTTCGAAGCCGCAGGCGTGTGCGGGCAATCGGCAGGTCTTGTTGGAGGCCTCGAATGGGCTTCGTCTGGTGGACGAGTCGGGCAAGGAGCTCGCTGTCTATCCGATGATGTGCTTTGCGCGTTGGTCGCCTGATTGCAGTTCTTTTGCGGCGCTGTCCTATCCGAGCTACTGTGGCGAGCAAATGGACCTGGTGTTGGTTGGGGAAGGGCAGAAGCGGACGCTGGAGCGCAACGTGGGTGAGCTGGCGTGGAAGGATGACGGCAGCGGTCTGGCCTTCGTTCGCCCCCGCGGCAACAGCACCTATTATTCTTATGGATACGACTGGGGGGAGCTGTTTTTTCACGAGCTTGGAAGCGGGAGCAGCGAGCGCATCGCGACCCAGGTGCGCAACCCAGCCTTCGTGCCTGGGCGTGGCTTGTTGGTGTATGAGACGCCCGAGGGTTTGGGTTTGAGTGACCTGTCTTCGACGCGGGTGTTGCGGGACCTGAAGCTGCGCAACCCTCGCCCGAGCCCAAACGGCGAGTTTTTGGTTGGGGTGACGAGTTCGTATTCGAACTATCAATATTACTCGACGGCGAGCATCAGCATTTACGCCTTTTCGAGTGACTAGCTCAAGCACGTGATGCAGAGCATCATTGGCGGGGACAGCTTCTTGTCGATTGGGCGCTTGGCCTGTCTCATCAACTTGTTGCGTGCCATCCCTGGCACGCACCCTTCGGGCTTGCTTCGCAGCGAGTCTCCGCCTCCTGGCTACGACTTCTTGCTGTCTGCTCTTGTCTGCCACAACAGGGGAGTCGGCACACGAAGAACTGTCGAAGAGAGGAGCTGGGTTGTGTTGATAAGATCATGAAATCAAATGGATTTCAAGAGACGCCGTGTGTTCTTGGAGGGGTGTGGGCCAGAGCTCCGCACTGGGTGCTCGCTTTCTTGGCGGTGCTGCTGCTGAGCTGCGGTCCCAAGGAGAGTGTGCAGGTCGAACGGTCCAGGCCCATGGAGGGACTCTTCGAGCGTCCTCACCAGTGTGTTCAGAATGATCCAAGGCTGTTGCCCGGACTCTATCGTGTGGAGGACCCCCTCGAGTGGCCAGGCACGATCGTCCCCGAACCTGCATTGGCGTGGTTGTGGGTCGAAGCTTCGGATGCCGCTTGTGCTCCGGTCCGTGTTCTGGATGCTCGTCCGGGGCTTGCCAGCAGGGAGCGTTGGCCAGCGACCTGGGTCGAGCTCAGCGAGGCCGAGTGGGCTGGGAAGCGCATGGCGCGGACGAAGGACAGCGTGGAGCGGGGTGTACGGGGGCGACTGGACCGGGCGGCGCCGGCTCTGGTGCGCGAAGCCGAGTACTGGACGAGCGTGTCGCCGCCGCATCGTTTGTTGCGCGTGGCGGAGGTATCGCAGAGCGCGGCGTGGTTGGACTTGGTGCACGGTGGCGGCGTAGAGGAAGGCGAGCTGCTGTTGTGGCTGGGGGCGGGGCTTCAAGCGCCGCTGCGGGTGGTGGTCTATGCCTCGATAGAGGACCAAGAGCGGCTGGCTTCGACCTTGTTTGCGCTTGCGGGGGAGACCTCGCTGCAGCAGCTCGAGCTCAGCTTCGAGCGTGCGCAAGGGGAGCAGGCCTGCTTGAGCAGTGGTCCGCTGCAGCGTGCCTTGGACGAACCAGTGGCTGAGCTGATGCTGTGGTTTTCTCCTGGGGCGACGCAGCTGGGTTTTGCTTTTGGCTACGAGCAGCCGTCGTTGTTCAGCTTCTCGGAGTACCTGCAGTGTATTCCGGTTTTTGATCAGAGTCAGCTCGAGGCGCAGCTCGTCTACCTGCTCTTGGCTGCGGCGCAGCGCTGGACCGAGCTCTCTTGGCGTTTGCCGCTCAGAGCAGATGGCGAGGCTTCGGTGGCGTTGTGGCGCGAGTGGGCGCTGCTGCGCCAGGGCTTGTTGGACGAAGCGGAGACGCCAATCTTGGCGCTCTTGGACGCCTGGTGGCGGGTAGACTTGAAGGCGCTTGCGTTGGCCTTCGAGGGGCTGCAGACGATGTCGG
Organism: Myxococcota bacterium; assembly: GCA_034002465.1. GTDB lineage: Bacteria > Myxococcota_A > Bradymonadia > UBA4248 > JAVFAO01 > JAVFAO01. Next base: position 11,343 of record JAVFAO010000215.1, read on the forward strand.
ATACGCAGCGTCTGATGCAGGTCTTGGCAGTCTGGGCCCAGCGCGGAGCGGTCGATGCGGAGCCGTTGCTCTCGGCGCTGCTGGCGGAGGAGGGGCTGAGGGAGGATGTTCGAGCTACGGCATCGCTTCTCGAGGTGGTGTTGGAGCGGGAGGACTGGTCGACGCTCGAGGCGAAGCTGCAGGCGGAGCTGGACGCGCGGCACGCGGCCCCCTGGCAGAGTGTGTTCTTGGCGGCGAACTATGTTGCCCGTTCCAGCTCGGAAGACGCCATTGCGGCGTTGCAATGGGCCATGCATGAGACGGCAGCGCGGGGCGACTTGCGACGCTCGGTACAACTGGCGTTGAACCTGAGTGAGCAAGAGGCGAACCAGGGCTTCTTTGCCGACGCGTTGCGCACGGCGCTGCAGGCTGGGGAGGGGCTGGAGCGCTCGT
>JAVFAO010000216.1:0-11714 GCA_034002465.1 Myxococcota bacterium
ACCTCGATCGAAGACCTCTGCGCTGGCCTTGCCTATTCTGTGGCCCGCAACTACCTCGACCGGGTAGTGGCCAGCCGCCCCGTCGGCGAGAGCATCGTATTCCAGGGAGGTGTCGCATCGAACTCGGCGGTGATGGCGGCGTTCGAGAAAATCACAGGCAAGACCGTGCATGTGCACCCCTTCAATGGGGTCTCTGGTGCCATTGGTGCAGCGCGGATGGTGAGGGACGCGGCGCCCGAGAAGAGCAACTGGCGCGGCTATCACTCGTGCGGCAGCTACGAGCTGAGCACCTTCGAGTGCAAGGCGTGCTCGAACCGTTGTCAGGTGAGTCGTTTCGTCATCGATGGGCGACGGGTGCACTTCGGCGATGCCTGTGAGCGCTTCTCGGCGAGGGACGCAAACACCGCTGCATCGGACCTTCCCGACGTCATCGAGCTGCGTGAGAAGATCGTTCAACAATTCTCACCCAAGGTTCAAAATCCCAAGGCGATTCTTGGCATGCCAAGGTCGAGTGTCTTCATCGAGCTGGCCCCCTTCTGGAGCACCTTCTTCGCCCATCTGGGCATTCAGCTCGAGCTCTCGGCGCCGTCCTCTTTCGACACCTTGCAGGCCGGTCTGCGTCGGATGCCGGCCGAGACCTGTTTGCCCATGAAGCTGGCCTTTGGTCAGCTCGAGCAACTGGCGAAAGCGCGGACCGAGCAGGCGCCGCGCATGCACATTTTCTTGCCGTCGATCGTGGGTTTACCCTCGGAGCCGCAGAGCATGGCCTATGCTTGCCCCTACGTGCAAGCAGTGCCTTTCATGGCGAGGGCCGCGCTGGAGGCTCCCCTGCTCACGCCTGAGGTGGATTTGAAGGGTGAGGACTCACTCTTCTTGGACGGCATGGAGGAGACCTTACATATTCTCGATGTCAGCCGCAGCGACGCGCAGCTTGCGCTGACGCGCGCCCGTGCTGCGCTGCAGCAATATCGGGCCAAGATGGTGGAGCTTGGGCACCAGCAGTTGGCCAGTCTGGATTGGGCCTTGGTGGTCATCGGCAAGCCCTACAACGTCCTGGACAGTCACCTCAACCTCAACCTTTTCAAGCACTTGAGGAAGCTCGGTGCGCCTGCACTGCCCATGTGGTTCTTGCCGCTCGAGGATATCAGCCTCGAGGAACCTTTGACGACGTTGCCCTGGCACTACAACCGAGAAATTGCCAAGGGGCTGCTGCTGACGTTGAAGTCACGGCGTCTGTTCCCGGTCTTGGTGTCCAACTTCGGCTGTGGACCTGACGCCTTCACGCACAAGCACCTGGACGCATTGCTCGGTGAAAAGCCATATTTGTCGCTGGAGTTCGATGAGCACCGCGGTGAGGCTGGGCTGATCACGCGGCTCGAGGCCTTCCTCGACGAGGTCCGGCAGCACCGGCACAGCGAACAGGTGACGGTGCTGACTCATCTTCCCAAGAAGGAGTCGGCGAGCGGAAGCGCACCGCCGCGCTTCAAGAATGTGAAGAAGTTCTTCGTTCCTTACTTCTCCGACCACTCCCATGCTTTTGCAGCTGCGCTGCGTGCGTCGGGCTATGAAGCGGAGATGCTGCCCATTCCGAACGAACAATCGAGAGCGCTGGGTGAGTCATACAGCTCGGGAAAGGAGTGTCACCCCTACTCCATGATTGCCGGTGATCTGGTGACGCTGGCCAAGAGACAGCGGGCTGGTGGGGAGGTGTTCGTATTCCCCGGGACGACCATTCCTTGTTTGCTGCAGCAGTACGGAGAGGGGCATCGGCTGATTCTGGAGCGCATGGGCGTTGAGGATCTGGACATCTGGACGCCCAACGCCGAAGGCATGCGCAAGCTGATGGGTATCGACAACCTCGCCCGCATGTGGCAGGGCTTCGTCGCGATTGACACGCTGATCAAGGCGCAGTGCGAGATTCGACCCTACGAGACGATACCGGGTACGGTGGACGCCATTCATCGGCAGAACATCGCCGATCTGGAGATGGCGATCGCCTCCGGCGATATCGGGGCCGCCTTGGCGATGGCGAGCACGCGCTTGCGAAACGTGCAGGTGAACCGCAGACGAGCGCGTCCGCTGGTGGGCGTGGCGGGGGACATCTACACGCGCATCAACCACGCGGCCAACCATGACCTCTTTCGGTGGCTCGAGGAGCAAGGTTGCGAGGTCTGGCCAGCGCCGTTCATGGTCGATATCATCGATTTCGGCTTCCGGCGTGACATCGACATCATGCTGCGCAAGGGTCAGTATGCAATGGCGGCCTTGTCCTCGGTGTTGATGCTGCGCAAGGACATCGAGACCTGGCTCGCCAAGCGGCATCTACGCTCGACCACGGCGCGCATGGATGAGCCAGGTTACGCCGAGGTGGTGGCGCTGGCCAAACGCTACGTAGGTCAAGAGAGCAATGAAGTATTGACGCTCAACGTTGCGAAAATGGTCGATTTTGCTCGACGAGGAGCACACGGTGTGATCAACGCCATCTGCTTTGGCTGCATGCTCGGGACGATTTCGGTGGCCATCACGCGGCGAATTCGTGAGGACAACAACAACATCCCCATCGCAAACCTGTTTTACTCAGGGAGTCCCGATGCCCAGCTCGGGATGTTGGAGGCCTTCGTGCATCAGGTCCATGAGCGCTATCGCAAGCAACAGAGCCGAGGAGAGGGCGACTGGTAAGGCCTCGGACGCTAACTCTCGGCATTGCAGAGCATGAGAGCTCACTGTCCGAGCGAAGGCCATGACACGCGCGTCAGCGCGTCAACATAGGGGGGAAGCGCGATGTGGCGAGTGCAGAGACAGGAGCTGTTCATAGTGCTTGTCGCGAGTCTGGTGGTCGCCTGCCAAGCCAAGGATCCTCCGCCTGCCCCGGTCAAGCCAGAGCAAGTCGAAAGCAAGGACACAGCGTCTCCTGCAGACACCGCGCCTGCGGCGCCGAACGCCAAGGTGCAAGCCGAGGAGGTGGAGTCCTCACCTGAGACAGCGCCCGCTGTCCTCCCCGAGCCAAGCGATCCGCGTCTGCGCCGACTCTTTGGCCCCATGGCGGGCATGGGCGGTGCAGTGGTGGACCCTGGTGCTAAGCGGATTGCTTTCCACGCAGGGGAGCCTGGCGCTCGCAAGGTCTATGTGGCAGAGCTCTCGGGCGGCGAGCCGAAGGTGGTTTCTGGGGACGCGGTGGATGCCCAGGACCCAGCCTGGCTGCCCGATAGCAGTGCTTTGGTGCTGAGCGCGAAGGGAGCCAAGGACCTGGATCTGTTCCTGCTCAAGCTGGACAGCGGAGAGCTGACGGCGCTCAGTGAAGCCGAAGGAGACGAGTTGCAGGCAGTCGTCAGCCCACTGCAGTATACATTTTCGACCATCGTGCAAAATGATTGCAGGCAAGACGGCGAGTCAGTCGAGACGCTCGACAAGTACTACAAGGTCGTGTTCACCCGTCGCGCTGGTGAGCAAGAGACTGTGCGCTTCGTCTCCCTCAACCGTCTGCACCAAGGTGAGCTCAGCTCGCCATCCGAACGCTGTCACTCGCCTGCGTTCAGCCACGATGGCCTCTCTCTCTCCTATGTCTGCTACGACAAAGACGCCTTGCTGGCCAAGAGCTTCGACGCTTCCGCGCGCTGGGCCGGCTCGCTCCAGGAAGCCTATGCCGCAGCGGGGTTGAATGAAGAAGACGTGGTTGGCGACTGGGAGGACGCGGGTTCGGGTTGTCTGGACTGGAACAGCGAGAGTTGGAGCGAGGACCCGTGCTTGGCCAAGCTTCCCAGGGTGTATTCGAAGTACGAGGCGAAGGCGTCGAGTGCCGAGGTTCCGATCAGCCACATCGACTATTCGAACAACCAGATTCTTCAGCTCGTGGTCCGTGACGACGGGGTCTACACCCACCTGCGCGGCAGCGCGCCAGACGCCTGGCAGAAAGTGGAGGCTGCGCCTGCTGGCGTGGGGCATGTGGTGTGGTCGCCGGACGGGAACGCGCTGATCTTCGACGCCCCCGAGGCCGGCGGGCGCTCAGTCTTCGCATTGCAGACCGACTACTACCTTCAAAGCGTCCGGAATCTCAATGATTTTCCCGAGCTCTACGAGCAGCGCGAGTCTGCCCTTCTAGCCCAGAATCGCTTCGTTGCCCGCGCTGGTACGGAGAAAGAATTCTACGCGTTGCATGAGAAGTTGCGCTACGCACGTCGGCCGCAATTCATCACCGCCGATGTCGCTCTTCAGGTCTTTCGGGATGAGTACCAGAACCTCATCGTCGAGGCAGAGAAGGCGGCACACGCTCAGCTTGCCATTGTCTGTGAGGCGCTCTTCGAGGCCTTCGTGGCACGCTACGCGAGTTCGAAGGCTGAGACCGATCGGCATTTTGCGGTCTATTTTGGGGTGGCCGCAGTCTTTCTGCGACCGGGGGTGATTGAGCCACCGAGCATCGAGGACTTTTGGGCGCTGGACGATGACGATCCGGAGAGCCCCCAGATGCAGGACTTGCTCAAACCGAGCTCAGAGAAATATTCCCTCGCACTGCAGGAAACAATCACGAAGCTCGAGGGCCTTCCCCAAGCTGTAGACAGTGAGCTTCGTCGCTTCGTCGAGCTCGCGCTGCAACACCAGGGTATCAGCGAGCTGCAGGTTCCCTCCTACGAGAAGCCGACCAAGGTCGACTTCTCTCAGTTTGCCGTGCGCGGCTACTACGGCGAGCAAGGGCTTTCGGGCTACTTCCTGGCCGTTTCGTGGTTGAGCATGGTGCCCTTGCCTCTGGACGAGAGCGCTCTGGTCTGGCTGGATGCGATGGAGGCAGATGATGCGACCCTCTTCAAAGCCTGGTCCTCGGTCGAGGGCTTGATGGGGGCCTTCATGGGCAAACCCGTCGACGCGAGCCCTGCCCACTTGCGCGCCCTTCGAGCCGAACAAGCTCAGCTCTTCGCGCCCTTCGATCTCCCCAGGATCAAGCTCGAGCTCGAGAAGGCGCGAGGCGAGGTTCCGTTGCGCGGCGTGGATGATGCGGTGGATGAAAGCGAGGAGGGCTACCCGCTGCGCCTCGTCTTCTTGCCCAAGCGCCTTGGCTTGGATGTGACCTTTTTCAAGCCGCTGACCCATCCGTCCGTGAAAATGCGCGGGATGCCCTCTTCTCTCGATGTTTTCGCAGCCCTGGGCGTGCCTGCCGCCGCTCGTCACGCCAGAGAGGCGGTGGCAGCCGAGGAATACGCTGAAGCGTATGGGAAGGCCTTGGACGCCTTGATTGCGGAGCACGGCTCGCATGAGCCTGGTTTCTTCGGCACCGACATCTATCATAGCTGGCTCGCGGTCTTGCTCTCCCTGGCCACGCCTCTGCAACTGGATGAAGCTTCGCGCCTGCACTTTGCCCGCAGCGCTGCGTGGCAGGACCGGCAGCTCCTCAGCGCACTTGGCGGCTATACTCAGCTCAAGCATGCTGCGGTCTTGGTGGCGATGCAGGACATGAGCGCGGAGTGCGATTCATCGTATCCGGTTTTCGTCCTCATCGAGCAGCCCGTGCTGCCGCCGGTCAACGGCTATGTGGAGCCGATGCCGGAGTTTTTCGATGCGTTGGCCGCGCTCTCCCAGCGCGTCTACAAGGACCTGTTGGCGGGCACCGCTCCCGAGACGGCCACCATCTGGAATGATGGCGCTGAGGTCTGGAACGCCGAGCGTTTTGCGCGCACCTTGGCGGAGCTCTCTCGCAAGCAGCTTGCCGGACAGGCCTTGAGTGAAGAGGAGCAGCAGTGGATTCGCACGGTCGGCGAGCTCGTGGAGCAGCTCTTTTTGGCCGGTCAGGTTCAGGGAACCACTTTGGCCGGAGCAGGGCGTGAACGTCGCGGCATTGCCATCGCGACCGACATCCACACCAACGTGAGCACGCAGAATGCACTCGAGATTGCCATCGGGCGGATCATGGACCTCTATGTGGTGGTACCCAGCGAAGTGGGCGAGCGCCTGAGTCAAGGTGGTATCTTCAGCTTCTATGAATTCGAACACAGCATCGCCGAACGTTTGGATGACGACACTTGGGTGGAGATGCTGAGTTCCTCAGAGCCGCCCGCACTGCCCTCCTGGACCAACAGCTTCGTCGATCCTTCGCTTCCACCGACGCCTCCTATGGAGAAGCGCTACTAGCCGTGCTTCTTGCTAGGACGAGCTGGCGTCGATGCGATCGGCCTTTCGACGCTTCTCGTGCCTCAACGCGTCCGTTGTAGCTGTGACCCAACGACGGGATTCCCAACGCGATCCCACGAAGAGCCTTACGCAGAAAAAGGAGCAAGATGACGACGACTTCTCGAACTGGCACACTGCCTCCAACGCTGGACTGGGTCGAAGCTTTCCCTGCGGCCATCACGGTCTGCGACCGAGAGGGGACGATTCTCTCGATGAACGCGCGCTCGCGTGCCACCTTCGCCAAGGCTGGCGGCGAGGCGCTGCTTGGGAGCAGCCTCTTCGATTGCCACCCCGCTGCTGCGAGTGAAAAGATTCGCGAGCTGCTCTCCAGCGCGGAGAGCAACGCCTACACCATCGAGAAGGACGGCGTGCGAAAACTGATTTTCCAGGCCCCGTGGTTCCTCGATGGTGAGTGTGCTGGCCTTGTCGAGCTCTCTTTGGTGCTGCCACCAACGATGCCGCACCATGTTCGCGGATAGCCTGCGTCGCCGCTCGACATCGCTGAGCGTTACAGAGGCACGTCGAGCTATCGCGGTGAGCGCTGCTGGACCTTGCGTGGCGTCGATTGAGCTCGCCGGCACCGCTGACCGTTGAACCTGCGCTTTTCGTGTCGACCTTCGTCAGAGGGTCACGCAGATTGCAGCGTGATGGAGATGACGATGAGCGAGGGCCCCATTTTTGATACCGCCGATGGCTGCACCATCCTTTTGCATGTGGTGCCAAGGGCAAGCAACACCAAGCTCGTCGGGCTGTACGATGGCCGTCTGAAGCTGCAGGTGGCTGCGCCGCCTGTAGATGGGGCAGCAAACCAGGCGATCTTGAAGTTTTTTGCGAAGCGCCTTGGGGTTCGGCAGGATCAACTCGAGATTGCTTCTGGCCAGAACGGGAAGCGAAAGAGCGTGAAGGTCACTGCGAAGTCAGCCGCGCAGGTTGCAAGCGCGCTGGGATTGGAGAGCGCAACATGAGAGCAGCATGGCGCTCAGGGGCTTTCTTGGCGGTGTTCCTGTTGTTGGCGCCGTTGTCCTTGCCGGCTCAGCAGCCTGGTCCCGAGTCTGTTCACGCCGAGCCCGTTCAAACCGACGCGGCAGCGGGCCTCGAGCACCCCGTCATCGATGGCCTCGAAGGACTCAGCATCGATGACCTCAGGCTCTATTTCCCCACCGCCTACCGTACAGAGCTTCAGTCCTTGTTCGAGCTCGTGCCTGGGATCGCTGACGAGATTCGGGCTGACCTCTCTCCCGATGCCTTCGAGGGCGTGGTGGTCTACTTCTTACGCGACATTGGAGACTACGAAAGGACTGTCTACGGACAGCGTCGCTCCCCTGTTTGGGCGCGTGGCCTGGCCTTGCTCCAGACTCGGGTCGTGCTCATCCAGCTGGACCCGACGCCAGGAGGCCGAGTTCAACTCGATCGCACCTTTGCACATGAGCTCAGCCACGTGGGCTTGCGACAGTACGTACGCGACCAGAAAGTCCCGATGTGGCTCTATGAAGGCTTCGCCTTGCTGCAGACCGAAGATTGGACCTTGGAGCGCATTGGGCCTCTGGCCGAGGCAGCAACCATGGATCGTTTGCTCCCGCTGTGGACCCTCAACGATGGCTTCCCTCGCTCACCTGCAGCCGCCGCACTAGCGTATTCGGAGAGCGCCCATTTCCTGCGCTGGATAATCCAACGCCACGGACGCGAGCGCTTCCGCAACTACCTCGCCAACATACGTGCTGGGCAGAGCTACGACGAGGCTTTCGAGTCGGCGTACGGTGTGAGTTTCTATAGTGTCGAGTCAGTGTGGCGAGCGGAGCTCGGCGTTGGCAATGGCTGGCTCGCCTTGTTCGTGGGTAGCACCACGATTTTCTTCGCCATCGCCGTCATTTTCGCGGGGGTCATGGTTCGCGTCAAACACCGGCGGCGAAGGGCTTTGTCGCGCATCGAAAGTCCCCCCAGCGAGCTCCCACCTCATCTGCGCAACTTTGGCCCCTTTGGGTGAGCCGTCGCGCTTAGAAACAGCCGAGCCGTCGCTCGAAGATGCCGTTGTCGTGGCGCTTGAGCATCTCTTGGGCCATCAGCGCGAGCTCGTCGCTGCCGAGCTGCTGCGCGACGGGGATGAGCTTGGCTTCCTCGCGAGCGAAGTGGTCGAGGAAAAAGTGTTCGAGCGCATCGATTGCCTGCTGCAAGCGATCGAGGCTGACCACCGCATCGGGCGTAAGCAGCAGGCACAGCCAGTGCTCGAGAGGACTCCAGAGCCTATCGAAATCTTCGTGTTCTTCGATGGCGCCATCGAGCTCCTGCTGCAGGCCTGGGTCAGTGAGCTCTGGCCGATTCTCGAAGAGCTGCTTCAGACGGGGAAACAGGGACAGGGCCTCGTCGCGCTCGTGCAGGCGGTGTTCCACCTCGATGAAGCGCACGAAATCTCGCGCTTCCTCTTGCGCTTCTCGCCGTAGATCCTCATCGAGCTCGATCAGGCGAGGGACGATGACCCGAAGTGAGCGAAGGCGTCGCCGTGTCTCTCCGTGATGACTCAAGAGCAGGTGGATTCCATTGTCTTTGTCGACGGTCATGCGCACCTCCGGCATCAAGATTTTCGTTCGCTCTCGCGAGCGCTCGCATCGTTTCCCAAGTCCTGGTGGACCAGCTTTGCAGGCTTGCGCACAGTCAGTCGTCGACTGTTGCGCTCAGCTCACCGCGGCATAGACGACCATAAAGGCGACCAACAGACCGAGGAGGAGCAGCACAAAGAGCCAGACTGAGGTCTTGGACAGTTGAGCGCCACGATGTGCGGATGGGGGGCTATCGTTCATGGGGCCTCGAGCTGCATCCCTTCCGGCTTCTGCCACCGGAGAAGATGAATCCTGAGTTGAAGCAACGTCTTCACGTGGGTTCGGTGGTGCTGCAGACGGGAATGCAGCGCTTTGTGTTTGGGCATGGGTGGCCGCGGTAAGCGCCATGCCGGCACAGTGCCCCCCGTCCGTGACCGTGCTCGATATCGGCGCTGCGTCAGTTTCTTGTCGATTGGGCTCTTGGCCAGTTCCCCCAACTTCTTGTCCATTGGGCACTTGGCCTGTTTCCCCAAGTTGTGGAGGAAGTGGGGGAAGCAGAGCAAGCATCGCCTGAAGGAAGGCAGCCGCGTCGGCGGGGCGTTGAGCGGGGTCTTTGGCGACGCAGCGCCGCAAGAGCGGAGCCAAGGGGGAGTCGACGAGCTCGACGGGCAACGCGATTCCCGCCGCATGAGCGCGCAAAATGTCGTAAACCGTGTCGGCGCTGATGGCGGGTCGTCCTGTGAGCAGCTCGATGAGGATCAAGGCGACGGCATAGACGTCGGTCGAGGGCTGCGCTGTCTGCCCCCGAAGCACCTCTGGCGCCAAGTAGCGAGGCGTGCCGAAGACGCCGCCAATGCGCTCGGTAAGGTTTTGCAGCTCAGGGTTATCGCTGTCACGCAGCACCTTTCCGACGCCGAAGTCGAGGAGCTTGACCCCGAAGGAGGTAGCGTCAGAGGAGAGGACTGCGCCAACCAACATGATGTTGGCAGGCTTGATGTCTCGGTGGACGATGTTTTGGCCGTGGGCGTAGGCCAAGCCCTCGAGAACCCGCGTGACGATACAAAAAGCTTGGGTCTCCGGGAGCTTGGGCCGCTGCTCGATGAGCGTCTGCAGCGAGATGCCGTCAAGCAGCTCGAAAGCCATCCAGAGCGAGCCTTCGGCGCTCTGACCAAAGTCCAAGAGCTTGATGATGTTGGGGTGATCGAGCTTGTTGACCAGCTCCACCTCGCGCAAAAAGCGCAGCGTCAGCTCTTCCGAAGCGCCTGCGTCCTTGGGGACGATCACTTTCAGGGCAGCCCGCAGCCCATCCTCTCGTTCAGCCTCGAAGACCGCACCGTACGCCCCCGCCCCGAGTTGGCGTTTCAGCGTATAGGTGCCAAGCTGGTTGCCGTCTTCCGACAGCAGGTCGTGGTTCATTGGGGAGCAACGAAGGTGGCGAAGGCCTCGTGGATTGAATCGTCGCCCGTCAGCTGTGATCTCGGACGCCGGTGCCCTGGATAGTGCTGCGATGGCAGCGCAGCGGGCAAGGCAGTGTAGGTCATTCTGGGGTCTGCGCCAAGCACGGGAGAGACCTTCTTGTCGATTGGGGGTCGAGTCGGTCGCTGCTCCCTTGCTTTGACCTTGCACCTTCGAGGGGACCGGTCCGGGCGATGAGCTGAAAAGGGAGGGTCTGGGCATCCGCAGAGCGCTTGCACGCAGCAGAAAGGCTGTCTAGAGTGACTCTGGGGCTCATGGTGGAGGCTGCAATGAGAACACGCTTTGGCTTGGTTCTGCTGCCGCTCTGGCTGTTCTGCGCATGCGACGACGCGCCGTCGAAGCAAGAGCTACCCGAGCAGGAGCAGCAAGACCTCGAAGCAGGTGACGAAGACCTGCCCGAGCACGATAGCTTGGACCAAGAAATGCTCACGGACACCCCCGTCGAGCAGGAACTCTCCGAGCTCGACTCGCTCCCCGACGATGATGATGCTGTAGACCTCGACACCCTCCTCGACCAGGACGAAGGAGAGGACGAAGACTCCAGCGATTTCGATCCGAGCCACTATCGGGGACGATGTGCAGAGGTCGATAGCTTTCTTCCAATGTATACCGATGTTGTCCAAAAATGGGCGCAGCAGGACGCCTTGACGCGCCCTGTCGAGGAACCTCTCCTGTTTGTCGGAAGCTCCTCGATACGCCGCTGGGAAGGTCTATCTCGATCGTATTCTGACTACTCTCCGCTTCAGCGCGGGTTCGGTGGCGCTCAGCTCGCTGAGCTCGCCTACTGGTTCCAAGAGCTCATTGTTGCCCCAGGCCCGAGGGGGCTCGTCGTCTTTGCGGGCACCAATGATGTCGCCGCTGGAGTGCCTGCTGAAGTGGTCCTCGACCGCTTCGCCTGCCTGCGCGAACGACTGGGTCTGCAGCTGGGTTGGGACTTTCCGCTCCTGTTCATTGGTATCACGCCAACGCCATCACGGTGGCAACAGTGGCCTGTGGCGGCTCAGGTGAATCAAGCGGTAGCAGAGTGGGCGACAGATGACCCCGGTTTGGTCCACGTTGATGTTCCCGCTGCCTTTTTGGCGACAGGTTCGCCACCTGCCGAGCGCCTCTTCGTGGGTGACCGCTTGCATCTCAGCGAAGAAGGCTACGCCCTCTGGGACAGCATCCTGCGCCCGGCCGTCGAGGCCCATGTGCAAAGCCCTGTTTGGCAGCCGCCAAGTGCTCCTCTGCGGGGCGGAGAGCGTATTCTTATCGACCTTGGACCCAGCAACCCCGATGATGGTGAGCCGAGCCCCTCACCCGACTATCTCGGTCAGCACTGGAACAATTGGCATCCCATTGACGGAGGGTCGGAGCTGCTTCCAGGCGAGCACCTGCAGGCACTGCGCACGACCCAGGGGGAGCCGACCAGCGTTGGGCTGGTCCTCACAGGAGGATTCTCGTGCAATGGGCGGAGTAACGGCGGGCTGCTCTGGCCGACGCAAGACCTATTGGGTGACTTGGCGGGTGGCAGCGCCACGGGAGATTTCTTCTACAGCAACAATGACG
>JAVFAO010000217.1:0-11671 GCA_034002465.1 Myxococcota bacterium
GAGCGTCCTCTCGAGCTGCCCGGACATGGGGTGATGAGCCTTCAGGGTTCGTAGCTTCAGGGGGTGCGGACGCTTGACGAGTCTTCCAGGATCATCCTCCAGAGCAGCCAGCGAGAGGCCCCGCGTGAGTTCGAGCTGCTCACCGTTCGGGCACGTAGCGCAGCGGCCAGCGCGAGGGATGCACTCTTCGGTTTCGAGCAACCTGCCGCTCGGATTCATCAGCTCGGCTTCGTCATCGAGCGCGACGGTGAGCAGCGCCGCTTCGAGTTGAGCGTTGGTCCCGACCAGCAGCTCGGTGCCTTTTTGCGCCTCGCCGTCGACGGTTGCCCCGGCTGCAAGTGTCGCGCGCTGAGTCAGGGGGTGAGTCTCGACCAGCGCAGCTTGCCCATCGAGCGTTGGCGCGCATTGCATGGTCCCTATACTGTGCAGTTTGGACAGCTCAGTTTTGGCCTCGAGGCGCTCGAGCGGATTTCGGTGATCTTTGCACAGCCCATTCTCATTGATGAGCTCAGCGATGATCCTGGTGACGCCTGGGCGATTCGAGGCTGGCGCCTGCGTCTCAGCGGTGGCGAGCTCTGTGTGAGTGGCCAAGGGCGCTCGTCGCTCTTCATCGACGAGCGCGAGGCCTTTGATGATATGCGTCTCGCCGCCGCGCCCTCCTATCGCGTGGAGGTGGGCGGCGGCATCTATCGTATCGACGTACAGCATCGAACTGAGGAGGAGCGCAAGTGATCCTCGAGATGCTGAGTCAGCGCTTCGACTTGACGGCTCCACAGGCGCATCTCGTCTTTCTGGCGGCTTTCGCCGTTGCTGCAGTGCTTTGCTTGCTGATGACCCTTCTCAGCCTGCTCAGGCGCGCTGACGGGGGCTGGCCAATGAGAGTGGCAGCGCTCTCGGTGGTGGCGCTCTCTGCAATGGCGACGCAGATGGCCGCCGATATCGTCGGCTTGGATGTGCAGCGAGAGGCCTTCTCCTCGACGGGTATCGCGGCGAGCGCTTGGTGCATGGTGGTCTTGGTGAGCACGGTGGCGGTGGCCCGCAGCGCCGTCTTGATGGCGTCGGCGCATGGCATGCTCAGCCTCGGGACGGTGGTCTACTTGGTCTTGATCCGTTCGGTCCCCGAGGGCGTGGACCCGAGCTGGGAGCTGGCGCGTTATGCCGATGCGACGGTGTTTTTGGGCACGGGGCATCTGCTGTTGCTCGCCGTGGGCTTCCTGTCGGCCAAGCGGCAGCACTGGGGGACCCGGCTGCTCTATGGTAGTGCGGTGGTGGGCAGTATCTTGGCGATGATTGACGCCATTGAGGTGCATCCGCGTCCTGGTATGGCGAGCTATGCTTTGCTGATGGTGTCGGTGGCGGGCAGCGTGTGGGTAGCCTGGTGGTGGCGCCCACGGCGCGGTGCTCGGGAGGCCTCGCGATGGTTGCGCCGTCTCGGCGCCCGCTATCAGGAGCATACGCTGAGCTCGGTGATGCTCTTTCTGATGCCGCTGCTGGTGGGCATGCTGGGTCTCCTGCTGGGCAGCAGCGGAAGCGCTCGCGAGGCTTCGCGCATCAGTCTCTTCGGCTTGGAGTTCAGTCCCGCGTTGATGGTGCCGTTCTTGTTTGCGCTGGCGGTGGGATACTTCGTGGGGCGCGAGGAGAAGCGCTACTCCTTCTGGATCGGGCTGGCGTTGAGCGCGCTGATGGCGGGCCTGCTGCTGGCGCAGAAGGAGGTTGGCAACGCGGGTGTGATCTTGCTTACGGCGGCGGTGGTGCTGCTGGTGGCCCGCGGCACCTTGTTGCAGCTCGCGCTGGGCGGCGGCATTGGGATGGCGGCGGTGGCCTTGGCCTATGTGTTTGCGCCCACCGTGGAGGCGGTTCCCTACACGTTTCGTGAGCGAATTCAGCTCTGGCTCGGCGGGGCGGAGATGATGTATCGCGGTGGCAGTCTGGTGGCCTCCAGTCACATCACCTACGATCTTGGCGGGTTTTGGGGAATCGGCGTGCATCAGGCGCCGGGGCTGAACCTGCATAGCCTGCTCGTGGCATTGGATACGGACTTTCCGCTGACCACCCTTGGGCTCTCGGGCGGGTGGCTGTTGTTGAGCGCCTTCGTGGTCTTTTTCAGCAGCTTCGCGATCGCGATGTTGGTGGTGATTCGGCGTATGAGCTTCGATGGTGATCTGACGCGCGCGCGGCGGCAGTTGCCGATTCTTGCCGCGCTGTGGACCGTGCCGGTGGCTTCGACGGCGATCAACATCGCAGGCGCCATCACCCAGCTCACTCCTTTCACCGGCGTGCCGGTCGCCTTCGTCAGCTACAGTTCGACTTTCATGTTGGGGACTTTTGCGAGCCTGGCTGCTTTCGTGGTGGTGGCCAATCGCGATCGTCTGCGGGCAGACCTTCGTGCGCGCGCCATGGCGAGTGTCCCTCAACAACGTCGCCGCCTCTTCGCGGAGCAGGAAACGGGGCAGGGGGCTGCGGCGCCGGCTGAGGCGCGGCGCCCCATGCGCTGGTGGCGGGCGTGGCTGAGTATTGCGCGTCATCTGCGCTACGGGGCGTGGGGTTTGGCGCGTCTTCGGCTGCAGCAGCGCTTGCGCTTGCGCTCCATGGACAGCGGGGTGTTGGTGCTGGTGGTGCTGTTGGCGGGCGTGGCGGTGGCTGCTGAGCGGCGCCTCTATGAGCGCTATACCGATACGGCTCGCTACTACTCACATCCGCGCTTGAGCGGTGTCTGGCGTTTCGAGCCGCAGGCCGAGCCAGATGCAGCGCTGCGCTGGCGTCTCAGCTCGGGGCCTGACGTGGATGTCGCGATGCTGCTCGAGGAAGGGCAGAGTTTGCGGATGGAGACTCTGCTGATGCGCTTTCGCAAGGGGCGCTTGGAGCAGCGAGGATACTGTTTCGAGCCGGAGCAGTGGGCGCAGGGTGTGAGGATTGGCTTTGCTGGCATGCTTGATGCTCCAGAATTGCCGTGGGTGGGGGGCGAGTTGGGGCGCCGGCTCTCGGTGCTCTCATCTCCGCTCGAGAAGAACCAGGTGGTGTTGCCCTTTGGACAGGTTGCGATGCAGCACGCGAGGATTGAGATGGTGGAGGCAGGTCGCTACAAGCTCACGCCGCTACGCGCAGAACATACGGTGTTATGTCCTTCGCATACTGGCGAGCTGCGCCCTCATCCATCGAACATCTTGGCGAACTCGCAAGCATCTGTTTTTGTGCGTTATGCTGATTTCATCGAGGCGCTCACCGCGCATCGTGGCGAGCTCTCCCTTGGCGAAGAGTTGGCCATCGGTGCGGTCGATCCGATTGTTTTTCGCATAGAGGCGGTCGACAACGCTGTCTGTCTGGTGTCTTCGCGGTCACTGTCTGACTATCCCTTGTCGACTGTGGGGCCGACGGTGCTTGGCGACACGGGGATTCGCCGCAAGCGTTTGGGGCGGGTCACGGTGGATTTCGAGTTCGTCGAGCGCGTCAAGCTGCTTGCTGAGCGCGGCGCGCTTCTGGCGAGTGTCACTGGTGATCGGATCTGGGTGCAGGATTACTCGCCCGAGGCACGAGAGGCTTGGGACGAGGACTTTCGCAAGCTCTTTCTCTCGGTCTTCGACATTGTGCAACGGGAGAACGGGCGCGGCGAGCGGGTCGAGGGTCTGGCTTGGCGACGGCCGTTCTATTCGGATGGCGGCAGGGCCTTCGATGGGCGCAGGGAGCTCGATGCCTTCGTCATTGCGGACGGTCGCGTCTTGGGATTGGCGGACAGCATGCGTTTCGGGCGCGTACTGCCGACGGGGCGTGACCCCTTGGATCCAGAGCGCCTGGGGCGCTTGCTGGATCGCAATGGCCGTCCGTTGACCGAGCTGATGCAGGAAGAGCGGCGCATTCGTTCCACCATGAGTGGAGGGGGCGCGCTCCTAGGCTATGCCTTCGAGGACAGCGCGACGAGAGACGGATTGCTGAGGGTTTTCGCGCCGTTGCTCGCCGGTGTCGAGCCCGCGCCCGATCCTCGGGCGGAGCTCGAGGATTTGCTCGCCGGGCAGTGGCGTGGTGCCTGGGGTTGGGATGTGCGTCTCAGCTTGGATTTGGAGGTGCAAGAGGCGGTCTTCGACATCCTCGAGGACGAAGTCAGAAAGCTCAAGAAAAAAGCGCCCTTCGATCTGCATCACGGGTCCATCATCGTGTTGGGCCCAGGAAACGAAATCTATGCTTTGGCGCAGATGCCTGACACGGGACGACTGGAGACGGTGCTCGATGTCAGCGAGCTCAAACGGCTGCAGCGAGAACGACCCATGCAGGCAGCTGCGCTGGATGTCTTCAACAGGCGTACGACCCTGGGCTCGACGATCAAGCTCATCACGCTGATGACGGCCTTTCGCC
This sequence comes from Myxococcota bacterium, assembly GCA_034002465.1. Lineage (GTDB taxonomy): Bacteria > Myxococcota_A > Bradymonadia > UBA4248 > JAVFAO01 > JAVFAO01. The sequence goes on from JAVFAO010000217.1 coordinate 4,348, forward strand.
ACCCTGAGGACGCACTCTTGGAGGTCAACGGCAAGTACTACATCGACGCCCGAAAAGACGGTGCCAATGCGGTCTCCGGCCGCTTCTCGGACCGCGCGCTGCTGAGCTCCTGGCGAGGGCGTCCGATCACCCCAATCCAGAACTACCAAGGCGAGGCCTACGGAAAGGTGATCAGCGTGGAAGACATGGTCGTCCACTCGGTGAACACCGCCGCAGCTTATCTGGGACTCAACGTCGGGAAAGAGAAATTCCTGGAATTCTTCGAGCTGACCGGCCTCGATCAGAGCGTCGACCTGCTGCCTCGACCGTTGAGCGCTGATGGTCCCTTCGGCCATCTCATCCAGCGCTACCCACGGGACGCAGCCACCGCCCTGCCTGCCGCGGTGGCGGTGATACCAGAGAACGAACGCTGGACCCTGTCGTATACAGCTCGACTCCCTCTCTCCGGTACGTCTGACTATTCGATCTTCACGCTCGCCGCTGCCGTAAGTGCCATCGCAAGAGATGGTGTATACCTCAAGCCGAGAATTGTCAGCGCGATCCAGAACCGGAAGAGCCTCGAGCGCGTCGACTTCGAGGAAGCGGAGCAGGTCAGGGTGTTCTCTCCAGAGGCTGCGGAGCAGATGACCCACTACATGGAGCAGGTCATTTATCGCGGCACCGCCAAGAGTTTCCGCCGCGCAACGAGTCCAGAAATCTGGAAAAAAACGGGGGGGAAACCGGCACGGGCGAGACCGTCGTCCCGGTCGATCCCAACGCAGGCTACAATCGCATCAACAAACCCAAGACACGAGACAACAAGGTCTTCGTTGCCATTTGGCCCACCGATTCGCCCGATCCCTACGTGGTGGCGGCGGTCTACGAACAGGTCAGCCACATCGATCCGCGGGTCGCCGTACGTACCGTGCAGCGCACCATCGACGCCTTGGCAGCTCAGAAGGCAGCAAGCTCCGCCTGGCGTCGCGACGTACCGATGAAGGGAGCTATCTTCGAAGCTGCTGGTCCCTAAAAGGAGGATGACATGAGGAGAACACCAAGCGAGCGAATCTGGACCCTGAGCGTTCTTCTCTTCTTTGTCGTGCTCTTCGTTGCCGCGCCGGTATGGTCCCAGAACAAGCCGAAGGTCAAGCAGAATGACGCCGTCGAGCAGGCTTCGAGTCGGGCGCGTTCGCAGGTCTTGCGCGCCCTCGATGCCGCCAACACTGCGCAGAGTGTGGCCTACGTGGTCCCGCCCTGGTGCGGGCACCGGCCTGCTTTGTCTGCAGTCTTTGCCTACGATGATGGCAAATGGTTCGCTGCAGTGGCTGGGATGTCCGAGAGCGCCACAGAGACTGCCGCGCGCAGCCTCTGTCCCGGCGACACGGTGCGCATGGGCTCTTTCGGCACGCAACTGCAGTGGTGGGGAGAGGCGATTGACTTTGAAGGAACCTCCTCGATGGAGGAGATGCTGCGCCGGGTGAAGAAGCGCCCTGCGCCCAGCGCTCAGCACTCGATCAACGATGCGCTGCTCAAGGCTGCCTTCGAGTACTGGGACGAGCGCTCAGCTGAACGAACGCGGGCCCTCTTCGTGTTCACCGACACCATCGAGAGCGACGCACCCCCTCGCCATGTCGGGGATTGGAATTGGAACGAAATCCCGAGCTTCGTCGCCGGGCAGTTGCTGCTGGTGGTGAGCCTGCTCGAGAAGTCCTCGCCTGCGAACCGGCCTCTGGTGTATGTCACCGCGGCACCCAAGGACAAGGCCATCAGCGATTTCCCGTCGGGTGGAACCACGAGCTACGCAGATCTCTGGGCGAGCTACATACCGGTGGAGGCGCCACCTGCAGTGGAGCAGAGCGCACCTGTGCCCGTGCAGATTCGCATCGTCCAGGGAGAGGCTTCCTGGCTCGAGCAGCCCAAGATCCTCGCGATTTTGGGCGTTGGCGTGGCGCTTCTGGTGATTGCCGCGTATCTTCTGGGGCGATGGAGTGTGCGTCGGTGGCTCGCTCGACAAACGGCGCAGCTGCCCAAGGAAGAGGTCCCTGAGTTGACCTTGATACTGCGTGATCGATACTCTGGGCGAGTGGTCCGGGAAGAGACGCGTCTGTTGTCGGCGCCACTGCGCTTGGGTTCGGGCTCGGGCACTGACTTTTTCGTGCCAGGGCCCTATGTGCTGGAGCTTCGCAACGAGAAAGGGCAAGGTCCAGTTCTGCGCAGCGCCAACATGCTAGGGCTCGAGGTGATTCGAAACGGTGGACGACGCATGGCTATCGCAGATGGTGAGCTGGTCAAGCTCAGCTCTGGCGATCGGGTGGACATCGGCGGCGGTCAGGAAGTCGAGCTGCGCCTGCACTGAGAGAGGGGGGAGTGATGGCCAAGCCGAGACTGTTTGTCGGCGTGGGAACTGAGGTGGTGGTGCAGGTGCTCTTGCCGACCTGTCGTGCCGTCATCGAGAAGAACAAGGGTGAGTGGCCTGATGAGCTCTTCGTGCTGATGGCCGACAGCGATCGGCGAGCTCAAAACCGTTTCAAAGAAGCGGAGTTGCCCTCGGATCGGGTGACCTATGTGCAGCTCTCCATCGAGCAGGTCAAGGAGGCCATGGTCAAGCGCAAGGACGAGTTTCGAGACCTCGTTCGACCAGAGCTGCGGGGGCTGATCAAAGATTCTCCAGACAATGGCGCTTGCATGGTGCCCCTCCTCGGGCGTCTGATGTTGCGCTCGGCTCGTCCATCCATCGTTCGACAGCTGAATACGATCGCCAGACACCTCTCGTCCTGTGAGGAGTCCACTCCCGATATCTTCGTGGTGCTCAATCCGCTGTCGGGTACTTCTCGAGGCAGCGTGTTCGATCTTCCACTCTATTTGAGGCACGTCTTCCCTGGGGCGATGATCAATGCGCTGCTCATCTACCCTGCAGAGATCGAGCGGATCGATACCCACTCCTCCACCATCTATGAGACGAATTTCATCGAGGCAATGCGCATTCTAGAATACATGGCGTCGCCGCGTGACTTCGAGGTCTTTGCGGACCCCAAGAGAGGTTGGGAGCAGCACAACGCCGAGCTGATCATCAATAACGTGATCGCCTTCGATGCCCGCTACGGCAACTTGCGGCTGCTCGAGTTCGCCCCCAGCGAGCTGCGCCTCGAGGGAGGGCTGCCAGAGCTCTGCGAGCAGGTCGAGCGTCTGCTCGTGGGCATCGCCTTGCGCGATCCCCTCGCCGATTGGTTCCTTGGCCGCCTGTCCGACGTGACCCTTCACCGCAGCAGAGCTGAGGTCGCAGGGCGACGCACCTGTTGCCATTCGCTGCACGAGGTCCGTATCGCCTTCGACCGCATCGCTTTTCGCAAAGCCTTGGTGGAGAGGGCGTTGCACCGTGTCTTGGCGCCGCTGAGTGCGGCAACCAAGACCGAATCTGGAGATGCATTCCTCGCTTGAGACTTCTTGTTGATTGGGCGCTTGTCCTGTCGTCCCAAGTTGTTGGTTGGGCGCTTGTCCTTTTCCCCAAGTTCTTTGGCAACGCTGCGCGGCGCCCACACAAACTGGGGGAACAGGACAAGCGCCCAATCGACAAAAAACACTCGAGTTCTCAGGGCATTCTCGAAGCGTCGAAAGCATAAGGAAAGAAGGTTGAGATGAAGGAACTGCAGAACGCCGAGCAAGCGAGCTACTGGTTGGGCGGTCGGCTCAAGAAGATGGAAGCCTCCACCCTGCAGTCCGCCGAGCTGGGACGCTTGCTGAGTGATGGCGCGCGCGACGTGCTGATCGATATCGACGCCGATCCTGTGTTGTTCAGCAGAGACGCTGCCGACAGGGTTCGCCGCTACTCCTCTCGCTGTCGAGAGGCGACCCTGGATGAGCTGCGCCGCAAGGGCTTCCAGCTCGAGGCGCTCGATCGCAGCCAGCTAGAGCTGCTTGGGCTCGACGCTGGCCGTTGCATGGAGCTGCTCGATGCCATGATCGGCACGCTGCGTCAGCGTGTGGAAGCTCTCGGCGTTGAGGGAGCTCAGGCCTATGAGCAGGCCAACACCAACTTCCAAGGGGGCCTGCGTGAGGTCCTCGATGCGGTGGTCAAGGCACGCGAACACTGGCTCAAAAAGGGAGCCGGCCGACATCGCAGCAGCCTCCTGCCCTGGCGTCGCTGGGCGGCAGCCAAGCTCGATCCGATCAACGACAACGAGTTTCGGCTCGATGTGGCCGCTGCGGCGCAGCGGGTCTCTCCTGCGATGTTGGAGGCTCTCGAGGGCATAGGCCGCGGTTCGATTTTGCTGACCATCTCCAAGTACTACTCAGACATCATGGACCACCTCAGCGAGCTGCTCGCCGATTCTCGAGCCCTTGGTGAGCGGGCCCGTCGGGCGAGCGCTGAGGCCGAGAGGCGCTTGGGCGAGCTTCGGCGAACCATGCACAAGGAGCGGCGCGACGTCGACATGCTGCTCATCGATGATGCGACCCTCGACAACGTGCTCGCTTCTCTTGGGGTTGATACGCTGGGGTTCTTGCAGCGCTCGCACAGCTCTTTCCGCGATCTTGCTGGCCTCAACGCCGAGGATTTCGAGGGTGCCGTGCGCGAGTGGTTGGACACTGAGCTGACCCAGATGAGCCTGCCGCAGCTCTCTGAGGCGCTGGGGGGCATCGGCAGTGACAGCACCGCCCTCTCGCGTCGTGTGACCGAGATTGTGGTTCGGGCGCAGCCGCTGATGAGCTTCAACGATGATCTCGCGGTGCGCTACGAGGAGGGACAGAGGGCGCAGTGCTACGCCATCGCCGAGTGTGACGATCAGAGCGTCGTGAGAGCTATCGATGAGGCCTGCGACCTGCTTGGATTCCCGAATCCGTTGCTCGAACCCAGCCGTCAGCCTCAGCAGGCTGAGTCGCGGCTGCGTTTGATGCTGTTCGCGGCGGGCTTGCCGTTTTTCGCCCAGTATGACCGACTCAAGCGCATGCTTGCGACCCACGCACAGACCATCGAGCGGCGATTTCACGAGTCCATCAACGTGCAGATCCTCGAGGGGCTGCGCGACATGTCGCGGGACATCGCGCTCCCCGAGCTGCTCCCAGACACCCTGCAAGCGGCCCTCTTCCCTGCGCCTTCAGGGGCCTACGCCAAGGTCGTGCTCGAGAGCAGGCCTGCAAGTCTCGCAGCCCCAGGGCTCGAGGGCGAAGCTGTGACCGTCTCTGATGCCGAAGTGGAGAAGCCCAAGCGTTTCCCCCGTCGGGCTCGAAAACGACCGCCAAGCCGTGACTGAGTACGTGCTTCGTCAGCTCTTGCTCTTGGGCTGCTTCGTCGCGGTAGCGCAGGCCTGCACTCCGTCGCCTGTGCCGCGCTCAGACTCGGCCGACGAGCCGGTGCATGCGGTGACTGAGGATGGCGGAGAGCTTGGCGAGCTTGAAACGCCGCTCGAGCAAGCGGCCGAGCAGGCGTCCTTACACGCGGCAGAGTGTCATGAACCGTGGACAGAGTGGAACTTGCCTCAGCGCTTCGTAAGCGATGAAGGTCGTGCGGCGATGCTCTTGGTTCAGCAGCAGCAGTGGCGCGAGGCGGCGCGAAGCTTCGTCAAACTGCAGGACGATGCAGCGACGGGGGGCGAGGAGTGGTGTTCGGCGCGGTGGATGGAGGTCTACGCGTTCGAGCGTATGGGTGACGCGCAGCGTTTGTGGGAGAGGGCCAGCGAGGCGACGCAGACGTGTGTTCATCTTCGACCCTATTTCGTGTTGGCTGCGGCCAAGGGGTTGAGTCAGAGCGGTCGTTACGAGGAGCTCCTGAGTTGGGCGGCGCAGCTTGCTGAGGATGAGCCTACGCACAGGGAGCTGCAGCATTTGGCCGCGCGAGCTCTGTCACGCCTGCGGCGTTTCGAAGACCTAGAGCAGCGCCTGCAGTCGTATGAACAGCGCTATGGGAGCGATCTGCAGAGTGTTGGTTTGCGGCTCGAGGCAGCGCGCAGACAGGGTGATGACGAGCGTGCAGCGGCCTTGCTTGCCGAGATGATCGTGCGCTGGCCTGAGAGCTGGCAAGCGCGCGTGGCGCTGCGGCAGAAGGCACCACCTGCTGCAACAGGGCGCGCGCAGCGCGAGCTGGAACGCGCGCGCGAGCAGCTCGAGCGCCGCCGCAGCAAGACCGCAAGTCGTATTCTCAGCAACATGTTTGGTTGGGTGGAGCGGGGCAGCTCGGAGCGCTGTGAGGCCACCCTCTTGTTGGCACGTGCAAAGGTGATGCAGCGGCATCGTGGCGAGGCTCGTCTGGTCTTCGATGAGGCGCTCGAGGACTGCGCAGGGCAGGAGTCGTACGATGGGATCCTCTACCATTCCGCTGAGAACCTTTTTCAGCTTCATGACCTGGACAAGGCATCGACTCTGCTGGAGTTGCTTCGACAGCGCCAGCGCTCACTCCCGCCTCTGGACACGCCGCCGCCGACCTGGAGCGCTCGCATCCCTATTGACGAGGCGCTGCTCTTGTATGCGCGGATTGAGCTCGACAGACACCGGCAGGAGCGTGCAAAGGTACTGCTCGAGACGGTGTTGCTGCGTCACCCTGGCGACAAGCTTGGGGCCGAAGCAGCATTTCTGTTGTTCTGGTCGAGCTATCGAGAGGGGGATTGGCTGGAGGCGTTAGTCAGTGCCGAGCGCAGTCTGAGCTTGCAGCTCGAGCCCAGCGTGCGTGGTAGGCTCGTGTTCTGGCATGCCAGGACCTTGCAGCGCTTGGGGCACGAAGAGGATGCGGCCCAGCGCTACCGTGAGCTGATTCGAGAGCACCCTCACGCATATTACGCCCTCGTTTCGTATTCGAGATTATCGGAAATCGTCGGCGAGGAGGAGGCCAACGCGTTCATCGCTGGTCTCAGGGCAGAGGCACAGGCGCAGTACCAATGTATCGGAGATGGCTTTGACTGGGATAGCTTGCCTCCGGGCTTTGCGCAGCAGGCCATGGAGTTTCTGGTGCTCGGGCTCTACGATCTCTTCGAGTCTCATATGCGTGCGGCGTCAATCCAGGAGCAGCCGGACGAGCTCTGGTTGACCGCGCTGATGATGAGTCGGCAGGGCGAGCATCGACGCTCGTATCTCCTGGCGCGTGCTCAGGCCTTGGAAGAGCTCGAGGTGCTACCCGCTGGCGAGAGGGAGGAGCGTTGGGCGCTGGTCTATCCTCGACCCTATGAGGAGCTGGTGGAGGCAGCGTTGCGCGAGGAGCCAGGGCTGAGTCCCGACTTGGTCTATGGGGTGATGCGGCAAGAGAGTGGTTTTCGCGCCGACGCGTTGAGCTCGGCGCGGGCCTATGGATTGATGCAATTGTTGCTTCCGACGGCGCGGGGCTTGGCACGCGAGGATGAAGGCAAGATTGAGGTCTCCG
>JAVFAO010000218.1:0-11668 GCA_034002465.1 Myxococcota bacterium
CGCGTCCACGCCAGGCATGAGCACTTCGAAGCCCACTTCGCACTGACGGCCGATGCTCCAGTAGAAGAGGTCGAAGCGATCGACGGGTCCGCTCGGGGGCGTCAGTGACACGAAGCTCTGCTCGACACCAGGGTTTGCGGCGAGCAGCGTGGGCCTGGCCGCGTTGGTGAGCTCGAAGCGAACGCTCGCCCGTCCGGCCTTCCCCGAGCTGGTGGAGGCACAGTAGTGGCGGGCGAGAGCGGGCGGGCAGTCTTCTCCCTCACAGGGAGTGGCTGAGTAGTGAAAGCGCAGCGTTGCCTCACCCCCATTGAGCGAGCGTAGGTTGAGGACAAGCTCGGCGCTGCCCACGCCGGGTGGAATGAAGGACATCTGTAGCGCCACGCTCTGCTCGGGGGCGAGGCTTCCGAACTCGGAGTCCCAGCTCAGAGTGAGCGCTGCGTCGGCAGGGACGATGCTGTAGAAGTCCTCATCGAAGCAGAGGGATTCAGTGCCGGTATTGGTGAGCAGGAGCTGCTGCTCGATGGGGCGATTCGCCATCCCCTTCAGCTCGAGGTCGACGGCAGTGGCCTCGAGGCGCGCGCCCGTCTCTGGACAGGGGACGACCGCGACGTCGGGGACGTCGTCCACTTGGCTTGGCTCGTCGTCGCAGCCGCTGGCAAGGACGAGCAAGAGCAGCGCCCACGGGCTGCACAGCACAAACTTGGCGTTTCGCATCCGCATCATCTTTGACTGTCCTCCGAACGACATTCGCTCACGGGCATCGAGAACGGCCAAATCATAGCTGTGTTCGGAGCGTCTTCCAAGGGTTCACAGCACGAGCACAAGGCGTTCTTCGAAGCTCGGCAGCTTTCGCAGGATAGGCAGTGGCTTGCCCCGCAAGATGAGGAGCGCGCGGCAAGCGCTGCAGAGCTGCGCTCTCGGTCGCCCTAGTCCACCGCGCCTGCAGCACGCCGGGCCATCCGCGCCTCGTATTCCTCGGTGCTCAGCGCTTGCTCCTTGGCCTTCTTCAGCTTCACGTCGTAAAGCGTGGCCGTCCCCTGCCAGCCCTTGTCGTCCACCGGCGTCGACGAGCGAAGCCGAAGGGTGAGGCGCAGCTCTCGGTAGTCATTGTCCCTGGACAATCCGTTGACCCATCCCCACTGCCCCGTGACCACGAAGACCTCTCCGTCCTTCTCCCAGATGCCTTCGATGGTCATCCCCGACAAGGCGTCTGGGTTCAGCGTAAAGCGTCCATCCTGATAGAAAGTGTAGATGGAGCCGTCGTCACTGAAGGATACGCTATCCTCGCCCTGGAGCAGCGACTCGAAGGTCAGCGCATCCTCCGCCCAAGCAAGCGACGGCACCATCACCAAGACGAGCACCAGAAAAGCGTTGCCTATCGTCCGCTGCGCGCAGCTCCCTCTTCCATGCCCACTGCTCACGCCCATGTCTCCCTCCAGTGCCCTCGTTCCTGTGACGAGGGTGTGCCCGTCAGCGCACCAGCTCAGGCTGCGACAAGTACCTTCCGGCGTCAAGCGGAGCGCGCTCGTCAGCCGCCCATCCCAACGCCGCGCCCGGCCGGCCGGAAGCCGGGCCCGCGTAGTGCTCTGTGACTTCCTTCCGCGTCCGGCAGCCAATGATAGACCTGACTCCCTCTTTGCGCCTTTGCGCCTTTGCGTGAGACTCCAAATCCCTCGCCAATCGAAAGCGTCGGTCTCGCACTTTCAACCGTTGCTGCCCGACACCGCGCCCACCGGCTGGCCCCGCATGGGCACTCGGCCTGTTTCCCCAACTTCGCCTTTGTGCCTTTGCGTGAGACTCCAAACCCTTCGCCAATCAAAAGCTGCGGCTTCGCCGTCTGACTCGGAGACGATGACCTCCCCTACTCCTTGGACGCCGCAGTGTTCGGCTTGAGCTCGACCAGAGCGTCGCCGAGCAAGCTGCCGATGACGGCCAACGAGGGCAGCAGCGTGTTGGCGTTGGCGTCGCCGATGGAGATCACCCGCTGCTCCTTGGGAGCCGGCAACTTGGCCACGATCTCTGGAAGTTGCTCGACCACGCGGCGGCGCAGCTCGTTGTCGCTCAGGTTGTTGTCGATCTCGCGCTGGGTCTTGGCCAGCTTCAGGGTCTCGAGCTCACGAGCACAGAGGGCGAGGTGCTTGCGCTGCTCCAAGTCAATCTCGAGCTGCGCTCGGGCCAAGACCAGCTCGCGCTCGCTCTTGGCGTGGATGAGCTCTTGCTCGGCCAAGGCGAGCTCCGCAGCGAGGCGCTTCTTTTGCAGCTCGAGCTGCAGCAAGTGCAACTCGAGGGCGGCCTCCTCGGTGCGCTGTCGGGTGCTGCTCTCCTCGGCGAGGGCCAGCCGCGCGGCCTCCTGCTCGAGTTGCTGACGGCGGCGCTGCTCACCGTGGCCCCGGTCGAAGGCGCGGCGCTCCTCATCGGCGCGCAAGCGCTCGATTTCGGCGTGTGTGGCCAGCTCCGCGCTCTCGCGCTCTCTGCGGTTGTCGAGCTCGTGCTGGGTGACGGACTTCTCGGCTTCGAGCTCGGCTAGCCGTGCCCGTTGCGCGCGATCTGCGCGGAACGGTCGCTGCAGGTTGTCCCAGACCGCAGGCGAGCTCACCACCGCCTCTTTGATCTGCACCGTAACGATCTTCAGGCCCAGACCACCGCCACTCGAGCTCTCGCTGCCCTCGGCGACCGCCCGCAGACGATGGGTGAGCTCGACGATAATGGACTGTTTGTCGCTGAGCACGTCGTCGATGGACATGGTCGCGACCTTGTCCTTGATCGCCGCCTCGGCCTGCTCGCGGAGCTGCACGTTGACGATGCGCATGGGATCGTCGGCGTCGCTGAAGTCGAGCTTGCGATAGGCCACCTCGATGTCGTCGATGATCCACTGTACATAGGCCTGCACCAACACCCCTTGCTTCTCGATGCAGATGCAGCGGGCGTTGATGATGATGGTCTGCATCACCGCGGGGATGACCAGGAAGCTGTCGAGGTTGGGGTCGAAGCGGAAGCTGGTCCCCATGCCGATGTGCAGCGGCTTCTCATGCCCACGGCGCGTATGCACGACATAGACGTTGGGGGCGACCACCACGGTACGCCAGCGCCACCAGCCAGTGATTCGGTAGTCTGCCGAGCGCGTGGGCGCCGCAGCGGCCTCACCGGGAGCCCGGGTGGCTGCCGACATCGATTTTCTGGGCGCGGCGCGTTTCAGCTCGTTGTCGACCTTGACCTGCTGCTGAAGGACTTCTTCGAGGTAGCTGTTCTGCATGCGGTCTCTCCGTCGCGAAAGGGGTAGGCACTCAGGGGCAGGGCTGCTTGACCAGCGAACATTCTTCGGTGTCGGCGCAAATAGGCGTGCTCAGGTCCGGCGGAAAGCGGACCCGGTAGCCCTTGGGGTATTCTACGCCACCTTCACACATTCTGCTCTTGTCCGGATTGAGCGGACAGAACGCGGGCTCGCCCAGAAACTCGAGTGTTTCGTCCGCGCGCACCGTGAAGGCCCGAGGAGCGAGGCTGTTGACCTTGCCGCTGCTGGCGAGCTGCGCAGGGATGAAGGTGGCGCGCAAAAGCGCCCCAGTCTCGGTCGGCGTCAGCGTCGCTGCCATCGCTCGACGTCGCCTCCTCATCGCCCACGTCCTGACTGTCCGGCACAGAGGACGGGTCATCGTCCTCGCCACCACAGGCGGTCAGCAGAGCAAGCAATATCAGGCTCGAGCATCTCTTGTACATCGTTCGCTCCGTATTCGGATGGTGGCGCGGCGCCCGGACTGGATGCGCCGCGTTCGCGGGCGAGCGGCCGCTCGCCCCTACTGGACGCAGTGTTTCCCCTTGTTCTTGTCGATGGGGCGCTTGGTCTGTTCACCCAGTAGGGGCGGACCAGCGTGTCCGCCCTCCCCGAATGCTGCATGCATCGGGGGACGTACACGACGTCGAATCTGTATTCGTGAGCATCCTCGAACCTCACCCCCCAACCCCCTCTCCATTGATGGAGAGGGGGAGCCGCTGGGTGTTGTGTATTCCCGGTTTATCTACATGTTCCCACACGCAGGGGCGACCCTTGTGGTCGCCCTCCCCAGATTGCTCGCGCTCTGCGAGCGCTCGCCTCGTTCCTCGTTCCTCGTTCCTCGAATGTGGGGCGCTGCCCCACACCCCGCCAAAGGGTTCCCCTTTGGAATCCCTTTGACGGGTGGATGCCCCTTCGAACGCCAGTGCTCGCGCTCTGCGAGCGCTCGCCTCGTTCCTCATTCCTATCGGGACGCCCGCCCCTGACGGAGCTGGTTGCCCCGCGCCGTGGGCCAGAGCAAACAGTTGACCCCCGCGCCAGGCAGCTCCCAAATCTGCACGCCCCCCTCGCCCCCTCCCAGCGTATCCTTCAGCGAAATGATGAGCTCCAGCTCACCGTCCCCCTCGAGATCTGCAAGCGTCGGCGCTGCCATCGAACCTCTGCCTGCAAGCTCGACCTGCTGCAGCAACTCTCCCGTGTTCGAGAGGATAAGCAGATGTGCCGGGGCGTCCGCTTCCCGCGGCGCGCCCGAGGACCAGGTGTTGAACAGCAGCTCCGGCACGCCGTCGCCATTGAGATCCGCCACCAACACCTCCGACGCCCCCGTGTACGGCTCGCCCTCCGCGTCATAGCGATAGCGCCACTCGAGCTCGCCGCTGTAGTCATAGACGTACACGTATCCATCGTACGCCGGGCCAATGAGCTCGAGCGCAGGGTCGTCATCGAGTTGCGCCATCGAGGGCTGCGGCTGCGTATGCACGATGTTCGCCCCAAGCTCCCCGTCGTAGGAGATGGAAGGGCCGCTGTCCTTGGGAGACTCCCAACCCACAGGCCGCTGCAGGTCAGGGCGCAGCAGCCAGAAGCTCGAGCCGCGGTTGGCGGTGCTCTCTGAGTGCTCGTGGTCGCCAATCAACAGCAGCTCTGGGAGGCCGTCACCATCCACGTCACCCATCGCTGGCGGCGAGTAGGTGAACTCAGAGCGGTCGCCGTTGCCCCAGCCCTGCTGCGAGAGCGCCAGGTCGTGGTAGGCCTCCACCGCGGTCACCACCCGATCGCTGAAGCTCGAGTGCGTCGGGAAAGGGCTGCCATCCCCATGAAAAATGCCAAAACCAATGGCGTCATAGGTCGAGATCACGTCGAGCTTGCCGTCGGCGTCGAAATCGGCAAGCCCAATATTTTGGTTGTAGCCCCCAAAGTCCCAGCAGCCCTCGGCCGGTGGCTCTGGGTCACAGCCTTCACCCACCTGCGGCCAGCCCAAACGAAGCTCGCCGCTGAGCGCGAAGACCGCCGTGGCCGGTCCCCGGTTGGTCTTGTTGACCACGACCTCGAAGTAGCCGTCGCCATCCAGGTCGCCCGCGGTGATCGCACGGATTTCGTCACTGCCACCAAAGTGCTGCGGCCAGCCCGAGAGCAACATGCCCTGGTGATCGTAGACCGCAACATTGCCGTCGGAAGCGCCAGAGCCGACGGCAATCTCGACGTCCCCGTCGTTGTCGAAGTCGGCGATGACCGGTGAGGACCACATCCGCGTGGAGCCGTGATCGTCGGGATCGCTGGCGCTCTTCCCCCAGGCTGCGCGCCAGAGCAGGCTGCCATCGGTGTCCCAGGCATAGAGCACGGAGTGACGCGCGGCGATGACCTCGAGCTGGCCATCTCCGTCCAGGTCAGCCACGCCCGGCGCGGCCAACCAGTTCTCGTCCCAGCTCGCCGGGAGCGTCGCGCGCAGCACCGGGGCCTGCACCTCGGCGGGCGTGCGACCGGGGATGGCAGCACAAGCGCTGACCGGCTCGAGGACGCAGCCGCCCTCGGCGTCGGCGCTGTAGCCGTCGGCACACTGCCGACAGTTGGGCCCAATGAAGCCAGCAGCGCAGGCGCAGACCACCGCGCCGCCAGCGTCGGAGCAGCTCCCGCCACCGTGGCTCTCGTTGCAGGTGTCGGCTTGGCAGCTCGGAGGCCAACAGGCCTGGTCGCGCAGGGTGTACCCCTCTTCGCAGGCTCGACAATCATCTCCGGTGTATCCGGGCATACAGGTGCAGCGCGCGCTGCCGCTGCTGTCGTCGCAGCTTCCACCCAGTACGTTTTCGTTGCAAGCGTTGGGCGAGCAGAGCTTGGGTGGGCTTGGCTGGGGCTCGTCGTCGCAGGCGGCGAAGCAGAGCAGGCACAGCAGACCGAGGCCTGCACAGACAACGCGAGAACACGGGGCGAAGGTGATTCGGTTCATACTCGGGCTCCCTGCAGACGAGCGGTCGAGGGCCTAGCAGGGATACGGTAGCCGAGTGTTCCAGCTTGGGTCAAGCGCTGCGAGCTTGCGCTTTGCTCAGCTCGCACAGGGCCCATTGCAGCGCGGCGACGAGCTCGTCGGCCTGCTTGGACGCGAGATGGCGGGCGATGGGGTGTCGCTTGCCCGTGTCGACGTAGACAGAGTAGCCCGTATCGCTGCGGCCCAGATTGGCTTGGGCTTCGTGTTCGCTGAAGATATCGAGGAGCTGGTCGATGGGAAAGCGCTGCTGCCGCTTGAAGGGGCCGGATCGTACGACGACGTTCAGCTGCTGTCGGTCGAGCTGGTATTGGCGCTGAGCGAAGCCGGACAGCAGGAAGGAGCGCAGGCCCATGATGAAGAGCAGCAGCAAGACGAGGGTCTGGGCGAGCAGCATCCATCCCAGGCCCGTGCTCAGGGAGGTGGTGAAGAGCGCTGCGAAGCTGGCGAAGCTGAGGAGCCCAACAGCAAGCGTCAGAAACACGAGGATTCCGATTCTGCCGCGAGGGGGAAGCAGCAGGCTGAGCGTGTGCCCTTCGCTCACGTTCGAGAGCACGCGAATCCATTCGGCTGGGGGTGCTTGGGGCAGCCTTTGGAGTCGTTCGACGAAGCGCTCTGTCGGCATCTCGGTGACGGGCTGCCGCCCGCAATGGTTGTCGAGGGGCAGCGCGAGCGTGAGGGAGAGTTGACGGGCGAGGCCGAGAACCTCTCGAGCGCCTCGCTGGAGCATCAGGTGGCCCAGGAATAGGGTGTAGACAGTGCTCACCGTGGTCGAGGTGACGCCTTTGCTGTGATGGGTGAGCTGCTCTTCGTGTCTGTCGACGCGCAGACGCTGAAACTCACTGAGTGATAGGATCTGGGTCTTGCGTTGCTCGCGCAGCTCCACGACCCCGCGTTGGGTGTCGACGAGGATGGAGCGCTTGGGTGTTCGGTAGACCCAGACGAGGGTGGCGATGGCAGCGAGGGCAAAGAGGCCGCTCCAGAGCCAGCCCTGGAGGTCGAGCCCCTTGAAGATGATGAGCAGGGTCAGACCGATGAGGACGGACAGCGCGAAGCCTGCAGCGAAGAGCAGGGGCAGGAGCGTCGGTCGGAAGATGTAGACACCTGCTCGTTGTGGCATGCGCTCGCTCTTGGGGACCGACCCCACTCGATGACGCGTGGGGATGGAGTACCCTTCGCTCGCTTTCGAAGGCATCTCAGCTCCCCAACTGCCTCGCGCTTCGCCTTACACGGTTGTTTCGGCGGGTTGCCCAGCCTCGGAGCTGCAGGTCACTGGACTGCGTCGACAGTCTGCAGCCCGCGCCGCGCGAGCAGTCCTTGCACCGAGGGCTCGCGCCCTGCGAAGGCGCGGTAGGCGCTCATCGCGTCGACGGAGCCGCCACGGGAGAGCACCTCATCGCGCAGGCGCTGGCCATTTTCGCGGGTGAGGCCGCCGTGCTCGTTGAACCAGAGCTCGGCGTCGGCGTCGAGCACCTCGGCCCAGATGTAGGAGTAATAGCCAGCAGCGTAGCCGCCACCGAAGACGTGGTTGAAGTAGGTGCTGCGGTAGCGCGGCGGCACGGTGGCGTAGTCAAGGCCAGCGTCGGCAAGGAGCTTGGCTTCCATCGCGCAGACCTGGTCGAGCTCGGCGGGCATCGCGGCGGGATCGAGCTGGTGCCAGGCCTGGTCGAGGATGGCGGCAGCGACGTATTCCGTCGTGATGTATCCTTGGTTGAACTGCTGAGCGGCGAGGACCTTCTCGATGAGCGCTTGGGGAATGGGCTCGCCGGTCTTGTAGTGGTGGGCGTAGTTGGCCAGAACCTTGGGGTTGAGGGTCCAGATTTCGTTCACCTGGGAGGGGAACTCGACGAAGTCGCGGGGCACCATGGTGCCGGCGAAGCGTGGGTATTTGACGTCTGAGAGCATGCCGTGCAGGGCGTGACCAAACTCGTGGAAGAGGGTCTCGACCTCGTCGAGTGTGAGCAGTGTGGGCTCTCCTGCGGGTGGCTTGGGCACGTTGAGGTGGTTGCCGATGACGGGCAAAGTGCCAAGCAGTCCCGACTGCATCACGTATTCGTTCATCCAGGCGCCGCCGCTCTTGGACTCACGGGCCCAGAAGTCGCCGAAGAAGAGGGACAGGGGCTTGCCATCGGCGTCGAAGACCTCCCACACCCGCACGTCGGGGTGGTAGACGGGCAGATCCGTTCGCTCTTTGAAGCTGAGTCCGTAGAGCTGCTCAGCGGAGTAGAAGACGCCCTTCTCGAGCACCTGGCTGAGCTCGAAGTAGGGTTTGAGCTCGGACTCGTCGATGTCGTAATTGGCTTTGCGGAGCTGCTCGGCGTAGAAGTCCCAGTCCCAGGGCTCGAGGCTGAAGCCGCCGCCTTGGGCGTCGATGAGGGCTTGCAGGGCTGCGGCTTCGCGCTTGGCGTTGGCGAGGGCTGCCGGGGCGATATTGGCGAGCATGCTGTTGACGGCCTCGGTGCCGCGGGCGGTTTCGTCTTCGAGGATGTAAGCGGCCTCATTGGCGGCACCGAAGATGGCGGCGTGCTCGGCGCGCAGGGCGACGATGCGCGCGATGACGGGGCGGTTGTCGTTCTGGTTGTCGCGGGCGCCGCGCTTGCTCGAGGCCTCGAAGACCTTCTGGCGCAGCTCGCGCTTTTGCAGCCGCGCGAGCACGGGCTGGGTGGTGGTGTTGCGCAGGGCGAGCAGGTACTTCCCTTCGAGGCCGCGGCCTTTGGCAGCTTCGGCGGCGGAGGCAATTTCGCCCTCACTGAGTCCTGCGAGCTCCTCTGCGGTGTCGACGATGATGGCGGAGTCGTTGGTCTCGGCGAGCAGGTTTTGTCCGAAGCGGGTGGTGAGCTCGGCGAGCTCGGCGTTGATGGCCATGAGGCGCGTTTTCTTGGCGTCGTCGAGCTGGGCGCCAGCGCGGACGAAGTCTTTGTAGTAACGCTCGAGCACGCGCAGTGACTCGGGGTCGAGGCCGAGGCTGTCTCGCTTCTCGTGTAGCGCTGAGATGCGGGCGAAGAGCGCGGCGTCGAGGTAGACCGCGTCGGAGTGCGCGGCGAGCTTGGGGGCAATCTCTTGCTCAATTTCCTGAAGGGTAGCGTTGGTGTGGGCCGAGGCGAGGTTGAAGAAGGTGGCGGAGACGCGCGAGAGGACCTGGCCGGAGCGCTCGAGCGCGACGATGGTGTTGTCGAAGGTGGCAGCCTCCGGATTCTGGCTAATCTCAGCGATTTCGGCGAGTTGCTGCTGCATCCCCGCTTCGAAGGCGGGGAGGTAGTGCTGGTCTTGGATGAGGTCGAAGCGAGGCATGCCGTAGGGCAGCGTGCTCTCGGTGAGGAAGGGGTTGTCGCTGGGAGGGTTGCTGGGCAGGGTCTCTTCGACGGGTGCGGGGGTGTTCGCACATGCGGTCAGCAGTGCGAGGATGAGCAGACTCTTTCGCATATCGACTCCAGGGGCTTTGGCCAGGGCGCCGCGATCAGCCAAATGCCGGCCAGCGGCTTTGTCGCGCGGGATTCTAGGCCTTTGTGCGCCGAACTGCCAGTGCAAGGAAGCGGGAAAGCTCATCACGGTGAGGTGATGAAGACGGTTTGGCTGCTGGACCGAAGCTTCGGTTGACCTGGGACTCGAGGTCTCACGCAGAGACGCAGGGTCGCAGAGTCGCACAGTCAGCGATTGGCCGGACCTCGCCCATCGTTCCTCGGCGTTGGCCGGCGAGCCGCCGGCGGTGCCAGGATTGGCCACGCCTGTCGGCAGCAAGCCCGAAACCCGAAACCCGAAACCCGAAACCCGAAACCTACTTCCCCACCCACTTCCCATCGCTGAGCACCGAGACCGCGCCGCTGTGCTCGGATTTGCGCTCCACCGTGCCGTCGGGCTTGTGGGTCCACTTCTCATCCCAGACCTCGTCCCGCTCGTGGTCGACCTTGGCGCGATCCCAGCGACCGTCGCCGTCATCATCGTAGAGGCTGAGCTTGGGTCCCTTGCCGCGGTTGAAATCCTTGACCCTCGCTTCTTTGGCGCGGCCACTGCGCAGCTCCGTCATGCCCGCTTGCAGACTGGGCGCGAGCAGCTCCGACTCGGCACCTGAGGCAGCAGCAGGCACCTGGGCTGGCTCGAGCGGAACGGGCTGTGCCTGCGCTGGCGCGGTCTGGGCCGGAGCCAAGCTCCCTCCGAGTCGCTTGCCATCGCCGTCCCGCTCCCAATGGCCGTCAGCCTTGCGGGTCCAGGCCTCATCCCAGACGTCGTCACGGTTGCGGTCGAGCTTGAAGCGGTCGTAGACCTTGTCCCCTGTGTCCTCATAGAGGTTCAGCTTCCATTGGCCCCTGCCCAGGGCGTCCTTGATCTTGCCTTTTGGCGTCGCGCTGCCTTCGGCGTGGCTCAACACGCGCTGATACTGCTCGTCCTCGCTCGAGTTTGCTCTGCCCTGCCCCGGCGATTCCTTGGACCCAGCCGTTGCATGGCTCTGCGTCGAGGCGACCGTCTGGGTGCCGTCGCCAACCGCAAAGAACCAGTAGAACAGCAACGCGACCCCAGTGAGCCCGCTCAACGCCAGAAAAGGCCGACTGATGCTCTGATAGCGGATGAACATCTTCACCACCTCCCCACCATGCCGCGCTCACGCGGCACGGAGCAACTGCAATAGGCATACGGGCAAAGCTGCACCTGCGGCAAGAGCTGGATGCCCTCCTGCAGCGAGCCCAGCGCGGCGAAACGCCCGCCGAGGCGCGACGCAGGATAACAGCGAAAGGCGCGGCCATCGCTCTTGATGATGAAATAGCGCATGCCCGCCGCGCAAGGGCGACCGCGAAAACAGGGCTCCACCTCCCCGCTCAGGTTGTGCCCCCCCAGCTCCATCAGCAGCGCCCGCTGCTGCGCATCATACGGCCGCACGCGACCATCGACCTTCTCCGGCTGTACCTTCAAGACCACCGCGTGGGCCTCGAAGAGTGGCCTGAGCTCATCCCGCAATCGCGGCAGGTTGGCTGGCGTCGCCACGCAGGTCACGTGCAGCCCCAGCTCCGGGTCGAGCTCTTGCCGCAGCAACAAGAGCTTCTCGAGAAACGCCACTGGCTGCACCTTCTCCAAGTGCAGGCTCAAGGACAACATCTCGAGCTGTGCGCCGCACAGCGCCACGAATTCCCGATAGGTCTGCAGCGGAGCTGCAAAATTGGTCTGCACCGACAGCACGTGGCCTCGCGCCACCAGCGCAGCGCACAGCTCGAACAGCGCTGGCTGCTCGAAAGGCTCGCCGCCGCTCAACTTGATGGCCCAAGCGCCGGGCAACGGCTCGAGCGCACGCAAGGCTCCGGCCACGTCCTCCAGGGTACCGTCGCGCTTGGACTTGCGCCGCTGGGTACAGTACGAGCAGCGATAGCTGCAACGGTCCCCGAGGTTCCAGCTCAGCACCCCGGCGAGTTCGCGACCTCGCGCGCGCAGGGGTT
>JAVFAO010000219.1:0-11660 GCA_034002465.1 Myxococcota bacterium
CCTGACCCAGATCGACCCGCCCCTCGACAAAACCGTGCTCGAATTGCCAGCGCACCGCATCGCGCCCCTCCCCCAATGCCCAGACCCACAACAGGTCTACCCCAAGATGCGCACTCCCCACCCAGCTCTGCTCCCCAGCCACACTCTGCCATGCCCCCGATACCCCCAGCCAAATACGGTCCGCCGGCTCGAACGCCACCCGATACTCCACACCATCCGCGTCTCGAAGATAGCGCCCGTTCTCGAGCAGCTTCTGTCCCTCAGCCCATTCCCCAGCGGCCGCAGACGACGACAGCAAACACAAGCTCAGCAATGCCGCTCGCAGCGCTCGATGCACCCTTCGTCTTCGCCCATGCATCAACGGCATCCCTTCCCCCAACAGCCCCATCCGCTCTCGTTTGGTTCGAACATCACGGTTGCCACATCAGCCGTGGCGCGCCTCGTAACAACGCTGCAAGCATGCGCCGCCTTCGCTCGAATCCCAGGGCAACGCAGGACCGCGACCCTCTCGCTTCAGCGCCAAAGCACGTCGTCGACCACAAGCCACGATCTGGCCGTTACTCCAGCTCCTTCGGGCTCAGCTTCGCCGGAGCCCACAGGCTGAAACGCAGGCCCGATGCGATGCTCGTCCGCCAAGGCGCCGCCGCCTCTCCCTGCCAGTATTCCGTCGCCGCCTCCAGATACAGAGACAATGGCTGATTGTTGATGCTGAGCATGATCCACTCGTAGCTGAGCTTGGCGCTGGCGAGGTGCTTCAACTCACCCTCCTCGTCTCCCTCCACCATCCAGCGACCATCCCAGCCCGCCTGCGCCAGAAGGTGATGCATGCCGCGCCCATCGAGGGCAGCGCGCATCTTCAAATGAGCCTGCGGTGAGACATAGAGACGCATCTCATCGTCTCCATGCCACTGTCCACCGCCGCCCACGCCCAGCTCCAGCCTCAGCAGGTTGTACATGTCCTCACTCTGCAACATGTTCCAAGCCCCGTGCAGCTCGCCAAACTCGAGATCGTTGAGCCTCTCCTCCCAGCCAAGCCGGGAGCGCAGCCGCAATACTGAGAGGCCGATACCAAAATCGGCGTAGATGTCCGTGCGACGCGGCCGGTCAAAGAAGGTCACGATGCGCAGCGATGGCTCGCTCGCCCGGTGGTTGTAATCATACGCCAGCAAGAGCGCGTCGATTTCCAGCTCGTTGAGAGACACGGCGCCCTCCAACGCCCGAAAATCATGCCGGTCGTCCTCCCACGGGTCGTAGCTGCTGACGATCAAACCCATCTCGAAGCGAGTCCGCTCCAGAGACTGCGCCGCTTCGGCGAAATCGAAGGAAGCAAGCCACGCCGCACCAAGATAGAAGCGAGCCAGCATGTCGAAAGAGGTCTGGACCACGACCCCCTCCTCATCGCGCTCCCACCCAGGAGGCGCCTCGGCGATGGCATCGACCAGACGGTAGTTGGCCGCCAGCTCTGCCAGCGCCCCTGAGTCGTACTCTCGTGCACAGTACTGGGTCCGATCCAGACGCTCACCCAACACGTCCCAACCCGGCGCCAGAAGACAGTAGGGCTCCTCGCCTGGCTCATCAACACATTGAAATCGAACGGTTTTGTTCTGATCGACTGTGATGCACCAGACCTCCTCACCCCAGCGCAGCCGAGGCGCTTCCGGGCCAGGCTCTGGAAGCTCCTGCGCCTGCACACCCAACGCGCACAAGAACAGCAGCGCGCCCACCACCATCCCAACAGAATGATGACAAAGGCCGACAGTCTCTGGGACCAACAATCGATGACTTCTCGTTCTCATTTCCGCCTCGGCATCTGGGTCGCAATCGATAGTGAGCGAAGGGCACGCACCCTCGCGCCAATCCGAAGGATGTGCCGCTGGCGCGAGGTCGGTGCCCGAGAGCAAACGTATCCAATCCAGCGAAGGGCACGCACCCTCGCGCCAATGCGAGTAGGCACCCCCGAACGCGCTCGACCCCGCTGCAGTTCCCCCACTTTGAGCTCAGAGCGCGCTTCCTTCGCCACCCCCTGCTCCTTCGCTTCGCAAGCGACACGCCAGCTCTCTGTGGCCCTGGTCCGCGCATCACCGAGCCCCAGGAGAACCCCACAATTGCTCGAAATCTCTACGAACTTGCCACTAGCACTCAGTCCCTCGGGTCTTCTGCTAGCCGTCACACCTGCGCGAAACCGCCTACGCAGCGGCACCCAGACTTCGCGACTCCAGAAGCAGCACGCCGCATCATCGGTCGTTGCCGCTGCCTCATCAACAAGAAGGGGAACGGCCAAGGGCCCAATCAACAAGAAGGGGCCAAACAACAAGAAGTCGAAGCCAGGAGGCGAAGACTCGCTGCGAAGGCAGCCCGAAGGGTGCGTGCCAGGGATGGCACGCAACAAGGGCCTCGTCGACACGAAGTTGCCCAAGCACACAGAGGCTGATAGAACGAAGAGGGTTGTGTTCTGCCGAGGACGGCGCGCGATGTCCCTACGAGCCGGGGAAATCCTCTTGGATCGCTACGAAGTGCTGGGCCTTATCGGCTCCGGCGGCTACGGCGTCATCTACAAGGCCAGGCAGATCACCACTGGGCAGCTCGTCGCCATCAAGACCCTGCACGAGAGCGCCAGCGATGACCCCAACGCCGAAGCAGAGATCGGACGATTCCTCAGGGAAACCAGGGTCATTGCCGAACTCTCCCACCCTCACATCGTGCAGCTCTTCGACTCGGGCGTCTCCGACCACCACCGCTTCATGGTGCTCGAATTCGTCGATGGCCTCGAGCTCGGAAAGTTCATCGAGACACACGGTCCACTCTCCTTCCCAGTCGCCAAACGACTCTTTCAACAAATCCTCGACGCGCTCTCACTGGCGCATCAGCGGGGCATCATCCATCGCGACCTGAAACCCCAGAACATCATGCTCACGGGGCCAAGCACGCGCCCAAACGTCAAGGTCCTCGACTTCGGGATCGCCGGCATCGCCGCAGAGCATCGGGACGATGACTACCTCACCCTGACGCAGAAAGGCTCGATTCCCGGCACCCCCTCCTACATGGCACCCGAGCAGATTCGACTCGGGCAGAGCACGCCAGCCAGCGATATCTACGCCCTCGGCCTCATTTTGCTGGAATGCCTCACGGGTACCCGCGCCGTCACCGGGGCCAGCGTCGGAGACATCTGCGTCAAGCAAGTGACCGAACCCGTTCGTATCCCAGACGAAATCGCAGCCAGCCCAATCGGTCCCATCATCGCCAAAGCCTGCTCCAAGGGTGCAGAGCAACGCTACCAGAGCGCCGAAGAGATGCTGCTCGCCCTCGACGCCTCGGAGCTCCCTGCCGCCCTCACTACGGGCCGCGTGCCCCTGCAACGTCCGCTCCCTCCCCCTCCATCCAAACGCTCTCGCACCGGCCTCATCATCGCATTTTCCCTACTCATCGCCCTCTTCTCCGTAGGCATCGTTTTCCTACTCCTCAGCAAAAGCAAGCCCGACGCAGAATCGCCTGAGAATGCCCTCGCCTCCCCTGGCGAAGAACCCATTCCCAACGCCTCGCTCGACACCACAGATGCGAACGACGAGCAACCCGCGCCTGAGACCAATGCGCCCTCCACCCCTCAGCCTGCCAGCTTTGCCAAGGCTGTGGCGCTGGGCGTCGCCGGCCTCGTCCCAAGGCCCGTCGAGCTGCGCTGGGCCATCGACAGCAGCCCCAGCGCAAAGGTCACGCTCGGCAAGGAAGTGCTCTGCCCACAAACCCCGTGTGAGCTCCGACTCCCCGCCGCCCCCGAGGAACCAGTGACGCTCTCCGCCTCCGGCTACCAAAGCCAACAGCTCAAGCTCAACGCGCGAGGGGGAGAGCAATCCCTCAAGCTGCGAAAGCGGAACCGCGACGAGAAGCCCGAAATCGAGGAAACTGGGCGCATCGTCGAGTTCGATTGAAGCGGCTCGCATCCATCGGACGACTCCGCAGCGCTTCAGGTCTTCGGCTCTCTCGAGGGCGCAATGGCTGGCTTTCGATGCTCGCACGAGCTTTCGAACTCGAACGCCGCAGACAACCGCAACCCATCGTCACTCCTCAGCAAACGTTTCCACTCTTGACTCGAGCTCTGAACGAACAGGCAAACAGGGATTGAACCATCGCCCTCTCCCAGCATGACTGCGCCAACTCCAAGCACGCCTGATAGCGAGCTCCTCTCCCTGTTCACTCCCGTCGTCCGCGACTGGTTTCGGGACTGCGTCGGCACCCCGAGCGCCATCCAACGGCTCGCCTGGCCCCATATCGTCAAGGGAGAAAACGTGCTGCTCTCGGCCCCCACCGGCAGCGGCAAGACCCTCACCGCCTTCCTTCACGCCATCGACGCGTTACTCGACCAACGGCTGACATTGGGGCGCCTGCAGGTGCTCTATGTCTCACCCCTCAAGGCCCTCAATCACGACATCGCCCGCAACCTGCTGCGCCCACTCGAAGCGCTGCGCCAACGTTCCGCACAAAGCCAAGGCGTGCGCGTCGCCGTTCGAAGCGGCGACTCCACCGCTGCTGAGCGCCGTGCGATGCTCAGACACCCCCCCGAAATCCTCGTCACCACTCCCGAGAGCCTCCACCTGCTGCTCTCGTCCGCGCCCGGCCGAAAGATGCTCGCTGACGTCGCTGTGCTCATCCTCGACGAGGTGCACGCCGTCTTCGACTCCAAACGCGGCAGCTACCTCATGCTCGCCGTCGAGAGACTCGCAGAGCTTGCAGGCGAGTTTCAGCGCATCGCCATCTCGGCAACGGTGAAGCCCGCGCAGCGCGTCGCCGACTGGGTCGCGGGCTTCACCCAAGAAGGAGCGCCACGCCCGCTTCGGGTGCTCAGGGACGCCTCCGAGAAGCGCCTGCAGCTGCGCGTCTGTCACGTCCCAGCCACCCCTGAGCCCGACGAGGCCCTCAGCGAGCTCCTGCTCGAGCGCATCAGAGCACAGCGCGCCACCCTCATCTTCGTCAACAACCGCAAACTCTGCGAGAAGCTCGCCCAGGCTCTCAACCAACGCGCCGGCAACATCATTGCCTACGCACACCATGGTGCGCTCTCCAAGGAGCTGCGCCACGATGTCGAGAAGCGCCTACAGCGTGGTGAGCTCTCGGCCGTCGTCGCCACCAGCTCCCTCGAGCTGGGCATCGACATCGGGGAGCTCGACGAGGTCCTGCACCTCGACCTCCCCCCTAGCGTCAACGCCGCCATCCAGCGTATCGGTCGAGCTGGGCACCAGGTCGGTGCCGTCAGCTACGGCCGCTTCTACCCACGCAGCGACGCCAAGCTCCTCGAATGTGCGGTCATGGCCCCGCTCGTCAACAGCTTGCAGAGTGAAACGCTACGCCCCGTCGAAGAAGCGCTCGACGTGCTCGCGCCTTTCCTCGTCAACGTCTTGCTTGCAGGGCCAAGAAGCGAGGACTCGCTCTTTGCGCTTTGCCGTTGCTGCTGGCCCTACCGAAAGCTGCAGCGTAGCCACTTCGCGCTGCTCCTCGAGATGCTCTGCGGACGCTACGCAGAAACACGCCTACCAGGCCTGCGAGCGCTGCTTGAGCGCGTCGAACAGGAGCCGACCGGCAGCAGCACCTTGAGAGCCTTGCCACGCGCCCGAATGGCCCTGTACAGCGCGGGCGGTGTCATCCCCGACCGGGGCTACTACACCATCCGCCTGAAAAATGGTGCGGCCACCATTGGGGAGCTCGACGAAGAATTCGTGTGGGAACGCAAGGTGGGCGACGTCTTCGCCATCGGCACGCAGACCTGGCGCATCGAGGAAATTGGCGCAGAGGCGGTCTACGTCAGCCCCACCTCGCGCAACGCTGCCGTCCCCTTCTGGCGAGGTGAGAGCATCGACCGAGACTTCAGCTTCTTCGAGAAGCTCGGTGACTTCGTCGAGGCGCTCTCCCTTCGGCTCGACGAGCCGCAATCCAGCTCCGTCGGAACTCGCCATGACGCGTTGGGAAACAGCCTGATACCACAGGGACAGCAGTCCGAGCGTCAAGCGCTCACTCACGCCGAGCTGGTCGCTTCGCTCGCAGAAAGTCAAGCGCTCGAGCCCGAATGCAGCGAAAGGCTGGTCACTTTCCTGCGCCGACAACGCGCAAGCACCGGTGCGCTGCCGCATCGACACTTGATCGTTGCAGAGCACACCAGACAAGCTCCATCGGAGCCAGAGAAGCAAGGACTCATCCTGCACTTGCTCTGGGGCTCGAGAATCAACCGGACCCTGGCGATCTGCCTCTCTGCAGCCTACGAGGAGCAGTTCGGCAGTCCGCTGGAGCTGCTCAGCACTGATACGGGCATCTGTGTCAGTCTCCCAGCCCCCTGCAGCGCCAGGGAGCTGCTCGACCTGGTCGAGCTCGAGCGGATCGCGCCACTGCTCCGCAGCCGTCTGGAGGGGACCGCGATCTTTGGGGCTCGCTTCCGAGAGAACGCTGCCCGAGCCATGCTCATCCCCAAGCGCCAACCGCGACGGCGCACCCCTCTGTGGCTCAGCAGGCTGCGTTCGCAGGCCCTGATGGCGGCCACTCGCCACTATCCCGCCTTTCCCATCAGCCTCGAAACCTGGAGACAGATCTCGACCGAGCTGCTCGACCTCGAGGGCCTGAAAGCCCGACTCGAGGAGCTGCAGAGCGGCCTCATCGCCATCCACGAGTGCAGCACCAGCGCGCCCTCCCCTTTCTCCGCAGAGCTGGTCTACCGCAGCACTAACGAAGCAGTCTATGCCAGTGATGCAGCCAAACATTCTGGCCCCTCAGCGCTCTCGTCTTCACTGCTGGAAAGCCTCACACACGCCCAGAATCGGCCTCGTATTCCCAGCGCAATCATCCAGAGCTACGACGACAAGCTCGCAGGCATCGAGCCTCGCTACCTGCCTGTCGATGACGAGGCTTGGGTCGAGCTCATCGATAGCCGCGTGTTCGTCGATGAGGAGGAGTTTCGACGGCTCTGCCGAGCTGCGACGCTCTGCACTGAAAATGCTGCCCCCAGCGCACGCGCCGGAACCGCTCCCGCCACGGTTTTTCGAATACGGTATCCGCAGGCGAGTATGGACATCTTCGCCACCGAGCCTCGCATCCTCGCGCTCTGCCACGGCCTCTCGACCAGTCCACGAGCGCTCACCTTCGAGGGCGCAAGCGTAGACGAGGACCTAATGCAAAGCTGGGAGACGCGGCTGGCGCTTCGTACCGGGGAGGGCGAACTTTCCAGCGCTGCCAAGCGAACAGAGAGTCCTGTTCCCGAGCCTGCGCTCGTTTCGAATGACCTGGAAAAAGTCTGGCGAGACGCTTCGGTCGAGCGTGATGGCCCCTCGCTGCTGCGCAGGCTGCTCCTCGAAGCGCTGCGCTGCCGGGGCCCACGGCATCCCATCTATTTTTGCGACTGTTTGGGCATTGAAGCAAGCGCGCTCACAGCGCTCCTGCAAGCAGAGGTGGAAGCCCAGAGGCTCGTCTTCGATGTCATTGAACAGCCTACGAAGTCGAAGCCAGGAGGCGGAGACTCGCTGCGAAGCAAGCCCGAAGGGTGCGTGCCAGGGATGGCACGCAACAACTCGGGGGAACAGGCCAAGTGCCCAATGAACAAGGAGTCAGTACAGGACTCCTTCCTCTGTTCGCGCCTATCTAATGAAGATTCCGGAGAAAGTTTCGGCGATTCGTGCGCTCTGTCAGAGGGCGAAACAGCCTCCGACGTGCAACCGGCCTACTGCGAGGCGAGCAGCCTGAGTCGCCTCTTGAGGCTGCTTCGGCGCTCGCACCGTCGAGACATGTCGGCCCGCCATGCTGAATACAATGTTGTGCTCTGCGCAGCGCTGCACGGTCTGGGCTCACGAGCCGAAGGTGTTGAGGAGCTGCAGCATCGGCTCGAACGCCTGCTGCTCTTCCCGGCTCCAGCCGCGGTGTGGGAAACGGAGCTCTTGCCCGCTCGAATGGACTATCGCAGCGCCGAGCTCGACAGCCTTCTGAGTGATACGGCGCTCTTCTGGCTTGGCTTTGGCGCAGACGCCGCAGCCGCGAACAGCACCCAGGACCCCGGCAAAGCTCGGGATCTGCTCTTCTGCCTTCGCTCGGAGTGGAGCGCCTTGGGCGCTCTGGTCCTGCAAGAAGGGGGCGAAGCCACCGCGCCCACGTCGACGGCAGTGCTCCCATCCGACCCGGCCTTGTGGGAGGCGGTCTGGTCCACGCGCCTCACGATTGACGGCTTCTCTGCCCTCCGGAATCGGCTGCTGTCGAGCAGGGCGAGACCGACGCCTCAGCGCCCCGGACGATGGAGCGCCTGGTCTCTGCGACAAGACAAAGAGCTCGACGCCCATCCCTTGCCGCGCTTGGAGCCCCTCTCCCCGCTCGAAGCCCAGGAGGCGCTGAAGCTGAGGGTTAAGCTCCTGCTTCGCCGCTATGGCGTGCTCTTTCGAGAGCGTCTGCACGCAGAGCTCCCTGGCTTACGCTGGGGGCGAATCCAGCAGACGCTGCGGCTCATGGAGTTCAGCGGCGAGCTCCTAGTGGGACGCTTCTTCGAGGGCTTTTCGGGGCCGCAGTACGCAGACGCCTCGCTCGAGAATCTGCTCCGAGATGGCGTTGATGAAAATCGGGTGTTCTGGCTCAGCGCCATCGACCCCGTCTCTCCCTGTGGCCTCGACACAGGCGCGACGAAGCCATGGGAGGGTCGCTTGCCAGCTCGCCTTCCTTCCAATCACCTGGTCTTCGCGGGGTCTTCGTTGAGGATGGTCTCACGGCGCTGGGGGGAGCACTTGGAGTTCTTCATCGGCCCGGAGAAGCAGGACGTGGAGCGCTGCTTGGAGCTCTTTCGGCATGGGCTAGGACGTCGCGTTGCCCCTCGTGACCTGATCCGCGTCAAGACGATTAACGGCGAAAACGCGCGAAGCAGCCCCTATGCAGAGGCCCTTCGAGCGATGGGATTCTTGCGAGATGTCAAAGACTTGGTGCTCCATCGCTGAGCAAACTAGGCATCGATGCCCTTCTTTGCCTTCTTGCCTTTCTTGTCCTTCTTGTCCTTCTTGCCCTTCTTGGCCCGGTCGCCCTTGCCTGCGCCGCGATTCTCAATCGCCTCTTTGCACGACGCGCTCAGCGATGCGCTGTTCTCGCGCAGGCAGTCGCGAATCCGTCCTTCACCGGGCTCAACCTGCTTGCAGAGCGATTGAATGTCAGCCGAGCAGCTCTCCTGCAGCGCAGCCTTCTTTCCTTTGCCCGCCTTTCGCGAGGCCTTGTTTCCCCAGCCCTGCTCATCCATGTGGGCCTGGCATCCTGCAGAGAGCTTCTCGCGGTTTTCGCTCATGCACTTGAACAACCCACTTCCTGGCTCCATCCCCGGACAGAAGCTCGCAGCATCGCTGCCACAAGCAGCCACGGCCTCTGCGTAGCGAGTCTCGATGAGCTCCACCTTCGCCGCGCACTCCGTGCTCAGACTACCTTTGTTCGAGACCAGGCATGCCATTCGCTCGGCTTTGCCCGTGATCCCATCGCACAGGCGCTGGGCGTCCTCGGCGCAGACCTTGTGCACACCCTTGCCCCGATCACCTTTCTTGCCGCCATGTCGGCCCACGTCAGCCCGCATCGCCTTGAGCTCATCGCTGCAGCCTGAAGAGAGCTGCTCGCGGTGCTCGCGGAGGCAAGCAGCAAGCCCCGGCCCGCGCTCCATCCCTGAACAGAACTGGCTGATTTCCGTGGAGCATGCCTTCTCCGCCGTCTCGATCCGCGTCTTCACCGTCTGCACCTTGGCCTGACAATCGGCTGAGAGCTGTGCCTCGTTCTGCAGCAAGCAAGCTGCCACACGTCCCTCGCCACGCTCCACGTCAGCACAGAAGCGCTCTGCGTCCTCTCGACACGCACCGTCACCAGCACCGCCACGCGCCAGGCTCTCATTGTCGATGCCCATCCACGCCACGATCCCGAAGCTCGCCACTATTGCAACTGCCCATGCCAAACGTTTCATGATCTCCTCCCGTATGCGGCCGTTGTTCACGTCGTTGGCCGATGTACCCCAGACGGAGCGGCACGCCAAACGTTAAGAAAAAAAGTGCAGAGCTTTCCCCATCAGCGGCGAATTGCGAGTCCACAGCCCCACTCCAATCCAAAGAATCCGAAGAATATCGTAAGATTGCAGAGCTCTAGCCAGGGCATCTTTGCGCTTGCGCCTGCACCACGCCTGTGCCACTGTTGGCGAATAGGCGCTCTGCTCACTCCGATCCCATCGAAAGTGAGCGAAAGGCAGGCCATCCCCACGCGCCGTCGAGGGGCAGGCTCGAACCGATGCCATGCGCCAGCCGCAGTACAGGAGACACGATGAAAAGCACGAGCTTGAGTGCGCAAGAGCTTCGCCTGCTGATCGGGCGCACCTTCCCTGGACAGAAAGGTGGCGTCGCCATCCTCATCGACCTCCCAGATGAGAAGCTCGCCGACCACGAAGGATGGCGCGCACGTCGGCAGATGGCCGCTGCGTGGGCCCAGAGCCTCGCCGAAGACAGCAATGACGATGCCGTCGCCCTGGTCGCCTATCGCAACGCCGGTCGCAACAACGGTGAGCTCCCCGAAACGGCAGCCATCGTCGATCCCAAGGCCCCGCCAGAGCACGCCGCAGAGCTGACCGAGTTGAGCTGCCAGCCCTTCGAAGCGCTCTTTCAGCGCTTCACGGTCTTCATCGCTCCAACAGAGCTCTCCGCCACCGCACCCCTCAAGATGGCGGCCCGCAAGTTTGGCTTTCGCGCAGCGACCATGCCGGGCTTCTCCCCAGCGATGATGCCCGCCTTGCGTCTGGACTACGCCGACATCCATCGAAAGGTCACGGCCCTCGCTGCGCTCCTGGACCGCGCCCAGAGCGCCTCCATCGACTTGTTCGCCGAAGGAAAGCTCTACCACCTGCAGCTCGACCTGCGCTTCCGTTCTGCCCACGCCTCGGGCGGCGTGTTTGCTGAAGCGGGCACGGCGGGGAACCTACCCAGCGGTGAGAGCTACATCGTGCCTTATGAAGGAGAAACCGAGCCGAGCCGCAGCGAGGGTCTGCTACCAGTGGACCTGGACGGGGAGCTGGTGCTCTATCGCATCCAAGGCAACCGCGCTGTCGAAGTGCTCAGTGA
This sequence comes from Myxococcota bacterium, assembly GCA_034002465.1. Lineage (GTDB taxonomy): Bacteria > Myxococcota_A > Bradymonadia > UBA4248 > JAVFAO01 > JAVFAO01. Next base: position 11,079 of record JAVFAO010000219.1, read on the forward strand.
AGGTCCCATCTCACGCCGTGAGCGCGAAGCCATTACGCAGGAACCAGCCTACGCCAACCTTGCCGAGCTTGGGCTTGGTATCTTGGCCGAGTATGGCATCAAGCCCGTCGGCGAGGTCTTGTTGGATGAGAAGCTCGGGCTGCACATCGCCTTCGGCCGGTCAGAGCATTTCGGCGGCACTGTTGGTCCAGCGCAGTTCAGTTCGCCCTCTGCGGCGGTTCACATCGATCGGGTCTACCTGCCTTCGCTGCAACCGCGTGTGCAGGTTCGCCACGTCTTCTTGGAGATGGACGATGGGGCCTGCGTCGACATCATCCGCGACGATCAGTTCGTGGTACAGTATCCAGGCTAACGCTTCCACACGACACGATGATCAACCTGGAGAAACAGGACAGTTGCCCAATCGGCAAGAAGTCGGAGCCAGGAGGCGGAGACTCGCTGCGAAGGCAGCCCGAAGGGTGCGTGCCAGGGATGGCACGCAACAGCAACCGGTAATTCGGTCGCGTTCGTTGGCGCATGGCGCTGCAACCCCGCTTCGACGCGGCTGAATTGCCGTGTTGGACATGCCCGCCTACCGTCGAG
>JAVFAO010000220.1:0-11639 GCA_034002465.1 Myxococcota bacterium
CGGCACCGTGCTCGAGGATTGTTCAGCAGTGTTCCGCCAACGCTTCGCTGAGGCACCGCTCATCATCGCCAAAGGACAAGGCAACTTCGAAACCCTGAGTGAAGTGACCCTCGGTGCACAGCAGCAACTTTTCTTCGCTTTCAAGGTCAAGTGCCCGGTGATCGCCAAGGATGTCGGCCTGCCTCTGGGGAGCTTTGCGCTGGTCCGTGCCAAGGCGGCAGCGCAGTCGAGACACTGATGACCATCAGGAGCTATCATGTTCATGTTTGAGCGACCTCGGCCCCAAGCCAAGCTCCGTAACTTGGCATTCGCCCTGAGCCTCTTGCTCTTGACCAACGGAGCTTGTCATCTCGTGGGCTCCGGGGGCTGGCTTGGCGACCTGGTCGATGCAGAGGACAGCGTTGACGTCTCCGAGCAAGCAGACTGGTCGCAGCAGGACCTCACCCAGGAGGACGACGACGGCTTGGCTACTTGGGGCGAGCGCTGTGAAGACCGTCGTTGTGCAGAAGACCTGCTCTGCCTCGATTACCCCAATGGCTCGTTCTGCTCGCAGAGTTGTGAGCCAAGCGAACCTTTCTGCAGCGACGCTTCTCGGTGCGTCGGGCTGCAGGGAATGGAGGGTGGCGTCTGTCTGGCTTTTGGCACCGGCGGTATCGACAGCCCCTGCGAGAGCGGTATGGATTGCGCCAAGACCATGGCATGCGTGAGCAGCGACAATGGACAGGGGGTTTGTACGCCTGTCTGCGACTTCACCGAGAGCATCGCCGTCTGCCCAAGCGGCTATGGCTGCACCATCTCGACGGCTGGCGTCGACTACGGTCTCTGCGTTCCTCTCGGAGGATGAGCACCGCCCACTGCGTTTGGCGCGCAGGCGCTGCCGGACTTCTTGTCGATTGGGCACTTGGTCCGATTCCCCCAACTTGTGTTCTTTGCGTCACTTGCTAGGCTCAGCAGAGCTGCGTCGTTCTCCGACCACGGTCCAAGGGCGTTCGTTGCTCTGCCAAGCGTCGGCTCGACCCCTAACCCCGCGAGAGCTCATGATGAACCTCCCAGGTACCCTGACGTTGGTCGCCGCGCTTCTCCTCGCAGCCTGTACCGCGACCGAGAAGAAGCCCGATCTGCCTGCTAGCGAAGCGCCCGTACCCCAATCCGAGTCCAGTGAGGCCGCTTCTGCGGCGTCGAACGAGGAGCCTGCGATGATCGACGAGACGCCTCAGGGTAACGACGATGAAGCATTGGAAGCGGAGGGATTCGAGAACAGCTACGGCGAGCTCGAGACCTTCATGGCGACGCTGAAGATCGACGCGACGGTGGGCAGCAAGGCCTTTCAGGGCGTGCACCTCGAGGTCGAGGATGGGCGCAGCTTCCTCGTCGCCTATCGACCCGACGAACGCTGGCGCAGCTTCGAGGACGAGCGCGTGCAGGTCACCGGGCGTCCGTATACGCCGGGTGCCTTGACGCAGCACATCTTGGCTGAGCACTTCGAGGTCCAGAGCATCGACAAAGCGGACCTTGGCGCTCCGAGTTGGACCGGCGATACCGAGACGCTGGAGGGCCAGCTCGTCGAGGAGCCCATGGGCCCGCCTGGAAGCAAACTGGCGGACGAGCTCACGCACTGGTTGCTACTCGACGACGGTGCGCGCTTGCTCATCGGCGGCGCGGGCGGCGCGCTGGTCGGCAAGCGTGTGAAGGCGACAGGGCGGCGTTGGAAGCCGAGTCCGTACGTCAGTCACATCGGCGCCCTCCACTTCGACGCCGACTCCGTGGTCGAAGCTGAAGTCAAATGAGCGAGGCCCAGCTCAGACCGTAGCGTCGCGGCTCATGGCGCGGTGCCAAAACCCTCGAGGGCCTCACAGGCTCGCTCGACCTCCTCGGCACACGCTGACTCGAGCATTGCCCTCGCTTTGGCCGTGTCCTGCTGCAGGACCACACCTTCGGCCATGAACATGGCGACCCGGACGCAGCTCTCCGCATGTGCCAGCGCGCACCCTTGCTGATACAGCGCGACGGCGCCTTCGAGTTTCTTTTCACCGAGCTGCGCTGTCTCCAACATGTCTCCTGCCTGCTCGCAGGATGGACCGTTCTTCAAAGCGCAGGAACGCTGATAGTACTGAAAAGCCTTGGTGAGCTCGACGCTGGCCCCGTGTCCCCCGTGGAGAAAGAGGCGACCCAGGTGAATGCACGCATCGACGTATTCCCCATCACAGGCGCGTTGGAGTGCGACGATGGCATCCTGGAGCTCGCCTTTGGCCAGATGATAGCGGCCTGAGTAATGGCAGGACCTCGGGTCGTTGAGCACGCAGCCGCGGTCGAGGAGCTGAAACCCGCGCTCGCGATCCTGCACGACCTCCTCGCCGAGCTGCAAAAAATGACCTGCGTTGTAACAACTTGGTGCGTGGCCCAGGCGACAGGCATCCTCATACGCCGAGACAGCTTTCGTCATGTCTTTCGTCACGCCGTGACCCTGCCGATACACGCCACCAAGGTGATGACACGAGAGGGCGTCGCTCGCTGCGCACCCCTGTATCCAGTATTCCAGGGCGAGCTCGAGCTGAGTCTCAGTCCACTTGCCATCAGAGTAGTAGCTCGCCAGCCATCGGCAGGAGGGACCATGGAGCCACTTGCAGGCGCTGGCGTGGAGCGAGCTCGCCCGCTCGAGGTCTTGCGGGACGTGCCGTCCCGAGGCGAAGAATCCGGCGAGGTTGAAGCACGCCATCGCAAAGCCCTTGTCACAGGCCTGCGTCAGGAGCTGCCAGCCCCGCTCGAGGTCGGGCTCGAGCTCCTCTCCCTTCGTCAGGAGCACACCCAGGTCGTTACAGGCGAGGGTGTGGCCATCGCCACAAGAGCGTTCGTACAGCTTGACGCCGCGCGCGACGTTTCTCTCGAGGTGAACGCCATCCAAAAACAAGGGAGCCAGGGTATAGCATCCCTTCGCGCTCTGGGTATCGCAGGCGCGGCGCAGCAGGTCGATGCCCAGCAGCGAGTTGGCTTGCCCGCCATCATGGAGCAAGGCCTCCCCCAGCTCGACGCAGGCCAGTGTGTCCTGCTCCTGGCAGGACCTCGCCAGCTTCGTATACGCAGCAGGTGCGCTCAGGCAGCGCCCCTCGACAAAGAAGGCGTCACCCTTACAGTGTCCTCGCGGCAGACAGCGCTCGAACGACGCGGAGTATGCTTCTCCCATTCTGCAGCGGGCGGGAGTGCTGGAGGAAGCCGAGGGAGAGTCGACGATTGGGTCTGCGAGGACCAACAGCGTCAACCCTAGCGCTGACAACACCGCAGCGATAGTCGCCGCCCTTCGTGATGGCGACGCGCGCATGATGCGCTCGAGCTTTTCGGCCAGCGTGTGAATCGACGGATGGCGAGCCGACGGGTCCACCGAAAGCCCCCTTCGAATCGCCCGGTTCAAGGCCGCCGGGAGCCGCTGGTGAGCCACCTCGCTGATTTGTCCTGCACAGGCAGCCTCGGCGAGCGCCTCCACCGTCTGTCCTGCAAACGGACGTATTCCGTGGATGGCCTCGAAGAGCGAGCCGCAGAAGCTGAATTGGTCCGACGCAGGCCCCGCACACTCGCCTCGGTGTTGCTCCGGCGACATGTACGCCGGGGTGCCAAAAACATCCCCAGTTCGCGTCATGACGAGCGAGCCCGTCGGGCTGTGGCGTTGCTTTGGGAGGTCGTGGAGCGGCTCTGCGGGACTCGCGAGCCCAAAGTCCATCACGCGCACCCGACCATGCTGATCGAGCATGAGATTGTCGGGTTTGATGTCACGATGCACCACACCCGCGTCATGGGCTGCAGCCAGACCATGCGCGGCCTGAATGAAGAGCGGGAGCACCTCGCGCCAGGGCCGAGGGCCCGCGCTCAACCAGGATGAGAGGGTCTGTCCTTCAATGAACTCCGCCGCGATATAGACCTGGCCTCGCCATAGACCGACGTCATGGATGGTCAGTACATTGGGATGAGAGAGCCCTGCGAGCAGGCGGGCTTCTCGCTGTAGTCGCGCAGTGAGCGCCGCGCGACGGGCCTCGCCGTCGATATCCGGCCGCAGTACCTTGAGGGCCACGTGTCGTCCAAGCCTCGTGTCCAGCGCGCGATACACCGCGCCCATTCCGCCCTCGCCCACGAGCTCGAGCAGCTCATAGCGCTCGGCATGGGGCTCGGGCGCTGGCATTCGTTCGCTCTCGGGCACCGACCTCTCGACAGCAGCAAATCCTTCGGATTGTCGTGAGGATGCGTGCCCTTCGCTGAGTTTCGATTGAGTATCGGTAGGGAGGACCTGTGCGAGCTCCGTGAGCAGGCACATGCAAGCGGGACAGGTGTCAAAGTGGGCTTCGAGTTGTTCGAGCTCTGCGCTGCTCGACTGACCCAGCAACATCGCGACGAGCGTGTTCTCGTCCGGGCACGCGCTCTGCTCGCTCATTCGGCGGCGTTCCGCTCAGAGGGCAGCTCCGTACGCTCGCCCAGCAGTCGAAACACGCTCACCTCGAGGCGGCTGCTGATGAGGGCCATGACGCTGTCTAGCTCGTCGTTTTCGAGTCCCAGGCTGCTCATCAGCTCTCTGCGGGTGGCGCTCATCAGCGCTTCGCGAGCGCGGGCGAGTCGGCGTGCGACCGTTGAGCGGTGGGTGTGATAGATCACGCCAATCTGATCGATGCTCAAGCCTGCCAGCCAATGGTGGCGCAGAAGATTTCGCTCGCTGCTCTGGAGCGAGCGAAGCGCAGTGCTGAAGGCAGCCCGGAAATCGGCCCGGTATTTGTCTTTGAGGAAAGCGATTTCGACGTCATCCCCCGGTGCCATCAGGGCTTCGAGTACCTCGCCGTCGAAGGCCGTCTCCCGTTTGTGCTGTGCACCTGAGCGGCTGCAGTCGAGGAAGGTCCTCATCGCCGTCACGGTCAACCAGGCCCGCAGTGGTCCCTGACCAGAATAGGCGGTGAGCTTGGGGGGGCGACCCGAGTGAGCTTCCACGAAGAGCTTCTCGCGCAGGATTTGCATCAGGTCATCGACGCTGTGGCGGGAATTGGCGAAGCGCCTCGCGTGCCCGCAGAGTTCTGTGCCGAAGAGCGACTCGAGGCGCTCGATCGCCACCTGATCGCCGTGCACGCAAGCTTGAGCGAGAAAGAGATCGCTGGGGTGCAGCCGCTCGAGCTGTAGGGCTAGCGCGTCGCTCGAGTCTGCGCGGAGTCGCTCGGCGAGCGCGGCGATGAACTGCTGCTCTGGGAGTGAGACGCCGGGATGGGCCGCGTGGGCTTCGTCGAGCCATCGTTCCAGACGTACCCCTTGCTCGAGCAGCGCGTGCACCTGTACATGCGGCGGTAGCTGGGGAGCGAGCTCGAGCAACTGTGACACAAGCGAGTGGGGAGATGACATTGGAACCGGGCTGGTGCGAGAGCTGGCGAGCGGTGGAGACGAACCTCCACGGCGCGCGAAGCTTCGCAAGCCCTATCGGAGCTGTCAAGCTCAGCGCTAGGGCTGAGCATCCTCTCACAGCTATTTGCACTTCTCGGTGGCCTCGAGGCTCTCAGCGTCCATGATGCAGTTCGCGAACTCTCGATAGCCAAAGATGCCTTTCATCTCTTTCTTCTTCTCCATGGAGGACTCGCACTTCTTGAGGTCAGCGTCCGAGGGGGCCTCGCCGCCAGCTTTCTTGATGAGCTCGGCCTGTTTGGCACAGACCTCCTCGGGGCTCGCACCACAGGCGCTGGTCACGGCCATCAGCAACACCATCAACGTCATCACATTCGCGGCTTTCATCTTGCTTCTCCTTCCCACCCTCGTGGGAGCTGGGGTGATTGTTCGGGGTCATGCTGTCAGTCTGGCACCTGAGCCCCTCAGGAAGGAAGACGAGGGCTGCGTGGCCAGGTCGCGGCGCGCGTGCAAATATTTGTTGCCTGGCAACTGCTTCCGGACGACACAGGACGGAGGCCGAATACAGCGCCGGGTCGAGGGTGGTTCCTGCAGAGGAACTCTCGGAACGAGCACAGGAAACAGGCTTGTCAGCTTCTGGATGGTGTGATTGGTACTCCACCGCAGAAGTGGCCGATAGAGTCACACCTCTCGAGAACACCGGAAAACGAGAAGCACGCCGACCAACCATGACCGCGCTGGCCACCCATCAGCAGTGGCTAAGCGGTGCCTGCCGTCCCTAGAATGGCTTAGGGGGAGGGCACGCAGAGGTCGTCGGCGGAGGCAGAAACGCCGTCGAAGCCGGGACTGCAAACGTTGAAGCCTGTTCCATCCTGGCCCGGGGTTACGTACAGCGCTCGACCCCAAGCGTCCTGGAAGGTGGAATCGTCCTCGTCCTCGAATCCGAAGCTCGGTTTGAGCCACGCAAACACCGTCATTTGCCTGTTAGGTATCGCCACTTGCTGGGAATGCTCTTGCCCGAAGGCCACGAAGTAGTGTGCCAGAGCCAGCGATTGCAGGACCTCTTTCCCTTCGACGAGCAGAGTGGCAAGCGAGTGAAGCAGCGGCTCGAGCTCGCTCGCTGGGCCACTGGCTCGAAGACTGACTTCCAAGCGCACCCAACCATCCAACGTGACGAAGCTCGCTTCATCTACGGCTCTGCGGAGCTCCGCGAGAAGCTGCTCTGCCGTCTCGCCACCGTCTTTGGAGGCGGTGCCGAGCTGGGCCATGGTGTTCGACAGCACACCCTCGGGGGCGAGGAGCAAGGCCAGTTTGCGTTGGAGCTCTCGTGCCTTCTCCTCGCTTGCAACAGCAATCTCCAATGAGATGGGAGGCCCAGCGCGGAGATGTGCCGCGAAGAGTTCTTGTCGATTGGGCACTTGGCCTGCTTCCCCAAGTTCTTGTCGATTGGGCACTTGGCCTGCTTCCCCAAGTTCTTGTCGATTGGGCGCTTGGCCTGGTCCCCCAAGTTCTTCGTCGGACAACGCTCCAAAGACGAGGATAGGCGATTCCAGGTCCAAAGGCGGTCCCGCCCAGGGCGCGGTGTCATTCGCGCGAAGCCGCCTGAGCGACGCTCTTGCACCCAGGAGGAGGTCGTCCTCGGTGCGCTGGTGGAGTTCTTGTCGATTGGGCGCTTGGCCTGTTCCCCCAAGTTCTAGCTCCCCCTGCGACCATGCAGGAAAGCTGTACTCTGGAAGACTCTGCGCCGGTACGACGGCGCGATAGGCCTCGGCCACGGAGGCAGCACGACCTGGGCTGTGCAGCCACCATAGGGGAGCCCCTGATACCTGGAAGAGCAGCCAACTACCCGGCAGGGGGGCGTCCACGAGCTTCGAGATAGGGAAGGAGCTGAGGCCCAGGTAGGGACTTGCCAGGGAAGAGGCATCTCGCAGCGTCTTCGAATGAAAAACTGAGTTCAGATGAATACGAACTGTGCAGGTGTTGAGTGAAAAGCCGACTGGAAGCTCGCCGTTGTTCAGGGCAGGAAGACCCCCCAAATCCAGCTTTGGAGGTTGGTAGTTTTTGAGAGGGGCGAGTAGGCGTGCAATCGTCGGCTGCCTCAAGCTCCTGGCCAGGGCAACGGCACCTTGCACGTAGCGGGCGCGGTCCGCAGTCGATGAGATGGGGCCAAGGTCGATCGAAACGTGGCCAGTCGGAATCGTTGCCCGGAGGACTGGGGCAGAAACGATGCGGTCGTCCACCATCAGGGCGAGGGCACGCCCAATGTTGGCGCTACTGACGGCTTCCAGACGCCGAGAGCCCTCCTGGTCGAGCGTCAACGCCACGTAGGGTCTTTGGACCTGCTCATCGAAGGCGACGTATACCTGCAGCAGATGATCGTCCGTAATAGTGTCACCTCGATCCTCGACCAACTGCAGACACCAGATGGGAGCAGCGTCGCTATCCATGACCTCGATGTATCCTGCTTTCGTGCCTGCCGGAAGGGCACGCTGATGCGTTGCCACCGTTTCTCGGAGGATGTCGAGACCACTTCCAAGGCTCTCGACAGCCTTGGCGCAGACCCCGTCAGACTCGCTTGGCCGCGCAGGCAAAGGGAGCTCCTCGAGCACCTCCAAAAGGTAAGCCGCACTCTCCGGCGTCTCCGACACGAGACTGAAGCTCATACGATTCGTAGGCTCAAAGAGAGCTTCGCTCAGCTCGTCGAGGCGCTCTGGGGCTGTTGGCATCTGCAGCTCGAGGACGGCTCCGTCCAGGACGCGCACGGTCAGCCCCTCGAGCTCCAGCTCCTTCCCGAGCGCCTCGATATCGCCAGCGAAGTCCTCGGCACACGCCTCGACGAGCTCCTGACGGTAGGTCTCGGAGAGCACCAGCACGGCCTCACCCGGTGTGTTCTCCGCTGCTCGCTCGAGACCTTGGGTGCTGGCGAGCAGCGCGTTCACCAAGCGGCTCACGGCTTCGTTGTTGGCATCTCTGACGACCAGGGAGTTGGCACGAAGCTCGAGGTCCAGGTCTGCCCCCTGCTCACTGGCAAGGCGGCGTAGCTCTCCCATCGCGCGCTGTAGCTCGGCCTCGTCGAAGAACTCTGAACGCACCCCGAAATATTGGGTGACGACCATACCATCTGCCTTGGGAACCCTCTCGGCCTCCGCACTCGCATCTGCACGGTGCGTCGCATCCGGCTCCGCCGAGGGTGTCGTCGCCAACTCGGGATTGGTCTCGTTCGCCAACTTCGACGTGTCTGCCTCAGTGGAAGCGTCCACCCTGTTGCTTTGAGCTCGGCACCCCAGCGGCGCAATGATGCAAGCAAAGACCACCAGCCACCGTTGGATACGCTCAGCCCCGTGCCCGACTCGTGTGTTCATAGTGCTCCCGATGAATGTCGTCCCATCGCGACTTTCCCATGCCGTTTTAGGGAGTTGCAGAACAGCGGAGAAGCCACCCTGCGAGCAGAGCGCTCCCCTGAAAGGCTCAGAGCTCGGTCGCATCGGCCGTCATCTGTGCTGCGGCTCAAGTTTTTGTTGATTGGGCGCTTGTCCTGTTCCCCCAACTTGAAGGCGCGTTCCTGAGCCCAGGGCACGACGAGCGAGAAGCTGCTCCCACCCTTGACAGCGTATCCGAAAAGTTCGGCTGGTCAATCGGAGAAGAGCGAACAGGGCGACAGCGCGCACTTCGATTTGGATGCTCCACGCTTCTCATTGTGGGCATTCATGGCCATAACTCGATCGACGATGCTGGCCCCCTGGGTTGGCTGAGCGAGTGAGGTCTCTGGTGTGGCATTTCTTTTCGAGCGCTTTCTTGTTGTTGTATCTGCTCATCGTCCTGTTTCTGGCTCGGCTGGGACGTCGGCGATTGGTACCGGCGCTCGTGGGCAGAGGCCGCTGGCTCTGGTATGGCGGTGTTGCACTGCTGGCGAGCCTCTTTCCCATCGCGCGTTTGCTTGGCGATTTGCTGCCGCGCACGGTTGACGAGCTGGTGACCGACCTTGGGCTCCTCACAGCCATTGGTCTCTTCTACGTTTTCATGGGCGTGCTCCTGCTCGGCGTTTCTCGGCGGGTCTGGCGATGGCTCCGAGCTGCGAAGGGTGACGATTCGGGGGCTGGTAGGCTGCTTCGTGATAGATTGTGGGCAGCAGGGCTCGTGCTGGGGACGGTTGGGCTGATGGCTTATGGTCATTGGGAGGCGCGCAACCCACGGGTGGTGGAATACGTCCTCGAGCTGCCGACAGCGGCGGCTGTCTCAGAGCTGCACCTGGTGGTGGTCAGCGATGTGCACTACGGCGACAACATCGACCTGCCACGGTTGGAGCAGCTTCGGGCGCTCATCGAGCCCTTGGAGCCGGATCTCATCATTTTGGCGGGCGACCTGCTCGAAGGCAACGACCAACGCCTAGTCGAGGAGCTCAGCAGCTTCTTCGCCTCGTTGCCGAGTCGCTACGGCGTTGTGGCAGTCCCAGGGAACCACGACCGCGCCTTGCTCGACCGCGAGGGTGCAGCAGCCATGGCGATGCGGGCGAGTGGCATCGACCTGTTGCAGGACGAGCGTCGTTTGATTGCTGCTTCTCTCTGGGTGGTGGGCCGCGACGACTATCGGCGCCGCGCCGAGTATCGCGCTCCGGTCTCGGCGCTGCTGTCAGAGCTTGACCACTCGAAAGCCGTGCTGCTGCTCGACCATCAGCCTGTGGAGCTGTCGCAGGCCGCTGAGGCAGGCGCAGACCTCTTCGTGGCAGGCCATACCCATGGTGGACAGGTCTTTCCGGCGCAGCTCTTCACGTGGCTCATATACGGCAATGATCATGGGCTCTCGCAAGTTTCGGGAATGAACCTGCTGGTGTCGAGCGGCTACGGGACCTGGGGACCTGATCTGCGTATCGGCGCGCCGCCCGAGGTGGTCAGCTTGCGCCTGCGCTTCCTTGGGGCCGCCGTTGAGTGATGAATACCTCCATGAAATCTAAGGGATTCCAAAGGGCTCGCCCTTTGGCGGGGTGTGGGGCAGAGCCCCACGAGAACAGCGTCATTCGAAAAGGGCGTTCGAGAATGGCGTTGCGCAGCTGGTTCGGATTGCGCCTGACGCCAGCACACAGGGGCGTGCTGGCGCTGAGTGCTGGCCGAAGCTTTCGACGAGGAGGACGAGATGCGTGGGAGTCGTTGGGTGGCGCAGGCTGTGTTGATGATGTCGTTGTTGTCGTGGACCGGTGCGGCGCTGGCAGAGGACTGCGCCAAACTCGAGCCAGGCAAGTCCTTGGGCCCGGTTGAGCTGGGGATGAGCCGCGCTCAGCTCGAGGCGACCGGGCTGCCTCTCGGCGATGGTCCCATCGACACCTGGTTTGACCTCGGTCCGTATTCTGTTCGCTTGGAAGACGACGCAGTCGTCGCCGTTGGTTTGGACTCGTCCAAGGGGAGCTGCGTCCTGCTCGACGGGCAGCAACTCGCGCTCTCCGAACGGCTCGAGGACCTGGCGGCAGCGATGCCCGGTCAGTGTGGACCGATTCAAAACAACATCGGGGCGACTGTGGTCGACTGTAGCGACGGAGTTATGCTGCTCGAGCACCTCGGCGGCAAGGAACTCAGGGTGTTGCCGGCGCCTCGGGAGCTTGAGCAGAGCTGCGACGCGTACGTGAGCCCTGGCACTGACGCCAAGCGCAGCGCCGCCGCCGAGCTCGATGAGAAGACCAAGGTCTGCTTTGGCGGCCGGGTCTTGACGGCGGAGCTGGAGCCCGACGACGTGCAGAAGCTGAGTGGAAAGATGCACATCAGCACCTGCGAGCGCACCGACAACCTTGGGGCGACCCTGCTCGATTGCCACTACAGCGGCGTGCGTTTGACCTTTTCCGGACCCAATCTGAAGCTGAGCCGGGTCGAGGGCATCGCCATCAGGGACTAACGAGAGCTCGCGCCTTCCTGTTGCCCTTTGGGCAGCGCCTGTCTATCTTGACCATGGCGCACGAGCGGGGAGGTGAGCCATGGCGGTGGGCTGGGCAGGTGATGACGCGGTGAGTGAGCAGATCGAGAGCAGCATCGACGATGCCGTGCAGCGGGCGCGGCGGCAACTTCCGCGCGGTGAGAGCGCGCTGCTCTGTGCCGACTGCGAAGAGCCAATCCCCGAGCGGCGCAGGGAGGCGATGCCGGGTGTGCGCTTCTGCGCCCCTTGCCAAAACGAGCGGGACAAAGAGGCCAAACGCGCCGCCTCGCTCTACAACCGCCGCGGCAGCAAAGACAGCCAACTGCGCTGAGAAGATAGGGGAGTATGAGTGTGGGGCTCTGCCCCACGCCCTGCCAAAG
>JAVFAO010000221.1:0-11629 GCA_034002465.1 Myxococcota bacterium
GCATGCTCTCAGCGTCTTTCCAGAGATTGTCCTCGCCAAGGAGCTCGACGAAGGCATGCGCGTGCTGGTGCAGGCGCACTCCATTGGTCCCTTGAAATCCAATACTGTGGTCTTCGGCTGGCCACGCACCGTCGAGCGAGCCGTGCCCTTCTTTCGGCACCTGCAGGACTGCTCGCGTCTCGGCAAGAGCGTCGTCGCCGTGGTTGATCGCGGCTTGCCAGAACGGCACAAGGCCCTGCGCCGCATCGACATCTGGTGGCGTGGCCAAGCCAATGGCTCGCTGATGGTCATCCTCGCCCATCTGCTCACCCAGAACATGGACTGGAGGCACGCGCGCATGCGCATCCTGCGTATCATTCGTGATGACACGGGGCGTGAGGAAGCGCACCAAGCACTCGAGCAGCTCGTCCACGGTGCGCGGGTCGACGCTGATGTAGCCATTATCGTCAGCACGAAGGGCATCGGCGACACCCTTGGCGAGCACTCTGGCGACGCCGATGTCGTCTTCCTCGGCCTCGAGCTCGCCGATGAGGGCACCGCCCCCGAGGCCTATCAGCGCTACGAAAGCGCCGTCTCAGCGCTGCCGACCACCCTCTTGGTCCACTCGAGCGGAGATGCGGACGTGCTCCAATAGGACATTCGACGACATTGCCGAGGCTACCGGTCTGGGCGGGCTGCGACGGATTCAGCGCAGCCCCGTCAGTCCTCCAAGGTCTCACGAACCTGCCTCAGCAGGTCCTCGGCCGCAAAAGGCTTGGAGATGAAGTGGGTGCTCGCGTCGAGCACACCGTGATGGACGATGGCGTTGTCGGTATAGCCCGACATGTAGAGCACCCGCAACTTGGGGCAAAACGCGACGAGCCGCTCGGCGAGCTCTCGGCCACTCATCTTCGGCATCACCACATCCGTCAAGAGCAGCGCCACCGAGGCTCCCTCTCGCTGACACCAGGCGATAGCCTCGTCCGCATCAGAGCTGGAGAACACGCTATAGCCAGCACCCTTGAGAATACGCTCTGTGAGTCGGCGCACCGCGTCTTCGTCCTCTACGATGAGCACGCTCTCCGTGCCTCCACCCACCCGCATCACCACCGAACGACGATTCACGGTGGCCCGCGCTGCCTTCACTCGAGGCAGATACACGTCGAAGCGCGTCCCCTGCTGTGGGGCGCTGTGGACGAAGATGTGTCCCCCGCTCTGCTTGACGATGCCATAGACGGTGGCGAGCCCCAGTCCAGTGCCTTTCCCCTTCTCCTTGGTGGTGAAGAAGGGCTCGAAGATGTGGCTTTGGGTCTCTTCATCCATGCCGCAACCGGTGTCGCTCACCGAAATGACGCAGAAGCCCCCCGCGACCAAGCCAGCGTGTCGGGCCTCCTCCTCGGAGATGCTGCGTTCACTGCTTCGGATCTCGAGCGTTCCGCCGTGAGACATGGCGTCTCGGGCGTTGACGGCGAGGTTGACGATGACCTGCTCGAGCTGGCCTGGATCGACGAGCACCTGTCCTAGCTGCTCCTCGAGAGAGATGAGGATGCGGATGTCCTCACCCAAGAGCCGGCGGAGCATGCTCTCGAGGCCGCGGATGATCTGGTTGGGTGAGAGCAGCTCTGGTTCGAGCACTTGCTTGCGGCTGAAGGCGAGCAGCTGCCGGGTCAGCGCGGCGGCGCGTGTTCCTGCGTCCCTGATTTCGACGAGGTCGTCCCGAAGCGGGTCGGACTCCTTGAGGGCGGCCAGGGCGAAGCCGGCATAGCTCAGGATCACCGAGAGCAAGTTGTTGAAATCATGCGCAACGCCACCAGCGAGCTGGCCCACCGCCTCGAGCTTCTGTGAGACCCTGAGCTGCTCCTCAGTGAGTCTGCGCTCGGTGACGTCCTCGGCGTGCAGCAGCACCATGTCTGGGGGAATGAAGCCGTAGCTCAGAACTAGGCGACGCGGCTGCTTGACTGGAACAAAGACACACTGCAACTCTCGCCGAACGGGCTGTAGCTGGCAAGCGATCAGGTCCTTCTCCAAATCAGGGAATACGATCGAGAGCTCCTGGAGGGTCTTCTGCTCCCAAGTCGACACGGCGTCGTGGGTGAGCCGGCGCGCGGCGTGGTTGAAGTCGCTCAGACACCATCGGCCCTTCTGGAGAGTCCAGACGAAGGTTGGGTTGGGGAGGTGCTCGTAAATGGCACGGGTGCGGGCCTTGCTGTGCTCGAGCTCGGCCATGACGCGAACGTTTTCCATAGCCACCGAGGTCGAGTCTGCAAGAGCCTGCAGAATACGAAGCTCTTCATCGCTCGCTTGGTGCTGCGTGGCCCAGTAGGAGCCAATGGCGCCCACGGGCTCGCGGCGCCGAATGGGAGCCATGACCAGGCTCTTGACGAAGGTCGGACGGTAGGCGTCGTGGGGAACCCTCTCGTCTTGGTAGATGTCGGGGATGGCGAGCGCAGCCTGCTCGCGCATCACCCACCCGCTCACACAGGTCGAGATGGGGAAACGGCGGCCCTTCCAGAGCGGGGCGATGGCGTCCTCATCGACATAGTGACAAAACTCACCTTCACGCAACACGAAGCTCGTCCCATCGGAGCTCGTCAGCTCGCGCCCTGCATGACGCACGATCTCGGCGATCCCTTCGATGCTCCGCGCCTGTGACAGATCTTGGACGACCCTGGCCAGACGCTCGAGGCGATGGCTGAAGAGGAGCAGGTTCTGCTCGGCGCGCTTGCGTTCGGTAATGATGTCGAAGACCGCCACGAAGTGGTCCTGCTGCGGGCTGTACACCGAGATGTCGAACCACTGTTGCAGGCTGCTGAGGTAGATGTCGTGGCGCTCGACGCTGCGCTGTCGAGAAACGCGGCCGTAGATTTCGAAGAGAAGCGGATCGAGTGCGCGAATGTGGGGAACCAATTCGGTGACCCGCTTGCCCTGAACCTCACTCGCACCGGTCAAGCTCGCGAACGCCGGGTTGACGTCGAGGTAGACGAAATCGATGGGCACATCCTCTTCGTCATAGAGCATGCGGCAGTAGGCGATACCGGTCGGCGTGTTGTCGAACAAGGTCTGGTAACGGATCTCGCTCTCCATCAACGCCTGTTCAGCCTGGATTCTGGCGCTGATGTCGGTGGCGATGCCGCCCATCTGGTAGGGCGCACCGTGCTCATCGAAGACCAGGGTCTTGTGATCGTGAACCCAGCGGATGCTGCCGTCGGGCCGTACGATCCGATACTCGTCTTCGATGCGTTCCTCCCGCGCCAGACGCTGCAGATGGTACTCGACACGCTGACGGTCCTCGGGATGAACGGCTTCGAGCCAGAGTGAAGGGTTCTGGAAGAAGTCTTCGACAGCGCGACCAAAGAGCTGCTCGGCGCTGGGGCTGAGGTAATAGTACTGGCTCCCGTCGGGGGATGCAGCCCAGACGACCTCGGAGACCGCGTTGAGCAACGTTCGGAAGCGGGATTCGCTCTCGCGCATGGCGGCTTCGGCGGCGACCTTGGCGGTGATGTCCTTGATCACATGTACGAAGGCCTGCATCTCCTGGCCTGGTGTCAAGATGGGCCAAGAGGTGATTTCGTAGCTTCTGCCCCGCTCCTCGAGCGTTCCGCTTGCAGGAGCCAGGGTCTGCAGGGAGCGCACACAGGAACAGCCAGCAACGGGCGCGTCGCCACCGTGGAAGAGGGAAAAGCACTTCTTGCCAAGGATCTCCGCTTTGGGCAAGCCCAGCAGGCTGCACCCGGCGGCGTTGATGTCCAAAACCTCATGCTCTGGCGAAACCAGCGCAACCGTGTCGGTGATGGCGTCGAAGGTCCCGGCCCAGTGTTCGGCGAGGCGCCTGAGCTGTGCCTTGGCTTGCTCGAGCTCGGTGAAATCGACGATCACACCGTCGATGCCCACGGGCTTTCCATTCTCCACGCGGACCTTGCTCATCGAGCGCAGAGAACGCAAACGACCGTGTTTGTCGTAGGCGCGAAAAACGTAGGGCTGGTTTCGCCCAGCCAAGGTGCGCGCAAAACTCTCGGCCAGCCCAGGCAGATCCTCGGGTAAAATGAATGCCGAGAAGTGCTGCCCGACGACCTCCTCCTGACTGAAGCCATAGACCCGCTCAACCGCTGGGCTCATGTAGCGCACGAAGCCCTGGACGTCAGCGCTGAAAACCACGTCCTCGAGATTCTGGACCAGCGCCTCGTAGCGGGCTTGCTCTTGGGCGAGCGCGCGCTCGGCCAAGACCTTGGCCTCGGACTGCCGGATGCCGTCCAACGCAAAGGCGAGGTCGCCCGCCACCTCGACGAGCAGCTCCAGCTCCTCGGACTCCGCCTCCATCCACTCGGGCAACGACACCAACAGCGCCCCCAGCGCCTTGCCTGCACACTCCAGACGGGTGGCGATGGTGGAGCGATGCCTGCTCCCCTCGGGACGGGCATCACAATCCTCACAGCCCGGCTCACCGCTCTGACAGAGCCGGAGCCCATCCTGTAGCGCCCGCAGCATGCACTGTGGAAGGGTCCCTGCCTTCACCATGCGGAGCATGGCGCCGATTTCAGCAGCCTTGCCCGTGGTGGCGAAGGCCTGGACCTCGAAGCTCGGTCCCGTGAGCACGATCGCGCTGCCCAAGAAGCCCCTCGATGCGACCAATAGCTCACAAGCTCGCTGGATCAAGCTCTGCGGATCGCGCTCGCGGGTGATGAGCTGGTTGACGTGCCGGATGCCGTGCAGCACCGCGTTGAGGTGCCGCACCTTGGCCTCGGCCTGCGCCCGAGCAGCCCGAGCGCGCAGCGTCCCTAGCCCAAAGCCCAGATCCAGCGCCAACTCCTCGAGCAACTCGAGCTCGTCCTGGTGAAAGGCATCAGGCTCGGACGAATAGATCACCAGGGCACCGTAGACCTCTCCTTCGACCACCACAGGGAGCGCCAACACGGATGCAAAACCGCGCGCCTGCGCCTCCTGCCGCCACGGCGCAAAGTCTTCGGCCGAGTCTACGAAACGCACCACCGAGGCATGGCCGCTCCGGATGGCAGTGCCCGCCGGTCCAGCCCCGCGCGCGCCCTCGCCCCACTCGACCTTTGCCGTCGCTGTGTAGCCTGTGTCTTGCCCTGCGCTGGCCACGGGCTGCACCGAGCGCACGGCGTCCTGGACCTTCTGCCCAACCCACGCCATCGCATAGCCACCGCGCTCGACCAACAGCTCGCAGATCCCTTGGATGAAGCTCCTCTCTTGGTGCTCCAACCAGCCGGGCTCAGTCTCGAGGCTCGAGTGCGGACCCTCGGACGTGTCAGAGGGCACACGGCCAGCAGTATTCAGCAGGTGGCGGTTGCACGCGCTCAGCACCTTGAGCGCCCGCATGGCTCCTCTGGCAGCACGCTCCGCGCGCTTGCGCTGGTCGATGTCGAGGGAGAGGACGATCACCCCCTCGGGACACGATTGAATGTTGAGCTCGAACCAACGCCGACTGCCATCGGGATAGACGAACTCATTCTCCAGTTGACGACGTTGCCCGTCCTGCATGGTGGCCCGCAAGCGCGCAAAGAGCGCCGTCTGCTCGATGCCAGGGTAGAGCTCCAACATCGTGTGCCCCAGCAGCTCCTCACGCGAGCGCTGCGCATGCTCGAGCACCGCATCATTGACGTAGAGGTAGCGGTAATCTGGAGCGATGAGCTGACAGCCCTCGAAGAGCTGCTCCAAAATCTGAGCTCCCAGGTCGACCTTCACCTGCATCACTCCTCTGTCCGGGCCTTGCTCGGGAGCGCAGTCGCAGCTCGCACACGCCTTCCCACGCTCATGAGCATGAAGCTATGTCTTTTCGAGCTCCGGTGCAACAACAGAGAGGACACAGTTCGTCGACAAGAGCGTGCGTCTCACCGCAAGAAGAGCAAGCATCCTCGCGCCAATCCGAAGAATCTGCGGCTGGCGCGGAGTTGGTGCCCGAGAGTGAACCAAGGCCAAGCGTCACCAAAGTCACCGCAGTCACCAAAGTCACCCTCGACCTTGACGTCACGACCCGATTCCGCTTTCCTGAGTGTGTGCGGCGTAACAGGAGCGTGTGCCATGACAAGCAAGCCAACCCCTCTCTTCGTCCCGGCCCTCGTCGCAGCCCTCCTCATCGGCTTGGCCTGTGTGCCCACCAAACCCCTGCACCAAGACGAGCTGGACCAACACGACCAAGACACCAGCGCCGAGCTGGACCAACACGACCAAGACACCAGCGCCGAGCGGGACCTGCCAACAGAGCTCTCCGACGACGACCAAGACACCGAGCTCGTCGACCTCGTCCTTCCAGAGGACACCCAGGCTGCCTGCAGCGACGGCCTCGACAACGACGCCGACGGCCTGCTCGATTGCGCCGACGAGGGCTGCCAATCCTTTCCTGAGTGCTCGGCCTGCTATGGCGTGGAGTGTTCTCTGCCCCCGCCAAGCTGCCAGGATTCCCAAACTCTGCAGACCCCCATCGCCATGCGCTGCGAACAGGGAGACTGTATTCCTGAGTTCGACACCAGCGCCTGCCCCAACGGCTGCCGCGACGGCCGCTGCGTCGAGCCTGGGCTAGGCTACTCCAACCAGAGCCTGAGCCTTCCTCCCTCTACCGCCTCCACCACTGACGTGCTCATCGTCGACGTCAACCAAGACGGCGCCAACGATCTGCTCTGGGTCAACCAGGCCGACAGCCAAGGCCAAGGGGGGGGATTGCTGCTACACCTCAACGATGGCAGCGCCAACTTCACCGTCGCCCCCCTCAGCCTCCCCGAGGACTTCGGCGCCTGGACCTTCGCGCTCCCCTTTGACGTCGACAACGACGGCGACACAGACTTCTTCCTCACTCGCCCCGCCATGACCCGCGCCTCCGTCGCCTTGGTCCGCAACCAGGCAGGCACCCTCGTCCACGACAACGCCGCCGTCCCCTTCGCCTCTGGCCAGCAAAATGGCCTGGTCTTCGGCCGCGCCGCCGCAGGTGATGTCGACGGCGACGGCGATCTCGACGTGCTCGTCCCGGTCTTCTCCACCGCCGACTTCAGCGCCGATGCCCGCAACCTGCTCTACATCAACGACGGCGACCGCTTCTCCTTCGACGCCAGTCGCCTCCCCACCTTGCCCACCGGCGAGGACTACACCCTGAGCGCAGCCATGGGCGACTTCGACGGCGACGGGGATGTCGACATCTTCCTCGGCCAAGCCCAAAAACGCCCTCGACTGCTGTTCAACGACGGCAGCGGTCGCTTCACCGACGCCACCAGCGACGCCAGCTCCAACCTCGAGCGCCTGCCCAACATCACCACCCAGCGCTGCGCCCGTAGCGCGGCCCTCGACTTCGATCGCGATGGGGACCAGGACATTGTCGTCATCAACGACGCCATCACCAACTTGGAGCCCCCCCAGGCCGTGCCCAACACCCTCTTCGTCAACGACGGCCGCGGCGTCTTCGAACTGCTGGAACTGCCCTCCACAGGAGACCGCGCGCGCGACACTCGCGCCTTGGAGGTCGCCGATTTCGACGGCGATGGTTGGCTTGACTTGGTGATCGGCAACGCCTTCGAAACCGTGCCCCACCTCGGCCGCCCCGTCGAAATCCTGCGCAACACCAGAGAAGGTGGCTTCGAACTTGTTCCAGACCTGCCCTCGCTCACCGGCATTGGCATCTATGGCGTCGCCTGCGCTGACCTCGACGGCCAGGGCTGGCTCGACGTCGCCGGCGCCGCCGCCGAGCCCAGCACCGACCCCGGGGCCCCCAACATCCTCTTCACCAGCCCCTAACAGGGGAAGGTGAGTATACGGCATCAGGCGCCAGAGCCCGCCGGTAGGGGCGAGCGGCCGCTCGCCCTGATAGCGCACCTCCAATGGTTCCTGCCCAGAACTTCGGGCTAGTGCGAAGCCCCCATGTGGACCCAGGTCACTGACGCATTCGCGACCACCACCAAATCCATCGCGGGCGAGCAGCCGCTCGCCCCTGCCTGTATACGACAAGCATCCAAGGAGGGCGGACACACAGATCCGACCCTACGGTTCGCGCCCTCGAGTGCAACTCGCTGCTGACGCTGTCGTGCAAGCAACGATTCTGTCGATTTCCCTGCTCCTGCCTTGATGCAGAGCCACCACTTCTGTCATCCTCTGCCCGTCGCTGTGCGCCCTCGCCGCGCGCTCTCTGCTGACGGGCACCCAAAACTCGTTGACTGCACCGCTGGCTAGGCGCCCTGCAGGGCTCGACACCGAGCGACAACACCACGAAATAAAACGGATTCCAAAGGGCAAGCCCTTTGGCGGGGTGTGGGGCAGCGCCCCACCATCATCACACACAGCAAGCAACCGGCCCCTCAGGAGCACCCATGCTCGGCCCCATCGGACGCTACTTCGCCGCCGCACCCCACCAGCCAAGGCTGCCTGATGACGAGGTCAAACGCCTCTACCCCCGCTTCAGGCTGCGCATCCTCGAAGCCACCTTCTTTGGCTACGCAACCTTCTATGTCGTGCGCAACAACCTCTCGGTCGTCGCCAAAGACATGGAACACGCCCTGCACTACGACAAGTCCGACGTCGGCAGCATCCTCGCCATCACCGCCATCACCTACGGCCTCGGCAAGTTCGTCATGGGCGCCGTCTCCGACCGCAGCGACCCACGCAAACTCATGGCCTTCGGTCTGCTGCTCACCGCGCTCTGCAACTTCGCCTTCGGCAGCGTCCAAAACTTCCACCTCCACCTCGCCCTCTGGGCCATCAACGGCTTCGTCCAGGGCATGGGATGGCCCCCCTGCGGACGAAGCATGGGACACTGGTTCAGCGAGCGGGAACGCGGCCTGACCTTCAGCATCTGGAACACCTCCCACAACCTCGGAGGCGGCGTCGCTGGTATCCTTGCCGCTTTCGCCGCACAACACTTCGGTGGCTGGCAAGCCGCCTTCTGGTTCCCAGGCGTACTGGCCGCACTGGGAGCAGTGTATCTCTTCTGGAGACTGCGTGATACGCCGCAGAGCGTCGGCCTTCCGCCTATCGAAGAATACAAGAACGATTACCCCGAAACAGGCGCTCCCGATGCAGACCGCGAACGAGAGCTCCCCCTCAAAGAGCTGCTCTTCAAGTACGTGCTCAGCAACAAGTTCGTCTGGCTGCTCGCCTTCGCCAACTTCTTCGCCTACATCGCACGCTACGCCATGCTCGACTGGGGCCCGACCTACCTGCGCGAGATGAAAGGCGCCTCCGGCATGGGCGGCGGTTGGGCCGTGCTCGCCATCGAGTTCGGCGGCATCCCCTCCACCATCCTCCTCGGCTGGCTCTCGGATCGCCTCGGCGGACGCCGCGGCATGGTCGCCGTGCTCTGCATGATCCCCATCTTCCTCGCCTATGCCGTGATGTCCTTCACCCCAGCAGGCTTCTTCTGGCTCGACATCACCATGCTCATCGTCATCGGCTTCTTCATCTACCCCGTCATCAACTTCATCGTTATCATGGCCCTCGACCTCACCTCGAAGAAAGCTATTGGCACCGCCGCTGGCTTCATCGGCCTCTTCGGCTACATCGGTCGCACCGTCCAGGCCAAAGGCATCGGCTCCCTGCAACAATACCTCGACAGCCACTACGGCCAAGCCGCCGCCTGGAACGGCGTCATCTACGCCGTCCTCGGCAGCACCCTCATCGCCATCGCCCTGCTCGCCTTCACCTGGAAAATGAAGCCCAAGTGAACGCTTGCGCCAAGCGCGATGATGCAATACGAAAAGTCGGGGAGCAGGCCAAGCGCCCAATCAAAGGGATTCCAAAGGGCACAGCCCTTTGGCGGGGTGTGGGGCAGCGCCCCACAAACGTATTCCAGTATCAAACATCCCACACCATCACACCACACGAAGCAAGACATCGAGGAGCCAAATGAGAGTCGCCATCATCGGAACTGGATACGTCGGTTTGACCACCGGAGCAGCCCTCGCCTTCCTCGGACACGAGGTCCTCGGCGTCGACCGCGATCCCAACAAACTCGCCATGATGCGCGCCGGAAAGAGCCCCATCCACGAGCGCGGCCTCGAAGACCTCATGCGCTCCTGCCGCTCCCTCAGCTTCACCGACGACACCGCCAGCGCCGTCACCCAGGCCGATGTCATCATCATCGCTGTGGGTACCCCGTCCACTCCATCCGGCGCCGCCGACGTCTCCTTCGTCGAAGAGGCTGCACGTGCCGTCGCTTCTGGACTTCAAGACGGTCGCGAATACACCATCGTGGTCAAGTCCACCGTCCCCGTGGGCACCAACCGACGCGTCGCCAACGTCATCCGGAAAGGCCTCGAACAGCGTGGAGTTCACCCAACCGTGCGCTTCGCCTCCAACCCAGAGTTCCTGCGAGAAGGCAAAGCCCTCGTCGAAACCCTCTACCCCGACCGAATCGTCGTGGGCAGCGACAGCCAAGACGCCCTCGACACCATGCGCAAACTCTACGCGCGCATCCTCGACCAGTCCTTCACGCCTCCTGCAGTGCTCCCTCGCCCGGTCGACTACCGACTCCCCACCTTCCTCAACACCGACGCCACCAGCGCCGAGATGATCAAGTACGCCTCCAACGCGTTCCTCGCCTTGAAGATCAGTTATATCAACGAGATAGCGGGATTGTGCGAGCGCGTCGGCGCCGATGTTCGACACGTCGCTCGCGGCATGGGCCTCGATCAGCGCATCAATCCCCTCTTCCTGGCCGCGGGCTTGGGCTGGGGCGGGAGCTGCTTCCCCAAGGATACCTTGGCCATCTTGAGCCTGGCGTCAGAGTACGGATACAAGATGCCCATCGTCGCGGCCTCCCGCGAGGTCAACCAGAACCAACGCACGGCGGTGGTGGAGAAGCTGCAGGCGGCGCTGAAGGTTTTGCGCGGGCAGGTCATTGGTATCCTCGGACTCGCTTTCAAGCCTGGCACCGACGATGTGCGTGACGCACCGGCGCTCGAGATCATCGACACCCTCAGCGAGCGTGGCGCCCACCTGCGCCTGCACGATCCCATCGCGCTCGCCAATGCGCGCGAGCTGCTTGCTGGCAAAGAGCTCGACTTCTTCGAAGACCCCTATGCGCTTGCAGAGGGTGCGGACGCGCTCGTTGTGGCCACCGAGTGGGATGACTACCGCGACCTCGACCTGCAGCGACTCGCCAGCATCATGAAAACGCCAGTCCTCATCGACGCACGCAACCTCTTCGAGCGGGAAGAGGCCGAACGAGCGGGCCTGCGCTACGCTGGCGTTGGGCGCTGAGCGCCCCTCGATCCCAAAAAGAAAAGGGATTCCAAAGGGCTAGCCCTTTGGCGGGGCGTGGGGCAGAGCCCCACGAAACAAACACAAATCAAACCAAAAGGGGTGCCCGAGCCGCTCAAAGAGCGCGAGCAATCGAGGGCTGCTCGAGATTGGCGGGCAACGCACCACAAAGACAAACCCAAGCAAGCGCCCAACGCGACGGAGATGCCGGCCGGCGGGCGCAATGAATTGCGCCCCTACATGGTCGGGAATGGGCAACAACGATGACGACTGGAGGGATCGTGAACCGTATCGCAATCACTGTTTTGCTCGTCCTCTCGGGCGTTGGGGGGTGTTCTTCGATGCTGCGCGTCGACCCTGGCCCTCCCATCGAGCTGGGGCTGTCTGCCGAGTCCCTCAGAGCGGTAGAGCTCACGTCTGAAATCAAGTCACTCCGGATATTCTCGGTTGGCGG
>JAVFAO010000222.1:0-11475 GCA_034002465.1 Myxococcota bacterium
CGTAGGGCTTCCTTCAAAGAGGATGCAGAAAACGTCCTCGGCGTCGATGGCGGCTCCACCACCACCAAGGTCGCCCTCGTCGACACCAAGAGCTTCGAGATCGTCGCCTCCCACTATGGTCGTACCCACGGCAACCCCGTCGCCGCCCTCAAGGAATGCCTGCGACAAGTCAAAGCCCAAGTCGGTGACGCCAAACCGCGCATCGTCCTCGCCGCCACCACTGGCTCGTCACGAGAATTGCTCGGCACCTTCCTCCAAACCGCCGGGGTCTACAACGAAATCATCGCCCATACCGTCGGCACCACCTGGTTCGATGACAAGATCGACACCATCTTCGAGATCGGAGGCCAAGACGCCAAATACGTCTCCCTCCACAACGCCGTCCCCATCGACTACGCCATGAACGAGGCCTGCTCCGCGGGCACAGGCTCCTTCCTCGAAGAGTCCGCCCAAGGGGATCTCAACATCGGCAGCGCCAAAGACATCGGCCCCATCGCCATGAAAGCGCAGGCACCGCTGCGCTTCGGCCAACACTGCTCCGCGTTCATCAACTCCGACATCCGCAAGGCCATCCAACAAGGCGCCGGCAGCGCCAATATCGTCGCCGGATTGGTCTGCTCCGTCGTTGCCAACTACCTCAACCGCGTCGTCGGCAACCGGCGCATCGGTGAACGGATAGCCCTGCAAGGCGGCGTCGCCTGCAACCCCGCAGTTCCACTGGCTTTCGCTCAAATGACCCGAAAGCCCATCGTCGTCCCCCCCGAACCCGAGCTCATGGGCTGCTTCGGCGTCGCCGTGCTCGCCCAACGCAAGTGCGACGAAGGCCTGCTCAGCCGCAACGACGACGCGCTCTTCGAGCTCGATGAAATCCTGCAGAGAGAGCTCGTCGAAAAGGCC
Source organism: Myxococcota bacterium (assembly GCA_034002465.1). Classification (GTDB taxonomy): domain Bacteria; phylum Myxococcota_A; class Bradymonadia; order UBA4248; family JAVFAO01; genus JAVFAO01. The sequence goes on from JAVFAO010000222.1 coordinate 898, forward strand.
ACCTTCACCTGCAAACACTGCGACGATCGCTGCGAAATCCGCATGCTCGAGGTCGGGGGCAGCAAATACCCCTTTGGCGGACGCTGCTCCCGCTACACTAGCCTGCGCAAACGCAAACAAAGCGCCCCAAGCAAGAGTCAAGAGAGCCAAGACAGCGCCGCCATCGACTACGTCGAAGAACGACGACGCATGTGCTTCGAAGACTTCGTTCCCCAAGAGAGCGATTTCATCCCCCGCTCCCCTCGCGTGGTCGGCGTCCCCCTCGCCTTGTCGGTGCACTCGCTCTGGCCGCTGTATTCCTGGTTCTTTCACTCGCTCGGCGTGCGCGCCGTGCTCTCCGAAGGCATCTCGCGCGCCGGCCTGACTCGCGTCGAGAGTACCTACTGTTATCCTGCTGAGCTCGCCCATGGCGCGCTCGCTCATCTGCTCGAGCAGGGCATTGACACTGTATTCGTGCCACTGTTCAGAGACATGCCATCGATGGAGCAGGAGCTGGTGCATGCTTGTGTCTGCCCCCTCACGCAAGGGCTGCCCTTCTACTTGCGGCAGGCCTTCGACCTCAACGACAGCAAACTGCTGCGCCCTCTGGTGTCGTTCAAGTCCGGCTGGAACGATAGTCGCGAGGAGTTTGCCCAAGTTGCAGTGCAGCTCGGCCTCGAGGCAGAGCTCGGTCGCCTTGCCTACGATCGCGCCATCTCCGAGTACCAACGCTACCGCAAGGCGCTGGCCCAGCGCGGCAAAGCCATCCTGGCCGAGATCCAAGCGCAGCCCGAGAAGCGCTTCGTGGCTCTACTTGGACGGCCCTACAACGCCTACTCGCGTGATGCCAACATGGGCATCCCGCGCAAACTGCTTTCTCAAGGTGTCAGCGTCGTCCCCTTCGACATGATCTATGCAGCCGACGAAGAGATCTTCCCTAACATGTACTGGTACTATGGGCAGATGGACATGAAGGCGGTGCGCCAGGTGAAGCGCATGCCCAACGTCTACCTGACCTGGGTGACCAACTTCTCCTGCGCACCGGATTCCTTCATGCTGCACTACCTGCGCTGGATGATGGGGCAGAAGCCTTACCTGGTGCTGGAGATCGACTCGCATACGGCGGACGCAGGGATTGACACCCGTATCGAGGCCTTCCTCGATATCGTGGCCAGCTACCAGCGAGCGGGATTGCAGCCAGAGGGCACACGTTTCCAAGGTCGGTATCAGCTCCACTTCAAGAAAGAGTACCTCGACGTCATCGACCAGCGCACGGGTCGACGCTTCGATATCCGCGCCCCAGAAGTCAAGCTCGTATTCCCTTCCATGGGCGAGCTCTCAGCATCTGCGCTCGCTGCGGTGGCGCGCAAGCAGGGCATCCATGCCACGCATCTTCCGGTACCTACGGCGGCGACGACGCAGTTGGCGAGGGAGGTAGCGTCGGGCAAGGAGTGTATACCTGCGTTGCTGGTTTTGGGCAGTGTGCTGGAGTTTTTCCGGCATCATGAGCCGAACCGAGAGGGGGAGGTGTTTTTGGTCTTTGTGCCGTCGACGATTGGTCCTTGTCGGACGGGGCAGTATTTTGTGTTTTACGAGCGGTTGTTCGAGGACTTGGGCTGGGAGAACGTGGTGGTGTTGGTGTTGGGTTCGGAGAACTCGTATCGGGAGATGGGACCGACCTTCAATCGTGATGTGTGGTGGGCGTTGCTGACGGCGGACGTGCTGGGTGATATTCGGGGAGCATTGGAGTTGCTTGCCGAGGAGCCAGTGTCGGCGTTGGCGTGTTTTGATCGGTGTTATGAGGATGTGTTGGGGGCGTTGGAGCGGGGAGGTCGGGCGTTGGACCGGGTGTTGCGGTCGACGGCGAAGGCGCTTGCGGCGATCCCGAAGAAGGGTACGGTGGAGGGGTTGCGCAAGGTCTTGGTGGTGGGGGAGATATATGTCCGGCGAGATGATTTCTCGGTGGACGAGTTGAAGCGGTATTTGATTGGTCAGGGGATTTTGCCGAAGGTGACGGACGTCACGGAGTGGATTCACTATACGGACTATTCGCGCAAGCTCTTGATGGATGAGGAGCTGCGTCGTGGTGGATTGCGGAAGGCGTGGCGGAGTGGTTTGTTGAGAGAGGAGGGTTTGTATTATGTGGAGAAGGCGTACAAGGATTGGGTGAATCATCGGATTCGTGGGATCTTTGTGAAGACGGGGTTGTTGCCTGAGGCGCCACATGACATGAAGCAGATTGTGGACGTGGCGTCGGAGCATTTCATACCGCCGGAGTTGGAGAGTGAGGCGACGGTGAGCAGTGGTGTTGCGGCGGTGGCGATGGGTGATGGGTATTCGGGGATTGCGATTGTGGCCCCGTTTGCTTGTTTGCCGGGTCGGGTGATTGAGGGGGTGTTTGCGCCGTGGGCTCGGAAGCGGGGGTTTCCGGTGATTTCGTTGGAGAGTGATGGTCAGCCGTATCCGCCGTCGACGATGGCGCGGATGGAGGTGTTTGCGCCCAACGTGGCGCGATTCGAGCATCGCCCCTGACGCCAGCCCTTTTCCCCAAGAGAGGGATTCCAAAGGGCTTGCCCTTTGGCAGGGTGTGGGGCAGCGCCCCACAAACAACGCGCTCGCAGAGCGCGAGCCATCGCAAACAGGCGAGCCGCTCGCAGAGCGCGAGCCCCAGGCAGGCGAGCCGCTCGCAGAGCGCGAGCCCCAGGCAGGCGAGCCGCTCGCAGAGCGCGAGCCCAGGCAGGCGAGCCGCTCGCAGAGCGCGAGCCCCAGGCAGGCGAGCCGCTCGCAGAGCGCGAGCCCAGGCAGGCGAGCCGCTCGCAGAGCGCGAGCCTAAGCCCACCACTAACCACTCGCTCCCTTGTGCCCTGCCACGCGAGTCTTATCCTGTACGAGCGCATCGATCGGTAGCCTTCCTAACCGTGTCGATACGTGCCGGTCGCTCCTTGGCACAATGCTGTGCCGTTCTCCTCGGAGTCGCGCTATGTCCAGAATCACAAGCGGCGCCCCTGCAGCTCCCTTCTCCATCGATAGCACCTGGGGACGAAAACGACTCGACCACTACCAAGGCCAACGCCTCTGGCTCGCCTTCCTGCGCTACGCAGGCTGCCCCCTGTGTAACCTGCGCATCAAAGACTGCAGCGCCAAAATCCCCCTGTGGCAAAGCCAAGCCAAACAGAGAGGCAACCCCGCAGTCAATTTTATCCCCGTATTCCAGACCCCTCTGGTGCGCCTCAGAGACAAGCTCTACCGACAGACCCCGCCCTTTCCTCTGGGTGCAGATCCCGACTTCGAAGCCTACTCTGCTTACGGTGTCGAGGTCGGAGCCCTCGGAATGCTGCGGCCCGCTGTCATCCTCGGCATGCTGCGCGCCACCGCCAATGGCTTTCTACCTGGCCGCCCAGACGGCCGCTTCGGACGCCTGCCGGCGGACTTCCTGATCGACGAACACGGACGGGTGGTCGACCTCCACTACGGCCGCCACTTCGACGATCATATCCCCTTCGACCGCGTCGAGGCCTTCTTCCTCGCCGCGCCACCCTGAGCGAAAACGGGGCGAGTCGGGGCCGTCAGTCTTCCTGCACCTCTGCGATCACCCGCGCCAGCTCGGCGAAGCGAAAAGGCTTCTGCAAAAAGGCGCGAACCCCGCTATCCAATATGCGCTGCGCCTCACCGTTCAGACTGTAGCCCGAGGCAAGCACCACCCGCACCGTCGGATCAATCGCTCTCAGCAACTCATAGACAGCCTGCCCACCTAGGTCGGGCATCACCATGTCCAAGAGCACCGCCGCGACCGGCACTGTCGAGGTCCGAAAGCGCTCGAGCGCCTCGACCCCACTGGCGCAAGCCAAGACGTCATAACCCAAACGCTGCAGCATCGCGCTCGCAACCTTCAAGACCACCGGCTCGTCATCCACCACCATGATCAGCGCATTCTTGCTGCTGACGGGCAACTCGGGCTCTGAACGCCGACGCACGCGAGGCTGCTCACAGTGCATCGGGAGATACACCTTGAAGGTGCTTCCATGACCTTGCTCTGAATACACAGTGATGGCACCCTTGTGGTTCTTCAGGGTGCCGTACACCGCCGCCAACCCCATCCCCGTCCCCTTGCCCTTGTCCTTGGTGGTGAAAAAGGGCTCGAAGATGCGCTCCTTGGTCTTGGCATCCATGCCAATCCCCGTGTCGGTCACACACAGCAACACATACTCCCCAGGCTCCAACTCCTCGGAACGTACGTCCGCGCGCTCCTCACCAAGCTCCACCGTCGAGCTCTCGAAGATCAGCTCGCCGCCATCAGGCATCGCATCCCGAGCATTGAGCGCGAGGTTGAGCAACAGATTCTGCAGCTGCGAAGGGTCGCCCAAAGTACAGGCCTGCTTCGCCCCAAAACGCTTGGTGATGCGAATGCGCTTGTCCAAGCTGCGCGACAGCAAACTGCTCACCTCTTCGATTAGATCATGCAGGTCCACGGGCACACTCAGGAACTTTCCTCGTCGACCAAAGGCCAAGAGCTGCGCCGTCAGCGAAGACGCCCGCTCCACCGTCTGAATCAACGAGTCCACCAGCTCGCCTTGCTCCTCCTGACTGCCGCAGCCACCCCGCAACATCTCCGCTATCCCCAAAATGGCGCCGAGCTGATTGTTGAAATCGTGCGCCAAACCACCCGCAAGCTCCCCCACCGCCTTCATCTTTGCGGTATGACGGAGACGCTCCTCCAGAGCCCGCTGCTGTGTGATGTCACGCATATGCTCAACCACGCATACAATCTCTCCAGAGCTATCGAAAACAGGGTACGCGCGACAATCGAACCACTTGTCCATCTCCGCCACGTGCTTCTCGAGCTGCGTCACTTTGCGGCTGCGTAGCGCCATCTCCACTGGACAAAACGGACAAGGACGTTTGCGCCCAATCATCTCGTAACACTTCTGACCGTGCGCCTCCTCACCACGCTGCACCAGCCGATAGCCCGCCTCGTTGTACCGCTTGACCCGGTGGCAGGTATCCTGAACGCCAATCACATCAGGAATGGCATTGAGCACCGCTTCCAACAGCTGAGAACTCTCGCGCGACCGCTGCTCACTCTCAATCAACGCCCGGTTCGCCTCGCGACGCTCGGCCACGTCCGTGAAAAAACCAATGTTGCAGGCAACCCCCTCGAGCTCTGCCGAGGTCGCCGTGATGTCCGCCCAAATCAGGCGACCATCCTTGCGCAGACAGGGAATCTCCCTCGCCACCTTCCTGCGTCCCCCTGCTTGTGCCTCGAAAACGTCGAGAATCCAATCGAGATCCGCAGCCCGATGAAGCTCACGCAAACTCAGCTGCGTCAGCTCGTCCGCCGAATACCCCAGCAAGTCGCAGACTGCAGCGTTCGCGTAGATGAACCTCAAGCTCTCAATCTCGGCAACCAACACCCCACTCGCGCTGGCTTCGACCATCATCCGAAACGCATCTGTCGTCTGGAACGGCATGCTTACCCCCTGCTACGCAACCCGAAACGATATCAGAGGACCAGCCGAGGACGCAAACCCCCAGAGCAAAGCAAGCAAAGCAACACAAGCCCCGCCCACAAGCAACTCACGATTTCTCTCTCTCCGCACTTCCCTTCGCCTCATACTCTCGCCATCATGAACAATGGGCGGAAAGCCCGTGCCCACGGCGGTCGCAATCGATAGTGAGCGAAGGGCACGCATCCTCTCGACATTCCGCAGGAACTCGGAGCCAGGAGGCGGAGAGTCGCTGCGAAGCAAGCCCGAAGGGTGCCCGCCAGGGAAGGCGGGCGACAATTGCCGCTGTCGAGAGGTCGGTGCCCGAGAGCGAACGAATGCAACGGAGACAGACCATGAACAGAAAGCGAAGCCCACTCGAGTTCCACTGCACCCTCGTTCCATATCCCGCTTTCCATTGCTGCCTGCTCCTCGCGAGCTTCGCCCTGAGCGCCTGCGACTCCTCCAGCTCGACCACCGTCCCAGACCTGCTCCCCTCCGACCAAAGCGATGCCGACGCTGATTTCTCACTCGACCTGGACGCCATCGACACGCTCGACGACACCAGCGATGGCGACATCGACAGTGATGCCAACGAGCTCGACACCGAGCAGCCTGACCAGGACTGCGTCAGCTCCTATTGCGAGGAGCAGACGCTGCACCAATGCGAGGAGGACGGCAGCGAAACCCTCGTTACCTGCGAATACGGCTGTGACAGCGACGGAGAGGATGCCTTCTGCCGCTGCGCCGCCGCCGCTGATTGCGCTGAAGGGGAGTTCTGTTCCCTCAACGGCCGCTGCCTGCCCAGCATCTGCGACCCAGAAACTCAGAGCTGCGACGGGAATACGGCTGTGCTCTGCAATGAGGACGGTTCCCAGAACCATTTCATCGAATGTGCATTCGCCTGCTCCGAGGGCACCTGTGTCTGTGAGAGCGACGAACACTGCACACCTACAGAATACTGCGACGCCGGACTCTGCGTGGCTGACCAGTGCCCCGCCACCGAGCTCTTCTGCGCAGGCAACACCCTGCTCCAATGCGACGAGCGCGGCGCTGCGTCGACCCCTGTCGAAGAATGCGGTGAGCGCGGTTGCCTGAACGCCGCCTGCGGTTGCAGTGACGACACCGACTGTCCACAGGCCATGTTCTGTTTGCCCGGCGCCGGCCCCAACGGCGAGTCGACCTGTGTCGATGACCTCTGCGAGGCTGGCGCCCAGTACTGCGACGCCGATACGCTGATGCAATGCGACGAGCGAGGTGCACAGGCCAACCAGGCGCAAGCCTGCCACGACACCTGTGTGCAAAGCGAAGGCGGCGCTTGGTGCCAATGCAGCTCCGACGCACAGTGCGACAGCGCTCAGCACTGTAGCCAGGGACACTGTGTCGGCAACGTCTGCGAGCCCAACGCCATGAGCTGCGATGGCAACGTCGCCGTCGTCTGCAACCCCGAAGGCAGCGCCGTCGCCCGCATCGACTGCGGTGCCGCGGTCTGCGCCGACGGCGTTTGCCTGTGCTCGAGTGACAGCCACTGCCCCAGCAACCAATTCTGCGACCTCGCCAACGGCAACTGCCTCGACGATCTCTGCGTTCAAGGCGCTGAGTTCTGCTCAGGACGCGATCGACGCCAGTGCAATCCCAACGGTACCGCCGACACGCTCCTCGAGACCTGCCGCATCGGCTGCGTCGCCGATGGCGGGCTGAGCGCCTGTCGCTGCAACGCTTCGACCGATTGCGAGCTCGAACAACACTGCGCCCCAGACGCCTTCGTCTCCCTCGATGTCTGCCTCCCCGACGTCTGCGTCGCAGGCGAGATGCGCTGCACTGGCAACATCGCGCGAGTCTGTAACGCCGATGGCAGCTTCGAGAGCGCCACCGACTGCGGCAGCAGAGTGTGCCAGGATGGCCTCTGTCTCTGCACCGACGACAGCCAATGCCCCCCAGAAGAGCACTGCAACCTCACCTGCCAAGCCGACCTCTGCGCAGCAGAGCAACGCTTCTGCGTGGGTGATAGCGTCTATGTCTGCGACGACCGTGGCGTAATGCAGGAACTCGCGCAAGAGTGCCAGCCTGGCCACTGCCTCGACGGTGACTGCCAGTGCGGCAGCAATGCTGACTGCCTCTCAGGTGAATACTGCTCCTCAGGTGTCTGCGCCGAGATCCAATGCCCAGGCGGCACCCTCTGCGGCAACCCCGCAAGCTGCTGTCCCGCAGGCAACGAATGCATCGGTGGCGCCTGCCTACCCAACTGCGCGAGCGGCGTGCGCTGCGGCGCGGGCCTAGCCACCTGCTGCGGCAGCAGCGAGGTCTGCATCGCCGACTTCTGCGCAGCGCCGGGCGTCACCTGCGCCGACTCCTATGACTGCGTACAACCAGGAGAATTCTGCGAACCCACGCTGTCGCAGTGCCTCCCCCAGCCCAACCCCGTCACCTGCACCGTGGTCCCAAGCTTCTCGGACCTGCGCGCCACCGTCGAGTGGTCCAACCTCACCGACATGAGCATCGCTGCCCCCTTCGTCGCCGACGTGGATGGAGATGGCACCCAGGACGTCGTGGTCAACGCCACGCAGGGACCCAGCAGTTGGGATACAGGAACCATCGTCATCCTCAACGGCAAGACCGGTGCCCAGCAGGTGCGTGTCAGCCACAACCCGCCCACCAGCTACGGCAGCCAAGGTCGCTCCACCCACGCCCTCGGTGACGTCAACGGCGACGGTCTGCCAGATATCGTCTACGCCGGACGCACCAACACTCCCGTGGTCGCAGTCGATGGCAACGGTACGCTGCTCTGGAGAAGCCACAACAGTAGCGGAACTGCAGTCAACTTCAACGTCTACAATGGCGCCGTCACCCTCGCCAATTTCGACGACGATCCCATGGCCGAGGCCGTGCTCGGTGCCTCGCTCATCGACCACGACGGCCTCGTGCTCTGGAACTACGGCAACGATGGTCCCTACTACGGCACCAACGGCAGCTACCGCGGTGGCATCTCCGCAGTGGCCGATCTGGACGGTGACGGGAAGCCCGAAATCGTCTCTGGGCGCCACGCCTGGAAAGTCTCCTGGACCAGCGGCAGCCCGCCCACGGTCAACGTGAGCAACTTCTGGACCTACGGCGGCACCACCAACGACGGCTACCCCGCCATCGCCGACCTCGACGGTGACGGCAAACCCGAGGTCATCCTGGTCGCCCGCGGCTACGTCATCGCCATCAACGGACAGACTGGCCAGCGCTGGTGCGGCATCGACCCCAGCGACGCTGCCTGTGTCGCCAACTCGGCGCTGCGCACCGCCCCCGTCGCCATCCCAGGTGGCGGCATCGGCGGCCCGCCCACCATCGCCGACTTCGACGGCGATGGCCGGGTCGAGGTAGGCGTGGCAGGAGCTGCCTCCTATTCCGTATACGACTTCAACCGCCCCGGCGAGAGCCTCCCAACCGGACTGAGCCCAGCATCTGGGGCGATTTTCGTCAGATGGAGCCGCACAACCCAGGACCAGTCCTCCAATGCAACCGGCTCATCCGTATTCGACTTCCAAGGCGACGGTGTCTCCGAAGTGGTCTACGCCGACGAGTGCTTCATGCGCGTCTACAACGGCGCCGACGGCCAGGTCGAGCTCGAAATCCCCAACGTCAGCGGCACCATCCATGAGTACCCCATCGTCGTCGACGTCGACTCCGATGGCAACTCGGAGATCATGATCGTCGCCAATGGCACCCTCTCCACCTGCCCCACCTCCACCTACCCAGGCTACTCTGGCCCTATCCGCGGGGTCTTCGTCTACGGCGACGTCGACGACGTCTGGGTCCCCACTCGCCGCGTCTGGACCCAGCACACCTACCACGTCACCAACGCCACCTCCGACGGCAATGTCCCGCTGCTCGAAGAGGACAACTGGACCAAAGCTGGTCTCAACAACTACCGCCAGAACGTGCAAGGCGAGGGCGTCTTCAACGCCCCAGACCTAGACGTCGACATCTCCGTTGGACAGCTCGACTGCGCCACAGGCCAGCTCGAGCTGCGCGCGCGCGTGAGCAACCTCGGCGCCCTCGGCGTCGCCGCTGGCGTCGAGGTGCAGTTCTTCGAAGGCAACGACGCCAGCGGCACCCTGCTCGGCACGGCCATCACCAGCATTCCCCTGCTGCCAGGTGGCTCAACCATCGTCAGCCTGCTCGTCCCCGGCTCGAGCACACCCCACGACTACTACGTCCAGGTCGACGGCAGCGGCGCGAGCGCCGTTGTCGAGTGTGACGAGAGCAACAACGACGCTGGCATCTCTGAGGTGCGCTGCCTGCAGTAGCCGCTGACCGCCTCCCTGGATGCATGCTTCGTCGGTCTCGGGCGTTCTGGCGCATCGAGGCTGCGTTCTTCGGGAGGAATACGAAGCCAGGCCCCTCGCGCCCCACCCTATGCAGCCACGCGCTTTCGTGCTATCGACTGCGGCGCGGATTGGCGCGCGGACTGCTCGGTTCACCACCGAGCAGGGCTGCCCGCCAGCGCCCAACGACGCCTGCTCTCTCGACACGAGGTTTGCCATGTTGTCCCAGCTATGCCACCTGTCTCGAGCTCAGCTCCCCCTGCTCATGCTGCTCTCGCTGCTGCCCTTGCTCGTCGCCTGTGCTCCTGACCCCGCCGAACGCATCGCCGGACGCATCGAGGCCCTCGTCGAGCTGCTCGAAAGCAACAAACACGACACCGATAAGCTGCTCGAAGAGCTCGAGCGCTTCGTCACCCAAGAAGAGGGTGGCTTTGCCAAGGATCTCGAAGAGATCGAGGCGATGAGCGAGGAGAAGAGCGAGGCGCTTCAAATCAAACACGAGAAACGTCTGCGCAGCGCTGTCGAGAAGCTGATGAACGTCAGCGTCGAAATCCAAGACCGACTCTCTTCACACCCCGAAAAACTCAGCCGCTTCGTCTCGCTGATGGCTCGCCTACACTAAGCCGGAGGAGCCATGCACAGCCCAACCCATCGCCTGCTCGACAAGGTCGCCCGCGGCGTCATCAAACACCCAGGCAGCGTTCTCGGCGTCGCCGCGCTCATCACCGCCATCTCGATCGTCTTCATCGGCACCCGCTTCGTCTTCCGAAGCGACATCAATGTCCTCTTGCCGGAACACTCCA
>JAVFAO010000223.1:0-11473 GCA_034002465.1 Myxococcota bacterium
CTTCGTGCGCTTCGTGTCCTTCGTGGTGCAGCCTGTCGGCGCATCTACCGCCGGCGCAGCCCCCAATCGGCAGGCTCCCCACCCAAAGCTTCCCTCTCTTCGTGCGCTTCGTGTCCTTCGTGGTGCATCCGACAGCGCATCTCTGGGCGCCATAAATGTCGCCCCTACTCGAACCCCAGCGCAGCCCCCCAATCGGCAGGCTCCCCACCCAAAGCTTCCCTTTCTTCGTGCGCTTCGTGTCCTTCGTGGTGCATCCGGCTCACCCTCGAATCCCAATACCTTCGTGCTGCATTCGCGCATTGCCGGTTGAGTGCTGAACGCGCCCGTGATAGCTTCGCCCAGTTCACTGCGTCGCTGTATCCAGAGGCCAGATGACTCCGGATGCTGCCGCGCCGCGCAAGCCAGCACGGGGAGGAGGGCAGCAGCCGATGATCAGCTTGGAGCTACCCAGCACAAACACCGACCGGAACACAGCCGCCTGGACCGCTAGCCTCCTCGTCGCCCTCGCCCGCGACGAAGTCGCAGGGCGCCGGCCAGCGCGTCTCACCGAGCCTGGACTCGCCACCTGGAACCGCTTCCGCGGCAGGCTCAGCGCCCCCGACTTCATCGACCTCCTCTTCGAGGATGCCGCCGTCCTCCATCACATCCCCTTCGCCCTCAGCAAACTGGGGGGAACAGGCCAAGCGCCCAATCAACAAGAACTTGGGGGAACAGGCCAAGCGCCCAATCAACAAAAACTTGGGGGAACAGGCCAAGCGCCCAATCAACAAAAACTTGGGGGAACAGGCCAAGCGCCCAATCAACAAAAACTGGGGGGAACAGGCCAAGCGCCCAATCAACAAAAACTTGGGGGAACAGGCCAAGCGCCCAATCAACAAAAACTTGGGGGAACAGGCCAAGCGCCCAATCAACAAAAACTTGGGGGAACAGGCCAAGCGCCCAATCAACAAGATCAACAAGAAATCGCCAGCGAGCTGCGCGCCTCGCGCCTGCCGAGCGCGCTCTGCGAGCGCTGGCTAGAAGCCCTGCCCGGCCTCGAGCTGCGCGCCAAGCCCGAGGACTACATCGCCGCCCAAGCTCGACTGCTCGGTGTTCCCTCGCGCCTCGCTCGCTCAGAGCTGCACGTCGTCAAGCCGCATCACAAAGTGCTGGAGCTGCCCGGAACCGGCGGCCAACTCGCCCACCACCTGGTCTCCACGCACGCAGAGCTCAGCCTGCGCGACAACTTCACCGTCGCCTGCGGCTCCTGGCGCGAGCTCACCCTCGCTGGCATCGTCGGCCTCGACCTCGCCGCTCCCAACACCGACTTCGCCGTAGCTGCCGATGGTGCTGCTCTGCGTGACCCCGAGCACCCGTTGCGACAGGGAACTTGGGGGAACAGGCCAGGTGCCCAATCGACAAGAACTTGGGAGAACGGGCCAAGTGCCCAATCGACAAGAACTTTGGAGAACAGGCCAAGTGCCCAATCGACAAGAAACTTCGATTTCGTGCTCGGCCTGCATCCCGACAAGGGCGGCCTCTTTCGCGTCGACGACCAGCTCGCGATCTGGTTCAGCGGCGCCAAAATCCTGCTGGTGTAAGTCATGGTGGCCCAGTACATACCCATCGGCGAGCCCGCCCACGACAGCGAGCGCCAAGCCATTCGCTTCCTCGTGGATGGACTGCCTTCGAGCTATACCGTCTACAGCAATGCTTGGCTCGTCGAGCGAAGCGGCGTCGTCTACGAGCTCGACGCTGTCGTCGTCGCCCCGCATGCCATCTACGTCGTCGAGATCAAGTCCTTCCGTGGGCGAATCGAGGGCACCGACCACGACTGGTACATCCCGCACCCCATCCCCAGCCCGCTCAAGAAAAATCGCATCTGTGCGCAGGTGCTGAAAAGTCTGCTCAAGCGCGAGAGCTACCAGGCTGGCCAGGTCTGGGTGCAGGGCCTCGTCTACCTCTCGGCGAGCACCGACTGCGGCGTGCGCGGACCAGCCTCCAACGACCGCCTCTACACCCGCAAGCGTATCCTCGCTGCCATCCAAGACGAGCAGCTCATCCAAAGACTCAGCGGCCGCGTCGCCATCGCCAACACCGCCGCCGCAGAACAAGAGCTCTTGCGCCTGCTCACGGGGGCGCAGAAAGGGCCCCGACCCGTGCGCCGTGTCCGCGAGTACGAGATCCTCGACGCCCTCGCCCATCACGAAACCTTCACAGAGCTGCTCGGTCGCAACACCCTCTCCGAGGTCGAGCGCGTCTTGCGCATCTACAGCCTCCCGCCACTCGCCACCGACGCGCAGCGACAGCGAATCACTGACCGCGCCCGCTGGGAAGCCCAGGTCCTGGGCCGCCTCGGCCGAAGCGAGGGCATCCTCAGCGCCGATCCACCCTTCTCCGACGAAGCTGGCATCGTGCTCCCGCTCGAGCACTTTCTAGGTATCACCCTCACCACCTGGCTCGAGCGCTACGGCCCCGCGGCAAAGGGCAACGAGAAGGCGGACCTGATGGCTCGCACCGAGCTCTGGCTTCGCATCGCCGAGACCTTGGACGAGGCGCACCGCCAGGGCGTCGTGCACCGACTCTTGCGTAGCGACGTCATCTTGGTCGAAGACAGCCCCAAGCCCTCTGCCATCCGTGTCACCGGCTTCGACCTCGCAAAGCAGCTCTCCATCGACGCCACGGTCTCCCTCACCAGCATCGCCGACGAGCGGCTATGCTTCGCCGCTCCCGAGGTGGTTACCGCCTTCAGCAGCGCCGAGCCCGCGTCGGACCAGTTCAGCCTCGGCGCCATCCTCGCGCTGCTGCTCACCGGCAAAGCGCTCTTCGACAACACCCGCCAGCTCATGGCACAGCGCCGACTGCTGATGCGCGTCCGGGACCTCGCCCCACGCATTCCCCTCTCGCTCGACGAGGCCGTCTGCCGCATGCTCGAGCTGCGGCCCGCTGACCGCTACCCCCAGCTCGCCGATGCCATGGAGGCGGTCCGGCTGGGCCGCGACCCCTCGCCGCGCAGCCTCTTCCCTGCGATGGTCGACCCCCGCGCTGCGCTCGACCCCGACAACCTGGACCCCGGTGTCCGCCTCGGCAGCGACTACGAAGTCATCTCGCGTCTCGGGCAGGGGGGTATGTCCGTGGTCTATGCCGCTCGACATCTCGTCAGCGGCCACACCCGCGCGCTGAAAATCGCCCGAAACAACGACGCTGCCGAAGAAGCTCTGCGCAGCGAGTACCAGGTCCTCTCCACGCTCGACCACCCCAACATCGTGCGCGTCATCGACCTCAGCAAAATGGTCGAGGGACGCTTCACCTTGGTCATGGAGCGCGTCACCGGCTCCACCCTGCGCCAGTTCCTCGCCAGCCACCCGCAGCCAGAGCCGCAGACCCAGCGTCGCTTCGCCGAGGACCTCCTCGCAGGGCTCGATTACCTCGAGCAGAAAGGCCTCACCCACAAAGACCTCAAGCCCGACAACCTGCTCGCTGGCGAGGGCCAGCTCACCATCATCGACTTCAGCCTGGTCTCGATCCCCAGCGAGGCGCCCTACGGCGGCACCGCGCTCTACCGAGACCCCTCCAGCGCGTGCTGGTCCCACGCCACGGACCGCTTCGCCGCTTCTCTCTGCCTCTTCGAGCTCTACGCTGGGCGGCACGCCTTCGACGGGCGCGTCCCTGAGCCAGGACAGGTGCCCTCGATCAGCGAGGAAGACATCGACCCGCCCGGCTTGGCCGCCTTCTTCCGAAAAGCGCTCAGCCCGGTGCCCGAGCAGCGTTTCCCCTCAGCCAAGGCGATGCGTGATGCCCTGCTCATCGCGATTGGCAAGGCACCCAGCGAGAGCGCTGCCGGCTCTGCCTCCGACGCAGTGGACGCCACCACTCCCCTGCGCTTGTCCGGCTTGTCGCGCCGCGCCGTCACTGTGCTCAGCCGAGAGGGAATCGCTACCGTCGGAGAGCTCCTCACCTTGAGCCCAGCCCAGATCCGAGGCCTTCACGCCATTGGCAACAAGACCGCAGCAGACCTTATCGCCATGCAAGAGGAGCTGCGCGCGCGAGGCATCGAGGCCACGACGCTCGGCCGCGCGCGGCTCGAGGCGCCGCTGGTCCCTGCGCTCTGCGATTCGCCCGAGCCGGTCGAACGGCTGGGCCTGCAGAGCAGCGTCATCGCTGCCCTCGTCGAATACGGCTTGCCCACCCTCGGCGCCGTCGCCAGCCTCACCCGCCAGGAGCTGCTCGCCATCCCAGGGATCGGGCGCAAGAGACTCTCCGAGGTGGTCGAGGCCTTGCACCGTTTTCGCGCTCCAAGCAGCGCTCCGAGCAGCCCTGCCCACACCCTGGACCAGTGCTGGGAGCTCGCCTCGGCGCCACTCAGTGACCGACAGCGCTGCGTCGTGGAGCGGGTCATCGGCATCACCGGCGAGCCCGCTCTACAGACCGAGTTGGCTCGCGAGCTCAACACCTCGCAGTCCCAGGTCAGCATCGACTGCGCCAAAGGCATCGAGCGCCTTGACCGCAACGCCCTCGCCGAGCTCTCCAACGCCCTCGAGGCCTTGCTCGACGGCTTTCGTGGCATCATCCGCCTCGACGAGCTCGCCCACCGCTTCGAGGAGGAGTGGCCTGCAGGCATGGTCTCTGGCGCAGGCGTGCTGCGCTTGCTCATCAAGCTCTCGGCTGGGCGGGCACAGCTCGTCGAGGTGGATGGCGTCGAGGAGCCCATCGTCGCGCGGCCAAGCTTCGACAAGGAGACCCTCAACGCCTTTTCAGCCGAGCTTACCCGCCTCGCCAGCCAGTGGCCTCCCGTCGAGCCGGAGACCGCCCGCCGCTCGTTGGGGATGCTGCTGCCGCACTTCGACGGCGATCCGCTCTCGCTCGGTGTGCGCCTCTGCGGCGATGTCGAGCTGGCGGAGACGGGGCACCTCTTCATCGGTCCGCTCGACCCCAAGCAGAGCATCGGCTTCGTGCTGGAGCAGGCCCGCGAACAGCTCTCGTTGGCCGAGCTGCAACAACGGGTGAGGCGCATCTTTGGGGAGGGCACGCCCTACCCAGACCCAGACCACCTGATGGCGATTCTGCGTGAGCTCGACTGCCGCGTGCAGGGCGAGACGGTGAGCCCAGGGCGTTCCGCCTCCATTGTCGCGACAACTCCGCTGCCGCCCGATGCGCTGCCCGAGCTGCTGGGCAACGCCCGCAGCCCAGAGGCGGTGGTGCGGGACCTGCTCAAGGACGCTGCGCGCTCACGCGGCTTCAGAATGTTGGTGACACCGCCAGAGCGGCACGCCGAGATAGCGCGCTCCGTGGCCACTGTGCTCGGCGGAACCTGGCTCTCTTTCGACGATGCTTTCTTCACCGAGCACGCAGCCGAGCTCGCCAGCCTCGAGCGCGCCGAGCGCTTCGTGGCGCAACGTGACGCCCTCACCGAGGCCGCAGAGCAGACGCTCTTCCGCTTGCTCGACGAGCACGGGCGCGCGGGCAAGGTCTTGGTCCTGGGCGATACCGCGCTGCTGGGCCTCTGCGACGCCCTCGACCTACCCCGACGTCTCTATGATGAGACCCTCTCGGGTAGCCGCGGCTTCTGGGTCTTGCTCGTCCCCGGCGTCATCCACCGCAGGCAGCCACTCTTCAACGAGGGCGCTCCGATGTGGCACCTCGAAGGTGCGACCCTGCCGCTGCTCAACCCCATCAACCTGAGCGAAGGGCACGCCACAGCGAGCGCGGTGCCCAAGCACGAAGCCATCACCCCGCCCAACGACCACGGGAGTAGCACACGATGAGCCTCCATGATGAGCCTGCTCCGCAGGAACTGCTCGAGGAATACGTAGACAATCGACCCACTGGCGTCGAGTCCGAGGAGCAGGACGCTGGCGTGACCCACGATCCTTGGGATCCCGAGGCGATCAGGATTCACACCAAGACCTTCTCCTTGCACCAGGTCGTCGAGATGATCGACGACGGCGACATCGACCTCGCCCCCGATTTCCAACGCCAATACGTCTGGAAGGACGCGCAACGCTGGGGCCTCATCGAGTCGCTGCTGCTGGGCATCCCGCTCCCGTCGTTCTATTTCAACGAGGACGAGACTGGACGCTTCCAGGTCGTCGACGGCGTGCAGCGGCTCACCACCATCCATCGCTTCTTCAAAGGCCAGTTCGCCTTGGGCAAGCTCGCCTACCTGGACTTGGAGGGGAGCCGATACGAGGAGCTGGACGCGGTCTCGCGACGGCGCCTGAAGCTGACCCAGTTCGTCATCCACGTCATCGACCCGCAGACCCCCTACCGGGTCAAGTTCGATGTCTTCAAGCGCATCAACACGGGTGGGAGCCCACTCAGCGCCCAAGAGATCCGCCACTGCATGAGCAGGGAACGCTCCCGAAGTTTCCTGGCCGAGCTTGTCGCCCTGCCTGAGTTCCAAGCGGCCATGGGCAAGTCCGTGCTGAACCATCCTCGCATGGCCGACCGTGAGATCGCGCTGCGTCTGGTGGCTTTCCACATCATTCCGGTCGAGCAGTACCGGAGCCACGACAGCCTCGACGCCTTCCTCGGCAGGGTCACCGAGCTCATCGACAAACTCGATGACAGCCGACTCTCCGAGCTGAAGCAGCTCGCTGTGCAAGCGCTCCGAAACGCTGAAAAAGTCTTCGGGGAATTCGCTTTTCGCAAGTGGTCTCTTGGCTTCGAGCGCAAGAACCCGATCAACAGGGCGCTGGTGGAGAGCTGGGGAACGGCGCTTGCCACCCGTGAGCTCGTCTCCGAAGAGGCTGCGTATGCGTTGAGCGGTCGTGACAGAGCCTTGATGACCCATGATGCTGGTTATCTCGACAGCATCACCGGTGGCACGGGAGATCCGAACAAGGTCGAGACCCGCATGCGAAAGGCCGAGGAGCTCGTCCAGGAGGTCATCGGATGATCGCCGAACTAAGACTGCGACGCTTCAAACGCTTCGATTCGCTGGACCTCGAGCTCGCGCCCTTGACGGTGCTCACTGGGCTCAACTCTGCGGGGAAGAGCACCACCCTCCAAGCGCTGCTGCTGCTGCGCGCGGGCCTGCGGTGCAGTGGCCAAGCCGTGGGGCTCAACAGCGACCATGGCCTCGCCCTGGGCGAGCCCTTGGATGTGCTCCACCGCGGCAGCGCCAACGAGTCTATTGAACTGAGTGTGCGCTCCCGCGACAGAGACGAGTGGACTGGCGTTTCCCTCGGGATTCCCTCCGACCCGCGTGCCCTCTACCTCGCCCAGCTCGAGAGCAGTGCTCGAGAGCACTGCCCCCTTGCCATCGCCGCCGACGAGCCGCGCTTCACCTATCTCTGCGCTGAGCGGCATGGGCCCAGAGACACACAGAGCGCCGAGTCGAGCGATGCCAGCCATCTCGGCGTGGGCATCTACGGTCAGCGCAGCGCCCAGGTGCTCAGCCTCAAGGAGCGGGATGAGGTGTCGCAGGGTCGATGGGCGCCTGCGGCCGAGGTCGACAGGATCGCTGCGCTGCGCTTCCTCGGTCGCCAGACCGAGCGCTGGCTCGCCCGTATCCTTGGTCTCGATGTGGTGATGCGCATCGAGGCGCGCTGGCTCGACGGCACCTCGGTGACCACTTTGCGCTTCCAGCCAGCCAACGCACCAGCCGAGTGGACCCGCCCGCAAAACGTGGGGTTCGGGGTGTCGTACACGCTGCCCATCATCGTTGCGGCGCTGCAAATGCCCGCGGGAGGCCTGCTCATCATCGAGAACCCAGAGGCGCACCTTCACCCCGCCGGACAGTCCGCCATTGGCGCCTTCCTCGCCCAGGTTGCGGGCGATGGCGTGCAGGTCATCATCGAGACCCACAGCGATCACGTCATCAATGGCATTCGGCGGGCCGTCGCCGAGAAGGCCGTCACGCTTCCCCCAGAGGACGTCGCCGTCCTCTTCTTCTGTGCCGGTCCAGATGCCAGACCCACAGTGCAACGGATCGCTCTGCGTGAGACTGGCGAGCTGAGCACCTGGCCGCAGGGCTTCTTCGATCAGATGGAGCACGATCTGGGCGCGATCGCCCGTGCGCGCCGAGGAGCACGCAAACGATGATGCGCAGCTATCTTGACGAATCGGGACTGCGAATTGCCAACGCCCCGCTCGACCAAGTGCGCGATGCCATCAACGACCTCGTCGACGTGATGGATGAGATTCGAGCGCACGCAGGCGAGGAGCTGCTGCTCTGGTCGGAGTCGGCCTATGACGAAGCGCTCGAGGAGGGGCGCACCTTGGAAAACTTCCTGTTCCAGCCGCGTCCTGATGAGGCGCCGCTCGTCGACGTCAAGAGGCGCTGGTCCATCGCCCTGGATCGGTTGCCGAGCTGGGAAAACGTCGAGTGGGAGCTCGAGGTGACCGACTACGACGTCCGCCTTGGCAGCGAGACCGTCTTGGCCCCCAGCCTGGCGCAAGCCGTGGCGGCGGACGCGAGCCATGGTCCCATCGCGTGTTTGGCGCTAAGTACTGCGCGTGAGGCGGGCACCTTTGAGGCGACGATGGGCGCGAGCTGCGCGACCCTGCATGCCATCACCAGCCTCGACGAGCGACCACGTTTCGTTCGCAACTGGCTGCTGCGCAACCCACCCCCTCCAGCGGAGCTGGCGCGCTTCACCGAAAGGGCTTTTCCAGAGCTGTCGTGGACCGACGAGGCGCGCAGCGGATTGCGGACGAACAGCAAGTACTTCTTCAATGACCGCTTCGAAACGACCATTCGGCACTTGGGCGTACTCAACGACCACGCGGCCGAGATCTTCAGCCGAGAGACCGAGCCCGACCGCAGAGAGCAGTACCTCGCTGCCCATGACGTCAATGCGAATTCCGAGAGCCCCAACACCCGCGCCGACAAGCGGGCGCGGGCCGAGCGCCTCGTGCACTGGCGCGGCGAGGACCTTTACTTCTGGTGGCACACCAAAATCCGCTTCGACACGGGCCGCATCCATTTCCACCACGACAGCGCCGCGCCTGCTCCAGGGCGCATCGTCGTGGGGCTCTGCGTCAAGCACCTGAAGGTCTGAGATGAACCCTGCCGATCGAAGCAAGCTCACCACCGCGCTCTCCGCCCACGTCGCCAAGGTCGCCGAGGACCTCCGCGCCAAGCTGCGCACCGACGCCGCCGTGCGAGAGCGCGCCAAGAAACTGCACGCCGACGAGCAGGTCGGCGAGGACTTCGAGCTCTGGACCGAGCTGCTCAGCCGGCGCGGCGCCGTGCTCTGGGTGCTCAAGTCGGTCTATGTGCGCGTGCTCGAAGACCGCGGCCTGCTGCAGCCTGGCCGCATCCTCGACCCCGAGGGCCAGCAGCTCTTCGAGAAGCTGGCGCCCAACCTGGGCGAGTCGGCCTTCTTGCGCTGGGTCTACCGCGACCTGGCCAGCGTCCGCGGGGGGCTGCCCGAGCTCTTCAGCCCGCAGCCCGCCGAGCTCGCCTTGCCTTCGGACGCGCTCTCGCGCGAGCTGCTGCAGTTCTGGCGCCACCGCGATCCCGACACCGGGGCGCAGTACAGCTTCGCCACCGAGCGCTTCGAAGGCGAGCTCATGGGCGACCTCTACCAAGAGCTCGACCCCGTGGTGAAAGACCGCTTCGCGCTCTGCCAGACCCCAGACTTCGTGCGCGCCTTCATCCTCGACCGCACGCTCACCCCGGCCCTCGACACCTTCGGCGCCGACACCGTGCGCCTGCTCGACCCGGCCTGTGGCTCGGGCCACTTCCTCATCGACGGGCTCAAGCGCCTGGTCGAGGCCAGCAGCAGGCTGCACCCCGACTGGGAGCGGCGCGCCTTGGTCAGCCACTGCCTGGAGCGGGTGGTGGGCATCGATCTGAACGACTACGCCTGCGCCCTGGCCCGCGCCCGGCTGCTGATGACCGCCGCAGAGCTCGCCGGGGTCGACACCCTGGCCGAGGCGGCGCGCTTCCACCCACACGTCTACTGGGCCGACGGCCTCGAGCAGGTGGAGCGGCAGGAGCAGGCGCCGTCGCTGCAGTTCGGCCTCTTCGAAAAGGTCGAGCAGCCAACACGCGCCACCCTCACCCGCTCCGACGTGCGCGCGGCGCTGCGCAAGGTCTTCGAGCAGCGCTTCCACGCGGTGGTGGCCAACCCGCCGTACATCACCGAGAAGGACAAGGCGCGCAAGGCCTATCATCGCGAGAAGCTGGGCAAGGGCCAGCGCTATGTGTCCGCCTACCGCGAGTACTCGCTGGGCTCGCCGTTCACCGAGCGCTGCTTCCAGCTCGCCGAGAAGGATGGCTTCGTTGGGCTGATCACCAGCAACAACTTCATGAAGCGCGAGTTTGGCAAGCCCCTCATCGAGTCGGTGCTGGCGGGCGTCGACCTGAGCCTGGTGGTGGACAGCTCGCAGGCCTACATCCCCTTCCACGGCACGCCCACGGTGCTGCTCTTCGGTCGCCATCGTCGGCCCAAGGGCGAGACGGTGCGCGCGGTGATGGGCAAGCGCGGCGAGAGCGGCACGCCCGACGAGCCAGCGAAGGGAAAGGTGTGGTCGAGCATCGAGGAAGGATGGAACACGCTCGGCTTTGAGAACGAGTACGTGAGCGTGTCGGCCGTGCCACGGCAGACGCTGGCCAAGCACCCGTGGAGCCTGGGCGGTGGTGGGGCGGCGGAGTTGAAGGCAGTCATCGAGGAACGCGCCAGCAAGCGCTTGGGCAGTATTGCCTCAGAGATCGGTTTCGTTTGCATGACTCGCGCTGACGAAATCTACTTCACGCCGCGCGGTGCGCTGCGTCGCGCTGGCATCGCTGACGAGTACATCGCTATCACTGTTGAGGGCGAACGGGTTCGGGATTGGTCGATCGCCGATCCCAACACCACGTTGTTCCCCTACGACTCAGACCTGAAGCCCGTCGTCGAGGTGCGCAGCCCGGCGGTTCACCGCTTTTTGTGGCCATACCGCACGATGCTCTGGCTGCGTCGCGAGCCCAATGGAAACCATCGCGAGATTGGTTTGACCTGGTGGGAGTGGAGCAGATTTCAGAGGGACCGCTTCCGCACCCCCCTCTCCATCGCCTTCGCCTTCGTGGCGACGCACAACCACTTCGTGCTCGACCGCGGCGGCAAGGTGTTCAACAGGAGCGCTCCGGTCATCAAGCTGCCGCCGGGCGCCACCGAGGACGAGCACCTGGCCCTGCTGGGCCTGCTCAACTCCTCCACCGCCTGCTTCTGGATGAAGCAGGTGTTTCATGCCAAAGCCGCAGGCGGAATTGGCCGTGGTCTTGAGCCTGAACCTTTCATGGAACGCTACGAGTTCGACGCGACAAAGGCCAAGCTCTTCCCTGTCGTCGCCTCGTCGCCGCAGGTGCTTCCCTACGCTCGCGAGCTCGATGCCCTCGCCCGCGCGCGCACCGAGCGCTCGGTCTCCTCCGTGCTCTCTTCGATGAGTCTCTCTGCCGTCGACCTGCGCCAGGCCCTGGAAGCCCGCCGAGCCGCCGACCGCGCGGACTTCGAACGGATGGTGGCATTGCAGGAGGAGCTCGATTGGCTGTGCTACGCCCTCT
>JAVFAO010000224.1:0-11376 GCA_034002465.1 Myxococcota bacterium
GGCAGCAGCCTCTGCTTTGAGCGCTTCTGGATCTGCCGTTGGCTCCGCTATCGGCTCGTGTTTCTTGCTCGCCTTGAGCTCGCGGTGCTCCTGAGCGCGCTTCTCGCGTTCGGCTTGCTTGCGCTTCTTCTCATCGGCTAAGCCGGCTTTCTTGAGGGCATCGAGAAGTTGGCTCATATCGACCGGCTCGCCAAGGTAAAAAGCCCAGCGTAGAGGGCTCGAGGTCAAGCGTCCAGATGCTTGATTCACACGGCGCTCGTCGGCATGTTGCGGCGCAAGGCGCCAGTGCCAAGGAGGCTGCGCTAGGGCAAAAGGCTCAGCAAGACGCCTATGTCGCCGAGCGCAACGAAGCTTAGCACGATGCCGCCGAGCGCCTCAAGTCGCGTCGTGGCAGTTGTGGCAGTTGTTCTGACGGCGCACAGCTGTCCTCTCCACGGTTTTTGAGATATTTTTCTAAGTAGCTGAAAATACGAATTTTCAAAACCCCTCTTCGCGATTGACAGCGGCAACTCTCTGTGCTTAGTTGGGCCCCGCCACCCCGATGGAGGAGACGACATGGCAGTTGATACGAACGTACTGAAAGAGCTCGAGAAACTGGCACAGAGAAGCAAGGTCTTTGTGAGTATGCCCTATGTGCGCGGCTTGACTCCCACCGTCATGGAGCAGGAGGGACGCTTCGTGCGCGTGCAGACCGACGAAGGCATCGAGCGTCGTCATGGGGTGTTCAATCTCAACGAAGCAGCGCTCTCCGTCATGGATCACGGAACCCTCTATGGCGACGGCGCGTTCGAGGGAATTCTCATCTCGAACTCGCGCCTCTTTGTGTTTCGTGAACACATCAAGCGTTGGTGGCGTTCCGCTGAAACCATGAAGATTCGCATGCCTTACAGCCCCGCTGAGCTTGCCTACGAAATCGTCAAGCTCGTTCGAGAGAGCGGCTTTGGTGCGCATGAGAGCGCCTACCTGCGGCCAGTGGTCACGCGAGGATTCGGAAACCTTGGCATCAATCCCGCCAAGTGCGTCGCTCCCACTATCTTCGTCATCTCCTCGACCATCACCCTCTATCCCCCCGAGCGCTACGAGACCGGCATCGAGCTCACTGTCGCCAGAACCACTCGCCGGCCGGGGCGTCGCTTTCTCGACCCCAACGTCAAGAGCTGCAACTACTTGAACAATATTTACGCTCTCTTGGAAACCGCCGGCCGCACCCTCGAGACGCTCATGCTCACCGCTGATGGTTTCGTCGCCGAAGCCACCGCGGATAACCTCTTCCTTGTCCGAAAAAATGAGGGCTGGGAAACCGATCCGTCCCGCGTCACCCTCGAAACTCCCGTCCGCGACTACTGCCTCGTTGGCATCACCCGGAACTTGGTCATGCAACAGGCGCGCGCCGAGGGCTACCAAGTCTTGGAGCGGGCAGACATGCTGCCCAGCGATTTGCTCACCGAGAACCGAGAAGTCTTCATGACCGGTACGGGCTGCGGCATGATGCCCATCATCGCCCTCGATGGCTGCCCAATTGGCGATGGGACCCCCGGACCCGTCACCAAGAAGCTCCTCACCCGTATTCGGGACCGCATGCGGGACAAGGACTACGGCCTCTCCATCGATGCGACCGAAGCAGAGACACAGGCCTATCTCGAGGCACCTTTGGTCGTCGAACCCTAGGTGAAGGGTGGCTGTAGGAAAAGTGAATACGGTGGTCGAGGCTCCGCCGTCGGCCTCGATGCTTTGCGGTCAGCTCTCTTCAGCCCCAGCCGCGCTCGCTGCGCGGCGCGAAACCTTGATGTTTCCGCGATCATCCACGCCCATGATGCGCACCATGATCACCTGACCCGGCTCGAGCTCCTCTTCGATTCGCCGGCTGTGCGCGTCGATGGCCTGCGAGATGTGCATGCTCGCCTCGGTCCCAGGAAAGAGCTCTAGGCGAACGAAGCCTGTGCCCGTGCGAATGATGGTCGCTGGCACCACCTCGTTCACCACTGGTTCGCGAAGCATCAGCCGAAGCTTGCGCTGTGCTTTCTCCAAGGACTTGCGTTCGGCTGCGGCGATTCGGATCTGCCCCCGGTCGTCAATATCGATACTCGCCCCAGTGCTCTCGCTCAGGTAGCGAATGGTTTGTCCTCCAGGCCCAATGATGTCGCCGATGCGCTCGCGCCGAGTGCGCATCAGCGCCACCTTCTGCGCCTTGTCACTGACCTGCTGCCGAGGTGCCGGCAGCACCTTGGCCATCTCATCGAGGAGCTGGAGTCGTGCCACACGCGCTTGCTCGAGTGCCTGCTCGAGCAAGCCGCGGGAGAGCCCATCCACCTTCAAGTCCATCTGCAGCGCCGTCACCCCAGCGCGCGTACCCGCGACCTTGAAGTCCATGTCTCCAAGGTGGTCTTCATCCCCAAGAATGTCCGTCAGTACTGCGCTGCGCTCTGCCTCCTTGACCAAACCCATCGCGATGCCCGCAACTGGCGCGCGCAGCGGAACACCTGCCGCCATTAGCGACAGAGAGCCTGCACAAACGCTCGCCATCGACGACGAACCGTTGGAGGATAGGATGTCGGAGGTGACGCGAATAGTATACGGAAACTGAGAACGATCAGGGATCACCTTAGCCAAAGCTCGTTGAGCGAGCATCCCATGTCCAATCTCTCTTCGGCCTGGTCCTCTCGAAGGCTTGACCTCACCTACAGAATACGACGGGAAGGCGTAGTGCAGGAAAAAATGCGACTCTCTCGCTTCCACCATCCCATCAGAGCGCAGACTGTCGCGCGGACCACCCAGCGTCGTCGTCGCCAGCGCCTGGGTCTCGCCTCGCTCGAAGAACGCCGAGCCGTGGCTCGAAGGCAAGACATCGACCACGCAGCGAATCCGCCTGAGCTCATCGCGCCGCCGTCCGTCCATCCGCCGACCATCGAGAATCATGGCTCTGGCAACGGACTTGAGCTTCTTGTCGAAGGCCGCCTTGGCCAGTGTTGCGCCACTTCCCCGTTCCATGAGCTCGGCGAGCACCTGCCTAGCGAGTGAGCCCAGCGCCTCGCGGCGCTTCGCCTTGAGTGGCTCGGAGAGTGCCTGCTCCATCGCTCCGGAATACGACTCCAGATGCTCGGCCGCTGTCGTCGAGAGCTCCTCTCGGGGGGGCAGCGCTCGGTTGGCTGCGCCCTCGCGCTTGCGCCACGCCTTCTGCGCCGCCAACACCGGTTGCGCCACGCGCTGCGCAAAGAGCAAAGCTTCGACGAGCTCTGCTTCGCTGCACTCGTTCGCGTCTCCTTCGACCATGAGCACACCCGCATCGCCCACGGTCACCACCAAATCGAGCTCCGCCCGCTGCCGCGCCTCAGGTGCTGCGAAGCTTAGGAAACGACCGTCGACGCGACTCACCCGAAGACCGCAAACCGGTCCGTCCCAAGGAATGTCGCTCAGACACAGCGCCAAAGAACAGGCGTTGATGGCCAAGGTGGCGTGGTCCAGCGATGCATCCGCCGAAAACACTGTCGCCGTGAGCTGTGTTTCACAGCGGAAACCGGCGGCAAACAAGGGTCGCAACGAGCGATCGATGAGACGACCGCTCAAAATCTCCTCATCCGAAGCCTTCCCTTCACGCCGGCCGAACGCTCCAGGAACCTTGCCCGCAGCAGCCATCCGCTCGCGGTAGTCGATGCTCAGGGGAAAGAAATCCACCGTCGCCTCGCTGCGCTCGGCGACCGCGGTCACCAAGATGAGCGCCTCACGGCAACGTAAGATCAGCCCATTTCCCTGTTGCGCCCAGCTCCCGGTTTCGAATTGCACCGGCAGCTCGCCTATCATCATGGTCTCGGTACTCATCTGGCTTCTCCTGAGCATTCCGTCACTCGGCGCCTGCGCCGTCCAGACCATAGCTTCAGATGGGCCGACACGGAAGAGCCTCGGCAGCAGCAACCAACACACGCGAAGATGACAAGTTGGGGAAACAGGCCAAGCGCCCAATGGACAAGAAGTTGGGGAAACAGGCCAAGCGCCCAATGGACAAGAAGTTGGGGGAACAGGCCACGCGCCCAATGGACAAGAAGTTGGGGGAACAGGCCAAGCGGCCAATGGACAAGAAGTTGGGGAAACAGGCCAAGCGGCCAATGGACAAGAAGTTGGGGAAACAGGCCAAGCGCCCAATGGACAAGAAGTTGGGGGAACAGGCCAAGCGCCCAATGGACAAGAAGCCCTGAGCGAGCACATCGACGGCAATTCGGGCTCCATGCTAAGCTGAGACACGCGAGCGGATGGGAGAAGCTCGCGGCAACAAGTCGCAGCCATGGATGGCGAAGAGTCGTGTAAACCCGAAGGGTTGCGAGCAGGATGCGAGCAACTACCCGCCTCACAGGATTGCAAGATGAGGATGAGCACCGAAGACGCGGAAGGTCACCTCGAAGCTTGGTTGCTCGCACCTTCGGACTATCGCGACACCATCCCCTGGCTCGCGGCGCTTGCCGAGGGACAGTACGCCGGATACAGAGACACCGTCGCCACCCGCTGTGGGCTGAGCCCCGCTTTGCTCGATGAGCTCGTCTCGCAACAGCGCCTCGGGCGCAGTCCGGGCCATCAATCCCAGCCACCGCAATGGAATCAAGGTCCTCAGCAAGGACCTCAGTTCCAGCAGGGACCTCAATTCCAGCAGGGACCTCAATTCCAGCAGGGGCCTCAGTTCCAGCAGGGGCCTCAGTTCCAGCAGGGGCCTCAGTTCCAGCAGAGGCAATATCCTCTCGCCCATGTGCCTCAGCATGCATTGGTTTGCAGGCACTGTGGCTCCACCGCGGCACCCTGGGTTGATCGCCCCATTTCGGCGGGAGGTTGGGCGCTCTTCGTCGTACTGTTCATGTTTTGTACGCCCGTCTGCTGGATTCCGCTGTTGGTGATGAAGGACACAAGGCATCGTTGCCCGCAATGCCGGGCCCTTCGATGAGTGGCCCAGCAAAAATCGATTGACAAGGCTTGCGTCAAGCTCATATTGCGGCCGCTTTGCCCCTCGAATCGGCGGGGGCCACGTGGCCCTGAGGGGCTCTTTTGCTCGCCGACAAATGGCCTCGTTGTGCAACGTCGGGGCATGGCTCGAATGCCCTGCCAAGCCAAGGTAGCATCGTCAATCTCCATGAACACCTTCCGATTCTTCGCGCACGCTCGCCGCTTTCGCGGCTCTCGGCAGCGTCCACAGGCGACGCTTGGCTGCGCGCTGGACTTCGAGCCCTTGCCCGAGCTTGGTCCCTTCCTCGATTCCAACGGCCATCTCTGCCTCAGCGGGTCTGTTCGACCCGGAGACGCCCTCGCCTCCGTCAGAGAGGTCCCTGCGTCCTCCGAGGGTGACGACGCGGGGCAAGCGAGGGCACGCGTGGTCTGGTGCAATGCGCCTCGAACGCTCGCGCCGGCGGCTGCCTCGAAGCTGCCCCACTCTTGTGACCCCAACGCCTACATCGATGCCAACGGCACTTTGCGTGCGCGCTTCACCATCGCCCCCAAGACGCCGTTGTCCATCAACGACTGCTTCGTTGAACGGGAGCAGCTACGGGGTCGCTCCCCTAAGCACTTTTCCTGGAACAGCGATTGGAGCTTCGATTGCCATTGTTCCTCTCCTGCTTGTGCCAAGCGCATCGAGGCTTGGCGATTGCGTCACAACTGTCATCCTCTCAGCGCGACGATCGCGGACAGCGTCGAGCGTCAGCGACTCGAGGTCAGGACCTGTCAACAAAAAGGCCGAGGCGTCTTTGCCAAGACATTATTTCAGCAGGGCGAGTTGCTCGAGAGCGCGCCGGTCATCCTGATTCCTGCAGCGCACTGCGAGCAGCTCACAGGGACTGTCTTTGATGACTACACGTATGCCTTCGGAGGTGAGCCCGAGCGCCTCGCCTTGGCACTGGGACTGGGTTCGCTGATCAACCACGACTACCAACCCAACGCTGTGTACATCAAGCGCTACGAAGAGCAGCGGATCGATTACTTTGCGATTCGTCCCATTGCGGTTGGCGAAGAGATCACGATCAACTATAACGGCAGCCCCCGCGACGGCGCACCGCTGTGGTTTGCCGTCGCAGTGAGCCCTTCAGCCAAAGCGTGAGGCGTAGCGTTCTCGCCAGGACAGATCGAGCTTGGGCGAAGCTCGGCGGCGAGTCTGCAAAGGAGAGTTGAGATGTCGATGCGTCGCGTAAGAGAAATCATCAAAGATGCCGGCTACGGCCTCTTGGCCAGCAGTATCGATGGCCAGCCACGGCTGCGGCCGCATGCCTTCGTCCTTCTTGATGATGGACGCCTTTGGACCTCGACCTGGGCCTGCAGTGGCAAAGTCCGCGAGCTCGAGCTCAACCCGCTCGTCGAGCTCTGCTTCGTCGACTCGAACAAAGTGCAGTTGCGCATCGAAGGTCGCGCTGTGCTTAGCGGCGGGCCGGACAAGAAGCGAGAGCTGCTCGAGCTCAACCCCCGAGTGGGGCGTCACTTCAAGGACGAAAACGATCCGAATTACGTCCACATCGAGATCATTCCCAGCCGCATCCGTTTCAAACCCGCTGGTTTCGGAGAGTACCAAGAGGTCAAGGTCGACGAATCGAACTGAGCGAAGGTGCTCGGCGCTCAGCCAGCTCGCTCTTCGTTGCGGTCGGTCGCGGGCGGTGGGGTCGGGGTCAGCGCGCACAAGCGCGCGTAGCTCGCATCGTCGAGCTTGATTTCCAGTGCGCCCAGCGCCGTCTCGAGATGTTCCAGGGTGCGCACGCCCAAGATTGGCGCGCTGACGGCCGGATGTCGCAGGACCCAGGCGATGGCCAAAGCGGCCGGATGCACGCCCATCTCCGTGGCGAGCTCCACGAAGCGCTGCGCCTGCTCGAGGTAGCCCACTTCGCCATAGCGGAGTCGGTATCGTTCATTGCGGACGATGCGACCGTCGCTTGGCATCGTCCCCACACCATAGCGGCCGCTGAGCATGCCCGCTGCAGTGGGCGAATAGGGAATCACGCCCAGCCCCATCTCCTTGGCCATCGGCAGGAGCTCGACCTCGGCTTGGCGCTTGAGGAGATTGTACATGGGTTGAATGCAGAGCAGCGGAGCCCATCCATGGAGTTGTTGCAGGCCCAGGGCCCGAACCACCTGCCAGGCCGCGAAGTTGCTCACGCCTGCATACAGAATCAGGCCATCTCGTTGCAGGTCCTCGAGCGCCCTCAAGCTCTCCTCGAGCGGGCAGTCATCATCGAAGCGATGGATGTAGTAGACTTCGATCCGATCAGTTTGCAAGCGGCGTAGGCTTTGCTCGCAGGCGTGACGCAGATGGTAGCGTGAGGCACCGCGAGCGTTGGCCCAAGACGAGCGAGGAAAATAGGCTTTGCTGGCGATACTGATGTGGTTGCGTACGTCTTTGATGAGCCGACCCAGTATTTCCTCGCTCTGCCCATTGGCGTAGAGATCGGCGCAGTCGAAGTGGTCGATGCCTGCCTCTCTCGCCCGAGCAAAGAGCTGCCGACTCACCGTCTCATCTGCGCCATCGCCGAAGGTCATCGTCCCCAAGACCAAACGCGACACCGAAAAGCCACTCTTGCCCAATCGCATCGCTCGCATTCGTTCGTTCTCGGGCACCGACCTCGCGACAGCAGCAAATCCTTCGGATTGCCGCGGGGATGCGTGCCCTTCGCTCACTTTCGTCTGCATGTGCTCACTCCTCATTTCCTGGCTGTGCTCCCACAGCACGGGCTGCAGTCATATCAATCGTTGCCCTCCGCGTCACCCTCTTCGCTGCTTCGTCGTTGTCGACACCTTGCCGCTTCGTAGAGCACCGGGCATGTTTCGAGCGCTGCGTGCGACGACGCGCAGCACAGATGTACAGGAGCCGAGGCGATGACGCTGCTCGAAGCGCCGAAGAAAGCATCCTATCGTATTCTGGAGCATACCGCAGATGTGGGTATCGAGGTCCACGCTTCGAGCCGTGAAGCTATCTTCGAAGAGGCCTGCGTGGCGCTCTTCGAGCTTATCGGGCGGCCGTCGACCTTGGCTGATTCGGTGGAAGGCGTGCTTCGCGTCGAGGGGCTCGATGCTGGGGATCTCCTGGTGCGGCTGCTCACAGAGATGCTTGCCTTGTTCGAGCTGCGCTCGCTGTGGCTCGAGGAGCTTCACTGTCTCTCACTTCACGTGCCCGTCAGCACCGCAGAACAGGAGCTGCTCTGGGAGCTCGAGCTGTCGTATCGGGGCCGCAGCTTCGATCGCAGCGAACGACAAGAGATGACCGAGGTCAAAGCCATTACCTACCATCAGCTCCGCTTCGAAGCGGTGCTTGGTTCTGCTGAAGGTGAAGAGAGCGCCTTTGTTGCGCAGGTCATCTTCGACCTTTGAGGCACTCGACATCGAGCACAGCGACATTCTCTCGACCGTCCGCGGGAATCGCTGCTGTCAGAGGGCGTTGCCCGGTGTGACCGAATGGAGAAGTTTCATGGGTGGAAGGAAGAGCAAGGTATCGCTGGAGCGCATCGATGCGCAGCGATGGCGTATTCCGAAGCATGGGAGGATGCTGGCTGATGGCGTCCTCTTCGCCAATCAGGCGCTCATCGACGAGCTGCGCGGTGACCCTTGTGTCGAGCAGCTCGCCAACGTCGCGCAGCTGCCTGGGCTGGTTGGCCCAGCGATGGCCATGCCAGACATTCACTGGGGCTACGGTTTCCCGATTGGTGGTGTCGCAGCCTTCGATCTCGATGAGGGGGTCATCTCTCCCGGCGGTGTGGGGTATGACATCAACTGCGGCGTGCGCCTGCTTGCCAGCAATCTCGACCGCTCTGCGGTTGATGATGAAGGCACCCTCGAGCGGCTCCTGGACGCCCTCTACCGCCGTATTCCAAGTGGGGTTGGCTCAAGCCGAGATGACTTGCGTCTCAAGAAGCGCACGATGGCGGCGGTTTTGGAATCGGGGGCCGCTTGGGCAGTCGAGCAGGGTTATGGGGAGAGCAAGGATCTGGAACGAATCGAGGCAGGCGGGTGCATCGCACAGGCCGATCCTGAGGCGGTCAGCGAGCGTGCCGTCCAGCGAGGCTTGGAGCAGGTGGGGACGCTCGGGAGCGGAAACCACTTCTGTGAGCTCGCTGTGGTCGAGGAGGTTTATGATCCCATTGTTGCCGCTGGCTTTGGCTTGGCGTTGCAGCGGCTCACGGTGATGATTCACACGGGCAGCAGGGGGCTTGGATATCAGGTCTGCGACGACAGTATCGTTCGGCTCATGCGGGCGACGAGCAAGTATCGGATTGAGGTGCCTGATCGCCAGCTTTGTTGCGCGCCGCTTTCGAGCGCCGAGGGCCGTCAGTACCTGGGCGCGATGTCTGCTGCAGCGAATTTCGCCTTTGCCAATAGGCAGCTGCTTACGCACTGTGTGCGAGAGGCCTTTGCCGAAATCTGGGGGACGACGCCTATCGAGGTGGTCTACGACGTCTGTCATAACATTGCGAAAATTGAAGAGCATGTGGTCGCAGGTGAGGCTCGCAAGCTGTGCGTTCATCGCAAGGGGGCAACCCGTGCCTTCCCTGCGCATCATCCAGAGCTTCCAGCGTCGCTGCGAGAGCTTGGGCAGCCGGTCTTGGTGCCTGGCGACATGGGGCGCTATTCCTTTGTCCTCGCCGCGCAGCCAGGGGCGCTCGAGCTCAGCTTCGGCTCGAGTTGTCATGGTGCGGGGCGCCTGCTCTCTCGCTCGGCGGCGTTGAAGGCATCACGAGGCCGCCGCATCATCGACGAGCTGGCTCGGCTTGGGGTGAAGGTGCGTGCGGCGAGCCGCAAGACCTTGGACGAAGAGCTGCCCGAAGCTTACAAGGATGTGGCGCAGGTGGTCGATGTGGTCGAGAAGGCGGGTATCGCGAGCAAAGTAGCGAAGCTGCGACCGCTGGGCGTGATCAAGGGCTAAGTGCCCGAAGTGGTCGCCAAGCGAGACGAAAAAGAGAAGGGATTCCAAAGGGCTAGCCCTTTGGCGGGGTGTGGGGCAGCGCCCCAAAAAGACAACTCAAAGGGTTGCTCAAGTTTTTGTCGATTGGGCACTTGGCCTGTTCCCTCACCTTGTTGTCGAGATTTCGCTCGCTCTCGAGATTTCGCTCGCTTTCCGCGCGTCGACCAAGAAGTCCACCGTTTCTTGCACTTCGGTGAAGAGGGCGAGCAGCTGACCATACTTGTGTTCGACGCCTTTTTCGGCGACGAAAGCTCGGATCAATTCGTAGACGCGGCGGTGCGACTCGCCGAAGAAGACCATGGGGCTGCGTTTGCCGTAAGTGTTGTAGTGGTTTTGAGCGAGGTCTTGGAAGATTTCCTGCATGGTGCCGGCGCTGCCGGGTGCGAACACGATGCCTTCGGTGGGGAGGGCGACGATGCTCTCTTCGCGCACGGCGTTGTCGAAGAACTTGGCGACGGCGGTGGCAAAGAGGTTGCTTGGTTCGTGGCCATAGAACCAGGTGGGGATGGCCAGATTGGGTCTGGGTTTGTGGGCTGAGAAGCGTTCAATCACCTGTCGTGCTTGGGCGACGAAGGCTTGGGGGTCTGGTTCGAAGTGGGGTGCTCTGGCGAGCAGGGTGATGGCTTCGTCGAGGTCCTGGGTGGAGCAGTCGGCGAGGCGCGCCCCGAGGTTGGCGGCCTCCATCACGCCGGGTCCGCCACCTGTGAGCAGAAGAAAGCCCGACGCTGCCAGTTGTTGCGCGAGCTGGGCGACCTGCCGATAGAGCGCTTCGTCGCGTCCGACAGCATGCCCGCCCATGAGCGCGACGACGCCGTTGGATGCGTTCTCAAAGACGTATTCTTCCAGAGCGTCGAAGATCGAGTGGTCATGGAGCCGTTCTGCCAGCGATTGGTAGAGGCTGCGGCCTCCGGGATGGAGACGTTCCGTGTGGCTCTGCAGGTAGATTCGATAGTCGAGGCTGCCCTCGTAGCCCGCCTCGTCGAAGCCCTCATAGAGGGCATCAGGCGTATACAGAATTGTTCGGTCTGTTTCGAAGGGCAGGCCTTCGAATCGTGGGATGATGATGCCACCTCGCTCAACGATCATGGCTTGCAGGCCAGGTGAGCCAAAGTCGCACCCCCAGAAGAGGCAGCCGTCCCAGTTTGCGCTCTCGATGCCATGAAGCTCGCAGAGGGAGAGCCCTTGGACCACCCAGCCTCGAAGTGCTTGGCCTTGGTCGAGCGCAGCTTGGAGTGCGTCGAGGGACTCGATCTCGCGTCTGTGGTGTTTTCGGGAGAGGGCGTCGGGGGCATTGGGGGAATCGCTTTTCATTTCAGGCTCCGTGCCAGGTGAATTGAAGCTGAGCACCTGTGGATATTGATCTAGGCTGACGAATCCTTCAAGATCAGAGCGGGTTGTTGTCATCCCAGGAGTTCCTTCATGCGCCGTGTACTCTTGCTGAGCATCGTCATGTCCTTCGTGCCTGC
>JAVFAO010000225.1:0-11282 GCA_034002465.1 Myxococcota bacterium
GATGGAACTCTGGACGCTGGGGACCACAGGGTCGAGCTTGGTCAGCGCCCTGGGGGAGGTGCCCGATGGATGCACCCAATTCTCTGTCGAAGGCGGTGCCTTCGGCTGTTGGGGGCTGAAGCGAGAGCTGGATGGGATGCAGTGCACGCTACGCTACCAGCAGCGTGGCTTCGATGCCGAGCAGGGAATGCCGACGCTGCTCGAGGACCATGTCATCACCACGGTGAATGGGCCATGCCCCCCGTACACGATAGCTGACAGCCAGGTGATCGCCTTGGACGAGGGCTCGGCGGTACTACTGCGTCGTCCCCTTCAAGCCGTGGGACAGAATACAGGCTTGACCCTGCTCGCGAACGGTGTCGAGCATGAGGTTTGGCCCAATTCGACGGTCTTCGAGCTTCGGGGCGCCAGCTTCGCGAAGGGTGAGCAGCGCCACCTGATCGCCTATCAAGTCGATGAGCCGGGCGTGCGGCACATGCTGATTCACTCCTTCTTCCCAGATGGTAGCCTGGCAATCGAGGGCATCGTGCTCGATGCCTACACCAATGATAGTCAACTGCTTGGTGTGGTCCATGGCGCGGGGTTCTTCGTGGTCGCGGTGCTCGAGCCGGACGCCGAGTTTTGGCGCATCGCCTGGTACCCCGTCGACGAACTCACGGGTCTTGCCAGCGCACCGCACTACAGCACTTTGCCCTGGCGGGTCGATGGTGTCGTCGCACCCTCCTTCCATGCACGGCTCGATAATGGACCCCAGGCGGTCTTCGGTGTGGGCACCCAATCCGGCGACTCGCCGTCGAAGCTCCTCTTTGCCCTAACGCCCGAGCCTCACGAACTCAACCTGGAGAGCTTGGGATTGCCCATCGAAGACCTGAGGATTGCTGGTGACGGCGAGGGCTATTTGCTCGTCCTCGGAGTCAGTCCGAACGCCCAGACCATGCTCGCTTTCGACGCTGGAGGCGAGCTGCTCTCAGCCTCGAGCTTGGGTTTGCAGAGTGTCGCTCAGCCCTACGTGGCCGCCTTGTCCAGCAGCCTCGAGCGGGTGCAAGCGCTCATCGTGGAGGACGACCGCCTTTGGTTTTCCAGCGCAACATGTTTCTGATGGCCTCTGTCCTGGGTTGTCCTGGTGCTTGTGGCTTGGCTAGTCGATTTGATGAATTTTCTTGTTGATCTCGGCTTCACAGGCGCAGGAACAGCTTCTGCCTTCTGAACGCTCCTTGGCGCGGTTCGCACGTTACTCTCGAGGTTTTCATGTCTGAAGCGTTTGCTTTCGATCCGATTCCCACCCTCGTTCGTCAGCTCCAGCTCCCTGCCAGCAGCGTGGCCGCTGTCGTGAAGCTGTTGGGCGATGGCAACACGGTGCCCTTCATTGCTCGCTACCGCAAAGAGGCGACGGGCAATCTGGACGAGGTTCAGATTAGGGCCATCGAGGAGAGCCACTCTGATGTGCTGGAGCTCGAGGCACGGCGTAAGACCGTGCTCGGAAGCATTGAGGAGCAAGGAAAGCTCAGCCCTGAGCTGCGGGCAAAGATCCTTGCTTGCCAGAGCAAATCGGAGCTCGAGGATCTCTATCTGCCTTTCAAGCCCAAGCGCCGCACGCGCGCGACGATGGCCAGAGAAAAGGGGCTCGAACCTCTGGCTCTGCGCATCCTCGAGCAGGCGCTCGAGGCGGATGTTCGCCAGGAGGCAACGGCCTTCATCAATGCCGAGCTCGGCGTGGAGAGTGTTGAGCAGGCCTTGGCGGGTGCGCGTGACATCGTCGCGGAGACCATTGCCGAGACGGCGCATGTTCGTGCTTTTGTGCGTGAAATCATGCACGAGCACGGTGTTCTCTGCTCGACGGTGTCCAAGAAGCAGGGGGCCGAACGCACCAAGTTCGAGCAGTATTACGATTACAAGGAGAGGGTTGCTAGCGTGCCGTCACATCGCTATTTGGCGATGCGACGTGGTGAGAAAGAGGAGGTGCTCAAGGTCGAGATCGTCCTCGCTGAGAGCATCACGGAAGGGAGCGTGATCGAAGGGATCATTCGCCTCATGGGCCATGTTCCAGCATCTCCGTACAGCGAGCATCTGGGCCTCGCCACCACCGACGCCTTCTCTCGCTTGCTGTGGAGCTCCATTGAGAGCGATTTGCGGATCGAGCTCAAGCTGCGCTCCGATCGCGATGCGGTTGAGGTATTCGCGACCAACTTGCGCAATCTTCTCCTGGCCCCTCCACTCGGGATGGCGACGGTCATCGGCATCGACCCGGGTTTGCGCACGGGATGCAAGTGTGCGGTCGTTGATGAAACGGGTAAATTTCTCGAGTACTTCACCATCAACCCTCATACTGGAGAGAGTAGGACCGCTGCCAAGGTTCTGATGGCGGCGATAGCCAAGTTTCAGCCTCGCGCGATCGCTGTCGGCAACGGTACTGCCGGCCGCGAGACCGAGAGCTTCGTTCGTGATTGCCTTGCAGAGACTGAGCTGACACCAGCGCCCTTCGTCGTGCTCGTCAACGAGGCAGGCGCGAGCATCTATTCGGCCTCCGACGTGGCCAGAGAGGAGTTTCCTGAGCTGGATTTGACCATTCGTGGTGCCATCTCCATCGCCCGTCGCCTCCAGGACCCCCTCGCCGAGTTGGTCAAGATCGACCCCAAGTCCATTGGAGTGGGGCAGTATCAGCATGATGTTCATCAGCCCTTGCTCAAGCGCAAGCTCGACGAGGTGGTGGAGAGCTGCGTCAATCACGTTGGGGTCGAGGTCAACACGGCCAGCGCACAGTTGCTGCAGTACGTTGCGGGCATCGGGCCCGTCACGGCTGCACGCATCGTCAAATTTCGCGACGAGAATGGACGCTTCTCCGGACGCAAGCAGCTCAACAAGGTCGCGGGCATAGGCCCCAAGACCTTTGAGCAGGCCGCGGGATTCTTGCGGGTCAAGAATGGCGATCATCCTTTGGATGCGTCGGCGGTTCACCCCGAGCGCTATGCATTGGTCGAGGCCATGGCCCAGCAGGTGGGCGAGGAGATCAGCCGTCTCGTTGGAAATGAGAGGAAAATTCAGGAGATAAAGGTCGAGAGCTTCATCGGCGATGGCGTCGGTGAGCCCACTCTGCGCGACATCATCAGCGAGCTCAAGAAGCCTGGGCGCGATCCCCGAGAGCGCTTCGAGCCTCCTCAGTTTCGCGAAGACGTGAGGGAAATCAAGGACCTGAAGCCAGGTATGTTGTTGGAGGGCGTGGTCACCAACGTGACCCACTTCGGCGCTTTCGTCGATGTGGGCGTGCATCAGGATGGATTGGTCCACATCTCACAACTCTCTGAGCGCTTCGTTCGAGACCCCAGCGATGTGGTCGGTGTCGGCGATCGCGTCAAGGTCAAGGTCATCGAGGTCGATCTAGAGCGCAAGCGGATAGCGCTCTCCTGTCGACTCGATGCCGAGCTCAAGACCGATGAAGGCAGCGCGAACAGCAAACGCCCCGCCGAGAACGCCAAGCCGCGTCGCGATGGGCGCGAGGGCCGCGATGAGCGAGGCCGCAAGGGTGGAGCTCGAGAGAAAGCCGAGACGCACCGTTCCGACGCCGCCCTCACCCACAATCCCTTCGCCGAGCTGCTCAATCGCAACCGCAAGTGAGCGCAGTTGCGCGCCGTCCACGGCGCGCAACCTCCGGGCTTGCTTCGCAGTGCGTCTTCGCCTCCTGGCTACGACTTGGCCTTTGATTGCTGACGTTTTCGCCCACTGTGAGCTCAGAACGACAGTCTCCTGGCGTTCGGCATCCCTATCGATAGGCAGTCAGGGTTACGCGATCCCAGCGAGCCTCGCTACCCAAGCGCAAGCGAAATGCACTGAAGGCATGATCTCGGTCAGGTCGCCAACGGCATGGAATTGGCGAGGATTTCCAAGGGCGAGTGGCTTTGGCGGGGGGTGAGGGAGCCCGCATTCGTATTCCAGATACGCACAGCACCACCCCCTGAAGTGAAGCCTTGCTCGTGGACTGGCCCGTGTCGTGCATAGTGGATGCCGCTTGTTGTTGCGCGCCGTCCATGGCGCGCACCGGGCTTGCGTCGCAGCGAGTCTTCGCCTCCTGGCTTCGACTTGTTGCCTTCGAGAGGTGCACATGAATCTGAAGCCATTTCTCATGCTTGTGCTGGTCCTCCCCTTGAATGCCTGTTTGGCATCGAGTTATCGCATTCCCAGCGATGAAGTTGCGCGTCTGGCGGCCCTCCCGCCGGAACAGAGGGGGGAGTCGGTTCGCGTCGTTCAACGTCTTGATTTTGATAAGGATCCAAGTCACTCCGGCTATGTTGAACGCTCCTCGAGCTCTTCTGGGGGTGGGGTTGTGTTTATTCATAACCCGACGGTGGTTCATCACCGTCATGTCCACGTCACCGACACGGCGCGTCACGTCCACAGCAGCAGCGCCTCTGTGACCCCCTCCGTGCAGGCGCCTGCGCCATCGAGCTCCGGAGTGGTTCATGCGCCGAGCCCGACTGCGCCGGCAGGGACGACGACACCTAGCCCCACCCCAGTGGGTACCAGCGCTCCCATTGAAGCGGCGGCCCCTGTCGATGGACGTCCTCCGGCACCTTCCTTGGCTGAACCGCTTCCTGAGACGGGGACTGGGCCGGCCGACGCTGGACCCGTCGAGTCTGCGCCTGCATCGGGCTCGGGGGAGAGCTTCGATTTCGACTCGGCAGAGTTCATGATTGCTGCAGTGATCACGATGGCCGTCGCAGGGACGGTGATCCTGGTGGCCACAGAGGGACCCCGCTACGACGGTTGGTTGGGGCTCGACCCCGACGCGCCCGTGCATGTGATTCACGCCTCGGGTGCGAGGGAGCGCACCACCTTGGCCGAGCTCACAGCGGAGGATGCCTGGGCCGCGGAGGTGGTGCTGGTCGAGGACGAGATCGATGCGACCCGGCTGGGACGCGCTCCCCTGGACAGGGTGGGCTTCGTGTGGAGGATGGAAGGCGGCGCGATGCAGTATCCCACGCCAGATCACGAGGATCCCCTCGCGGCAACGGCGACCATTGGCCTAGGTTACTACCCCTTGCAGCAGCTCGGCATTCTGCTCAGCACCTGGCTTGGATACGGCTCGCACAACGAAAGCTCCGTTCTCGGCGTCAAATATGGCCTGGAAATCGACATCATGCCCCTCAGCTTTGGAATTCTTCAGCTCGGAGGATACGGCGTCGCCGGCATGGGCTTTGGTGCTGCGGAAGCCAATTTCGATTATGAGGAGCGCACCTTCCATGCTCCCTTCCTGGGCTTTGGTGCCCTCGTCGAGCTCGAAATCAGTACCCGCTTGGCCGCGATCGCACGAGCAGGCGTGGATTGGCAATCGATCGACGGCGACTGGAACGAGCCGACCGCTCTGTTCTCATTGGGGCTTTCCGTCTACTGACGACGCGCTGTTCATTCCAATCGGCCCATCATCTCGAAGTCAGCACAACTGACGAGCAGGAACAGCAGACCTTCTGCCAAGGCGAATCTGCTGCTCAATCCAGTAATTCAGCAGCTTGGCTCGGTT
The DNA here is from genome assembly GCA_034002465.1 of Myxococcota bacterium. Lineage (GTDB taxonomy): Bacteria > Myxococcota_A > Bradymonadia > UBA4248 > JAVFAO01 > JAVFAO01. Next base: position 5,513 of record JAVFAO010000225.1, read on the forward strand.
TTCGGGGGTGCTGCCCGAGCCCCCCGTCGAGATGCGAGGTATCGCCCATTGCGCGACCGCCCAGTCTGAAGCAGACTGAACTGAGCTTGCTGCGCTGGAGGAAGCATGCTCACTGAAGTTCTGCTCGTTTTGCTCACCATCGGCGTCATCTGGATCGGCTACTCCCTTCATCTCTTGGTTCACAGGCCACGTGAAGGAGAACAGACGCCGCGAACACTGCGTGCGCAGAAGGCGACGCGCCTCTCCGAAACCTGGGACGCCCTGGCCGCCGAGGCAGCCCTTCTGGCGTCCGACCCTCAGAACGAGAGAGCGCTCAACGCTGCGGCCACCAAGCTCAGCAGCGCGTTGCACGCCAATGCGCCCTACCTCGGCAGCGACGCGATGCGCGCGCTGCTCGCCTATCGTGCGGCTGTGTGGGCGGCGACCAAGCAAGCGGCTGCTCCGCCCTCCTTTGCCGCAGAAGCGCCCGAGTTGAAGACCCTGCTCCGTTCTCCTCTCACTTCACCTGTACCCGAGCAGGAGCAAGAGGAGAGCGTTCGCACACGGCGCGAAGAGTTCGAGTGGTCACCGCGGCGAGAGGAACGCGACTTTGGCCAGTCCAAGGCTACGGAGCCCCCTCGAGAAGAAAGCCCTTTCCGCGGCATCAGCCTTTGATTGGGGACCTATAGCACGATGTCAAACGCCACCTCTGAGTGTCGGCTGCGTGTGCTGCGAGACGTCCCCGTGGACGCAAGCCAAGACTACGTGCTGTATTGGATGCTCTGCCATCGTCGCTGCCAGGACAACCAGGTGCTGCAGCGCGCTGTGCAGCACTGCTGCACGCTTCGAAAGCCTCTGTTGATCCTGGATGCGCTCCGCCTCGATTACCCTTGGGCCAGCCGTAGGAGCCACCGTTTCGTATTGGATGGGATGGCGTCGGTCGCCCACGATGTGGCGCTGTGGAATTCATTGCGAGCCAAAGACCTCGCCGAGGCGGGCGATGGCATCGCAGGGGTGATGCACTATCCCTTTGTCGAGTTGGAGTCGGGCGCAGGCAGGGGGCTCTTCGCTGCACTGGCGGCGCGCGCTGCGGTGGTGGTGGCCGACGATGCCTTCCACTTTTTCTTTCCACGCGCGATTCAGGCGGCCTTGCGCGACAGCGGGGTGCGTTTCGAGCTCGTCGATGACCACGGCGTGATGCCGCTCTCCCTCGCGCAGAGGGCCTTTCCGTTGGCCCGCATGTGGCGGCGGTACTTTCAATCCAATGCGTCGTCGTTTCTCTTTGAGCAAGCGCTGCAAGAACCACTCGCCGAGCTGCCCTCGCTGCCAGGACCGAAGCTGGATGAGCGCATCATCCGCCGTTGGCCAGCGCGGTCCTTGGCGCAATTGGAGGGGCCCGAGCTGCTGCGGTCTTTGCCACTGTTGGGCCCCGAGCCAGTCGCGCAGCAGGGCGGTGAACACGCAGCTCTGCAACAGCTTTTCGCCTTCGTTGGGCACAAACTGAGTCGCTATGCCGAGGATTCTGGCCACCCTGACCTTGATGGCTGCAGCGCCTTGTCTTCGTATTTGCATTTTGGCCAGCTCTCGTCGCGGCGTGTGCTGCGTGAGGTGCTGCGTGAGGCCAGCTATCAGCGCCCCAGCGTTTGGCCCGTCGCCCGCGGACAGCGCGAGGGGTGGTGGGGAACGACGCCCTCTGTCGAGGCCTTCCTGGAGCAGCTCATCGTCTGGCGTGAGCTCGGCTACAACCAAGCCCGCTTCGATCCGAGTGGCTGGACCGGCTATGCATCCATTCCGACCTGGGCGCAGCGCACCCTGGAGCTTCACCGCGGCGATCCACGCGAGCTCCTGACTCTAGAGCAGCTCCGCGAGGCGCGTAGTCCGGACCCTCTGTGGAACGCCTGTCAGCGTCAGCTCCTTCGTGAGGGACGCATTCACAATGCCCTGCGCATGCTTTGGGGAAAGCGTTTTTTGGAGTGGACGCCGTCGGCGCAGGATGCACTCGTGTGGATGGAGGAGCTCAACAACCTCTACGCCTTGGATGGACGCGATCCCAATTCCTACAGTGGGCTCTTGTGGGTCTTGGGGAAGTTCGATCGGGCGTGGGGACCCGAGCGCCCGATCTTTGGCACCGTGCGCTACATGAGTTCGACGGCGACGCAGCGAAAGAGAAGGGTCAAAGCCTACCTCGCGCGCTACGCGGCGTGAGACCGCAGCTCAGCGCAAGCGCAGCGGAGCGCGGCAGCTCGGACAGGAGCTGTGGCGTTCGCGGATGAGCAAGCCGAGCGGGGCAAGCACGCAGGTGGTGACCAGCAGCAGCGTGAAGACGATCCAACCGAGGCTGCTTACATGAGAGGAGTGGACAGGTGGCCGGGGGCTGCCGCAATAGGGGCAGCGATAGGGCTGCAGCGCATAGGGGTTGGCGACGGGGACAGGTAGCGCCCAGGGGGATGCCTGCTGGACGGGGTAGGTGTTCACCGAGTTGGGGGCGAGCTCTCCGTTGAGCAGTCGACGCCAGTGGACGACCTCTTTATCAAGCTTGTCTTTGGGGAGCTCGGCCGAGGTGGCAACAAAATCGAGATAGACTTCGTAGTCCTTGGGGCCGAGGCTGGCCAGCCAGGGCAGGGTGTCACGATAGTTTTTGTTGGGCGCGAGCAGCCAAGTCTCGATTTCGGCAGCAGCTTGCTCTTGAGAAAGCTTGTGCAGCATGGCGCCTCATGGGTCGATGACCAACGAAGTGGCCGGTGGGCTGAGGGGAGTCGAGAAGGGAAAGGACGATGAATCTAAGGTCGCAGCGCCCCGTACCCGTCTGCGCTCCAGCGGCGCTGGCGGCTTCGACCTGGTCGCAGACAACGGAGCCAACACCTTAGCGGGGCCAGTGATTCCGTGTGGCGAGCCGAGCCAGGCTCAAACGTCGAGCAAGGTGCCCAGCGCCTTGACGAGGTCGAGCTCGAAGGCAGAGAGCTTGGCATCGGCGAGGGCGGCCGCCACGAGCTCATCGAGCAGCGCGCGTCGTTGGGGCAGCGGGAGGGCGCGGGCAGCTTCGATGGCATCAGCGCTGCCTTCAAAGTGTTCCACGGCTTCACGTTGAGCGACAGAGAGCTCGAGTGAGTCCAAGAAGCCTCTGAGGTGTTCACGTTCGGCGTCGGTGACTCTTCCATCGGCAGCGAGCACGGACGCGACCAAGTGGGCTCGGATCAGGCTTTCATCCATGGGCTCAGTCTCCTTCTCGGGGCGACGCACGGCCTCGTGCGGCAGGCCAAGACGATACACGAAAACGTTGGGCCAAGCGAGTCGCGGTGGAGTGCCGATTGCTCGGCTGCAGCCCACATGCGGCTTGTGCGTTCGGCGCAGCGTCGGTTCCTCCTGAACTCAGGGAGGAGGGGTTGGCGCTGCTCTTGCTCGTCGCGCTGGCGCGAGCGCGAAGGGTGAGCCTCTACTCGTCTTCTTGTTGATTGGTCGTTTGGCCTGCTCCCCCAGCTTGTTGGTATTCGCTCGCTCTCGCGAGACCCTCGCAGCGCTGCGCAGGCGCATCGGATGCGCCCGCGACAGACGCTGACTCGTGCCTCGCTTCGCTCACTTGTTGCGTGCCATCCCTGGCACGCACCCTTCGGGCTTGCTTCGCAGCGAGTCTCCGCCTCCTGGCTGCGACTTCTTGTCGATTGGGCGCTCGGCCAGTTCCCCCACTTCTTGTCGATTGGGCGCCTGGCCTGTTCCCCCAACTTCTTGTCGATTGGGCGCTTGGCCTGTTCCCCCACCTTCTTTGGCGAGCTCACGACTGCGCGCTGTGGCTTGTCGGATGGCGTCGATGAGGGCAAAGCGTAGACCTGCGGCTTCGGCGGCGCAGAGTCCGGCCATGGTGGTGCCGCCAGGCGAGGCGACAGCATCTTTGAGTTGGGCTGGGTGTTGGTCCTCGAGCAGCGCCATACTTCCTCGCAGCGTTGCTCGGGCGAGGTGATAGGCGAGCTGTCGTGGCAAGCCTTCGTTGACGGCACCATCGGCGAGGGCTTCGACCACCACAGCGGCAAAAGCAGGACCACTCCCGGACAGGGCGGTGACCACGTGCATCAGAGATTCATCTTCAATTTCGATAAGTTCTCCGACAGGCCCGAGGATGAGGCGAGCCATGGCGAGGTCCTCTGGGCAGTGCTCTTTGGGCACATGGAGCACCGAGATGCCTTCTCCGAGCAGCGCAGGTGTATTCGGCATCGCGCGAAGCCATCGGGCGTTCGGGGCCATCTCACGTAGTCGGTGCAGTGGGATTCCAGCGGCGATGGAGATGAAGAGTCGCGCTTGTGCGCGAGGGTCCTGTGGGATGGCGTCGTGCAGTTGCCGTGGCTTCACGGCGAGCAGGCAGGCCTGACTTTGTTCGACGGCGTGAATGGCGTCGTCGCAGGGCACGAAGCGAGCTTGCAGGTGCTCGGGCAGGGAGCGTGCGAGGGCTTGGCAAGCCTGGGGCAGTGCGTCGAAGCCGAAGACCTGGCTCTCTGCTTGTTGGCTGAGAATGCCCGTTGCGAGGGCGCTGCCCATTTTTCCACAACCGATGAGGGCGAGCTTGAGCACGGAGGACTCCAGTATTCAAGGTGCACGCAGGTCTTGCGTTGGCGCGCGGGTGTAGGTGTTTCAGCGCCGGGGCCCAAAGAGGGCGGTGCCGACGCGGACGATGGTGGCGCCCTCTTCGATGGCCACCTCGAAGTCGGCGGACATCCCCATGGAGAGCTGCTGCAGAGGGTGTTGACGGCGGCTGTTGAGCTCTTTCAGCAAGCTCGCGAGTCGCTGGTGGAAGGGGCGCAGGGCCTCGGCTTCGATGAAAGGGGGAATCGACATGAGACCTTGCGCTTGAAGGAAGCTGCTTTCGTCGAGTCGCGCGAGGATGGCAGGGAGCTGCTCTGGGGCGATGCCGCTCTTTGAGGCCTCTGGGGCGAGCTGCACCTCGATGAGCACGGGCAAGCGGGGCGTGGCCCCGTGCTTGCCGGCGTGAAGCTTGGCCATTCTGCTTTCGAGGGCCTCGATGATGCTGCTGCGGTCGATGGTCTGCAGCATGGCAGGCGGGTGCTCGGCGATGAAGCGGGCCTTGTTGCTTTGGACGGGGCCGATGACATGCCAGCGGATGTCCTTGGGCAGCGCCGAGGCCTTGTCAATGTATTCCTGAATGTAGTTTTCGCCGAACTCGCGCAGCCCCAGCTCGTAGGCCTCTTGGATGGCTTCGATGGGCTGAAGTTTCGATACCGCGAGCAGCCGAACGTCATGCAGCGGGCGTTTGGCGCGTTCGCATGCTTGGGCCATGCGGTCACGAAGGTGTTGTAGGCGCGAAGCCATGTCAGCTGTCATGAGGCGATTCCTCGAGCAAGAGCGCGTCGATAGCACCGGCCTGCTGGAGCAGGTGCAAGGTTTCGGTGAGGGGCAGGCCGACGACGTTGGTGTAGGAGCCATCGATGGCGCGCACGAAAGCGGCCGCGCGGCCTTGGATGGCGTAGGCGCCCGCCTTGTCCAGGGGCTCCCCAGATTGGACGTAGCGCTCGATGCTGAGCGGGTCAAGTTTGCAGAAGCTGACCTGAGTCCTCACGAGGACGTGATGTTGCGCCTGGGTGCTGCGCTCGATGAGGTGGACCGCCGTGAGCACTTCGTGACTGTTGCCGGAGAGCATTGCCAGCATGCGGGCTGCCTCTGCAGGGGAGTCGGGCTTCTGGAGTATTTCTTGTCGATTGGGCGCTTGTCCAGTTCCCTCGACTTCTTGTCGATTGGGCGCTTGTCCAGTTCCCTCGACTTCTTGTCGATTGGGCGCTTGTCCAGT
>JAVFAO010000226.1:0-11222 GCA_034002465.1 Myxococcota bacterium
GCTCGGCGGCGACCCGTAGCACCTGCAAACGCGCATCCTCTGCGGCTTTCTTCACCGCCATGCCGCTGAGGTAGGTGGTGCTCGAGGCGTAGGCGCCGACGTCGAAGGGCGTCAGGTCGGTGTCCGAGGAGTAGGGGATGATTTTGTCGACGGGCACCCCGAGGGTTTCGGCGGCGATCTGGGAGAGAACCGTGTCGCTGCCGGTGCCCAGATCGGTTGCCCCTACGAGCAGGTTGAAGGAGCCATCCTCGTTGAGCTTGATGCTCGCGCCGCCCATGTCGATCTGGGGGATGCTCGAACCCTGCATCAAGGCAGCCATGCCAATGCCGCGGCGGAATCGTCCCTGCTTGTCGGTGTGTGGCGTGCGCTTTTGCCAGCCGATGGCGTCGGCGCCCTGCTGCAGGCACTGTGTCAGCGTGCAGCTCCCCACCGACATGGGCACACCCTCTTTGCCCTCACCAAGCGCTGCGAATACAGGAGAGGTCTCTCCTTCACGGATATGATTGCGCAGCCGAAACTCCAGAGGGTCCATATTTATGGCATCGGCGAGCTGATCGATGAGCTGCTCGGCGGCGAAGTAGGCCTGGGGTGCGCCGAAACCGCGATAGGCGCCTGCAACGGGCATATTCGTATACACGATGCGACCGCTGAAGTGCACCGATTCGCTGCGGTAGAGCGGCAATACTTTACTGCCGCAGCACATCACCACTGGGATGCCATGGCCGCCGTAGGCGCCGGTATTGGCCAGGCAATCCATACCCAACGCGGTGATGGTGCCATCGCGCTTGACGCCGGCGCGGACGCGGACGCGGATGGGGTGTCGGGTGCGGCCGCTTTGGAAGCACTCGGCACGGCTGAGCTGCCAGAGCACGGGGCGTTTGGTCCGCAGGGCGAAGAGGGCGACGAGGTCTTCGAGCAGCACCTCTTGTTTGCCGCCGAAGCCGCCGCCGATGCGTGGTTTGATGACGCGGATGCGGCCGGCGTCGAGCCCTAGGGCTTGGGCCACGAGGCGGCGGCAGTGGAAGGGGACCTGGGTGCTGGTGGTGATCTCGATGCGATTGCGTCCATCGAGGCGAGCCCATGCGGCGTAGGGCTCCATGAATGCGTGTTGGACGTACTGGGTCTCGTAGGTCTGGTCGAGCTGCACGTCGGCGCGGGCAAGACCGCCTTCGAAGTCACCGATATCGTCCATCCCAACCCTGGCCACGGTGTTCTCTTCGGGGGCGTAGGGGATGGGGAGGATCATCTTGGCATCGGGCTCGTCGTGGATGATGGGCGCTCCAGGGGCGATGGCCTCATCCATGCTGAGCACGGGCGTGAGCAGCTCGTAGTCGACCTTGATGGCGGCGATGGCGGCCTTGGCGATGGCGGGGGTATCGGCGGCGACGGCGGCGACGCGATCGCCGACGTAGCGCACCTTGCGGTCGAAGACGACCTGGTCATAGGGTGAGGGCTCTGGGTAGCCCTGCCCTGCTGTCGTATACGGATTCCGCGGCACGTTGCCATGATACAGCACACAGCGGACGCCAGGCATCGCCTCGGCTTCGCTGATATCGATGTCCTTGATGATGGCATGCGGGTGGGGGCTCCACAGCATCTGGACGTGGAGGCAGTCGGCTGGAGCGAGGTCCACTGTATACGATGGATAGCCAGCAGCGAGCTGTAAGCCGTCGACCTTGTTGACGGATTGCTGGACGACTTTCAGCTTGTTTGTGCGCGTCTCAGCCATGACTGGCCCCCTCGTCGTCGAGGCTTTGGCGTGCAGCGAGCACCGCTTTGATGGCGGCGAAGGTCTTCTCGTAGCCGGTGCAGCGGCAGAGGTTGCCGTCCATTTTCTCGCAAATCTCTTCGTCGTCGGGCCGGGCCGACTCGTCGAGCAGCGCCTTTGCCGAGACCACGATTCCAGGGATACAGAAGCCGCACTGCACCGCCCCCGCATCCACCAGCGCCTTTTGGATGGGGTGAGGGTCGGCCTGGTCGCCAATCCCTTCGACGGTGGTGACGCGGTGTCCGTCGGCCAAACACACAGGGAGAAGGCATGAATACACAGCGCGGCTGTCCAGGAGGACGGTACAAGCGCCGCAGACACCTTCTCTGCAGCCTGCCTTTGCCCCTTTCAGGCCTTCTCGCCGGAGCAGGTCGAGCAGGCGTTCATTGGGATCGGTCTCGAAGCTGCGCACTGCACCGTTGAGGGTGAAGCTGAGCGTGAGTCGAGTGGCCATCTTCAGTTCCTCCTCTGGGCGAAGTCGAGGGCGCGCTGGAGGGCGTCGTGTACGGCGACCTTGGCGACTTGAAGGGTGTAGGCATCGCTCCAGTCTTCCCGTCCTTTCCAGGGGATGCCCTGGACGCCTTCGGCGGCAGCGACGAAGGTGTCTGGCGCTGCAGGGCGTCCGACGAGCAGGTCTTCGACCTGGGAGAGGCGGCGCGGAAAAGGGAGGGCACCGCCAGCGGCGACGCGTGCGGAGCTGATGGCCCCTTGCTCGAGGCAGAGGCGCACGGCGACGGTCATCAGGCTGAAGCCCGAGAGGGTGACGACCTCTTTGCGGTAGCCGAAGCCCATGTGAGCGGCGAGGGGCGGCAGCTCGACGTAGAGGAGCAGGTCACCGTTGGCGAGGCGGCGCGCGGGCTGGGAGGCGAAGAAATCGTCGGCGCTCAGGCTGTAGCGCTCTTCGCCGAGGAGCAGCATCTGCGCGTCCAGGGCGAGCAACGCGACGGGCAGGTCGCACCAGGGGAAGACCCTGCAGATGTTGCCGCCGATGGTGGAGATGTTGCGAATTTGGTGGGTGGCGGTGCGGCGCACGGTCTCGTGGAAGGCCCAGCGCTGGGCGCGGAAGTTCATGAGTTCCGCCAACGAAGTCATGGCTCCGATGCAGTAGCGCCGTCCATCGTCGCTGATGCCGCGCAGGTCGAGGCGGTCCAGCAAGATGGCGACCTTCTTGTCGATTGGGCGCTTGGCCTCTTTCCCCAAGTTCTTGTCGATTGGGCGCTTGGCCTCTTTCCCCAACTTTTGGGAGGCGTCGGTCAGGAAGTGCAAGCTGGTTGCGCCTGCCAAGTAGAGGGCCTGCGCGCCGTGCTCACGGGCGAGGTCACGGGCCTGTTCGGGCGTGGCGGGACGCTTGACTGCGCCGATTCTCATGGTGTCTTCCTTGGGGACGGTGCTTCAGGGGCCGCGCCTGGCGCGGGCTCTGCGCTCGGCCCAGGAGCTGGTGCCAAGCTGAGCGCTGATGGTGGCGATGCTCGCAGATTGGTAGGTCTCACGCAAGCGCTCAGAGGCCAGTCTTTCCCCAAGACCCCGGCGTCCAGTTGAACCACTCGACCTGCATGCTGGCGAAGCGCTTCTCCATGACCCGCAACGCCTCTTCGTTGTCGTCGATGAGGGTGCATGTGCGGCCCAAGGCGAGGGCCGACGCGCCGAAGGAGCCGCTGCCGGCGAAGAAGTCGAGCAGCTTGTCTCCGGCTTGGGAGTGCACCTTGACGATGCGGTCCAAGATGCCCCGTGGTTTCTGGGTCGGATAGCCTGTCTTCTCGCGGCCGTTGGGGCTGACGATCGTGTGCCACCAGGTGTCGGTGGGGGTCTTTCCTCGGGCGGCCTTCTCTGGGCCCACAAGGCCGGGGGCCAGGTAGGGGATGCGGTCACAAGCTTCGAGGTGGAACTGATAGTGGGTGGGGTCTTTGGCGTACCAGAGGATGTTGTCGTGTTTGGCGGGCCACCTGGTCTTGGAGCGAGCGCCGTAGTCGTAGGCCCAGATGATTTCGTTGATGAAGCTGTGTCGGCCGAAGATGGTGTCGAGCAGCACCTTGCAGTAGTGGACCTCGCGGTAGTCGATGTGGAAAAAGAGGCTGCCATTGGGGGCAAGCAGACGATGAGCCTGCAGCAGCCGAGGCTCGAGAAAAGCGAGGTAGTCGTCGAAGATGTCGTTGTATTCTTTACTGCCGAGCTTGAGCGTGCGGTAGCGTTTGCCTTGGAAGCCGCTGCGGTCACCGTGCTCGTCTCGCTGCGTGGAGAGCTGGGTTCGCCGCTGGGTCTTGCCGGTGTTGAAGGGGGGGTCGATGTAGATGAGCGCGAACGAGGCCTCGGGCAGGGTCTGCAGAATGGGGAGGTTGTCGCCGTAGTAGATGCTCAGCTCTGCCATGTTCTCTCGGGTGCTCACGCGGCCTGGGGTAGCCAGGCTACGTTGATGCTTTCCTGAGCACGAGCGCGCGTCAAGCCGTTTCGACTTCAGCGTAGATGCTCGAAGCGATGGCAAAGCGCGTGAGCTCAGCACACCTTGTTCCTTTTGCTTGCCCATGCCTCCCATGCCTCCCATTGCGGAGCTTGTCTTTTCCGAAGCGCAGGGTACGCTCGTGGGGGGTGGTCGTCCTAATCGGGAGCTGGTGGCGCAGCGTCGGCGGTGCTGGCGTGTCGGGAGCTGGGGGCATGGAAAAAGACTGTCATGAGAGCACCATCGCGAGCTCAGGCGAGTCGCCGGAGGAGCGCTCGTGTGAAGCGCTGCGTCAGAGGCTTGGCGCGCTCGAGGCACAGCTGCTCGAGCTGCAGAAAGAAAACGAAGCGTTGCGCCAGGCTCGCAGCGCCCTCGAGAGCGCTCGGACGCAGGAGCTCGAGCTGTCGGCGCGCCTGCTGCATCGCGCGGAATCAAAGTTCATGGCGGTCTTCCGTGCGACCCGCGACGCCTACTTCCTCACCACGGTGTCGGATGGTCGGATTCTCGAGGTCAATGAGACGGCCAGCTCGCTTGCGGGCCGTCGGAGCGAGGAGTTGATTGGTCGCACGACCAACGAGCTCGAGCTCTGGGCCGACCCGGCCTCACGTGAACGCTACATAGCCCTGGTCGCCCGCGACGGTGGAGCACGCGACTTCGAGACCCGATTTCGGGTGAGCTCAGGTGCCATCATCGACGTCATCATCTCAGGCGAGATCGTCGAGCTCGAAGAAGGCCCTTGCTTTCTGAGTGTGATTCGTGACGTGACCCAGAGCAAGCAGGCCGCGAACGAGCTCCGCGCGAGCGAGGCCCGTCTACGCAGCATCCTAGACAACATGCAAGACGCCTACTTCCAGGCCGATCTCTCTGGGCGCTTCACGATGGTCAGCCCCTCGGCGGCACGCATGTACGGCTATGATACGAGGGAGGAGATGGTGGGGCTCGAAGCGGTATCGCTGTACGGCGACGAAGCGACACGCACTTCGATGCATCAGACGCTGCGCAGCGAGGGACGTGTCCTCGACTACATCACGCTTGGCCGCCGCAAGGACGGCAGCAGCTTTTGGGTCTCCATGAACGCTCGGCTTTGCCGTGACGCCAATGGGCTTGTCGTCGGTACCGAGGGCGTGGTGCGCGACATCTCCGAGCGCAAGCAGGCCGAGGAGGCGCTACGCTTCAGCGAAGAGCGCTTTCGCCTGCTCGTGCAGAACTCCAACGACCTCATCGTGGTGGTCGCTGCAGACGGGAGCAGGACCTACGTCAGCGCGCAGAGCACGCAGATTCTCGGCTATACCCCGGAGGAGCTGCTCGGTGGCTCTTGCTTTACAAACATTCATCCCGACGACCTCCCAGGCATTCTGACGTCTTTCTCCGAGGGCGTGGCTCAGCCAGGCGCTGTCCGCAAAGCAGACTATCGCTATCTTCACCAACGTGGGGAATGGCTCGAGCTCGAGGCGGTGGGCTGCAACCTGCTGCATGAGCCCACCGTGCAGGGCGTGGTGCTGAACATCAGGGACGTCAGCGAGCGCAAGCGCATCGAGTACGCCCTGCGCGAGAGTGAGCGTCGCCTCGATCTGGCCATGGCGGTGAAAAACGAGGGCATCTGGGACTGGAATCTGCTCACCGGTGAGGCCTTCTTCGACGACCGCTACTACACCATGGCGGGCTATGCACCCAAGGCCTTCCCGCAGTCTTTCGCCGCTTGGGCCGAGCGGGTGCATCCCGAAGACCTTCCTGCTTGCGAGCAGCAGCTCAAGGCGTACCTCGCCGGTGAAGTCGGGCGCTTCGACATCGATTTCCGCTTTCGCCGCCATGATGATACCTGGCTCTGGCTGCAGGGCCGCGGAAAGATTGTCGAACGCAGCGCCGATGCTTCACCGGCGCGACTGATCGGCACCCACACCGATATCACCGAGCGCAGGATGGCCGAGGAGCAGCTCAAGGCGGCCAAGGACTATCTCGAGTGCATCATCAACGCCATTGGTGACCCCGTCTTCGTCAAAGACGCACAGTTTCGGTTCACCATGGTCAACGACGCGCTCTGTTCTCTGCTCGGCAAGTCGCGCCCCGAGCTCCTCGGACTGACAGGCCTCGAGTTCCTGCCGGCCGAACAAATGGAGCACTTCCTCGCCGTCGACCGCGAGGTGCTCTCGTCTGGGCAAACGAACGAGTGTAGGGAGCAGCTCACTGCCTTCGATGGCAAGCTGCACAGCATCGTCACCAAGAAGACCCGCTATGTCGACGCGCAGGGGGCGCATTTCGTGGTCGGCACGATCCGCGATGTGACGGCGCACGAGCAGCTCGAGGAGCAGTTTCGGGCCTCGCAGAGGCTGGAGGCAATCGGCAGCCTCGCCGGCGGCGTGGCCCACGATTTCAACAACCTGCTGTCGGTGATCCTGAGCTACACCAAGTTCGCGATGGAGGCGCTGCGCGAGGGCGATCCAGTGCGCAGCGAGCTCACGGAGGTCGAGAAGGCGGCCCAGCGCGCGGTGGTGCTCACGCGTCAGCTGCTCGCCTTTAGTAGGAAGCAGATTCTACAACCCGTCGCGCTGAACATGAATACGATCGCCGAGGGGATGCAGGGGATGCTGCGACGGATCGTCGGAGAGGATATCGAGTATGTCCAAGTGCTGGCACCGGAGTTGGGGATCGTCAGGGCCGATCCAGGGCAGCTCGAACAGGTTCTGATGAACCTGGTGGTCAACGCGCGGGATGCCATGCCCACTGGCGGCAGGCTCAGCATCGAAACCGCCAACGCGCAGCTCGACGAAGAAGAAGCGGTGCAGGATGGCACGCTGGCGTCTGGCGACTTCGTTCTCCTCAGGGTTACGGATACGGGCTGCGGCATGGACGAGCGGACCAAGTCGCGGCTCTTCGAGCCCTTCTTCACCACCAAAGAGAAGGGCAAGGGGACGGGATTGGGGCTGTCGACAGTGTACGGTATTGTCAAGCAGAGCGGCGGTCATCTCCGGGTGTCGAGTGAGCAGGGGCAGGGGACGAGCTTCGAGCTCTATCTGCCTCGCGAGCCCAACCTTGGCATGTCAGCCAGTCCAGCAGTTCGCAGCGGGAGCAGAGCCACGGGCAACGAGACGGTGCTGGTGGTCGAGGATGAGGAGGCGCTGCGCAAGGTGGCCCGGCGCGCGCTGGAGGCTGCCGGCTTCAAGGTGCTGAGCGCTTCGAACGGCGTCGAGGCGCTGGAGCTCGCGGCGCGCTATACGGGTGAGCTCCAGTTGCTCTTGACCGACGTGGTGATGCCGCAGATGAGCGGCCGAGCGCTCGCCGTGGAGCTGGTCAAGACGCGGCCAGCGCTCAGTGTCCTCTACATGTCGGGCTACACCGACGACGCCATCGTCCATCACGGCGTGCTGGACGAAGGCACGCAGTTCATCGGCAAGCCGTTCACCGGTGGGGAGCTGGCGCAGAAGGTTCGCGAGGTTCTGGACCTGCGCGCAGCCGGCGCGACAGCGGTGGTCAGTGAGGACTAGAAGCATGATTCTAAGGCGCTGCGGCTCCCCACACGAAGAGCACGAAGCGGAGGACCTCGTCAGCAGGAGAGCTTGGCGGCGGGACAGAGCTCGGCCTTCCCCTGGGACCGCTGGCGGCTCGCCAGCCCTTTCCTTCTGGCGATAGCGGTGATGGCGCCCCATCATTCTCGACCACTTCGACATTGTTCGCGTTCTTCGAGCGACTCGAGCATCCCTTTGACTTGTCTTCGTGGGGCGCTGCCCCACACCCCGCCAAAGGGCTAGCCCTTTGGAATCCCTTTTCTTTTTCGTATCGATGGGCTACGCTGCAGGGCGACGGAGGGGTGGATGCGCTGGGTGCTCATTACAAATCCCGCGGCCGGGGCTGGCCGCTCCCAAAGCCAACTACGCGACGCGTTGGTGAAGCTGCGTGCGGCGGGCCTACGCTTCGAGCTCTTCGAAAGTGAGCGTCCAGGCCAGGTCCAAGAGCTCGCGCGCCAAGCCTACCTGGACGGCGCCCGCGCCTTCATCGCTGCGGGTGGCGATGGCACCGTCTTCGCCCTGCTCAATGGGCTGCTGCCCGTCGCCAAGCAGCGCCCTACCCTCGCCGTGCTGCCGCTGGGCACGGGCAACTGCTTCGCGGCAGACTGCGGCGTGCCCACCCTGCCCGACGCTCTGCGGGCCTTGACTTGCGGCCAACGGCGGCCGGTCGATGTGCTGCACCTCGAGCACGCAGAAGGCGAGCTCTATTTCGCCAATCTGCTCTCTGTGGGCTTCAGCGCTCGCGTGGGTGCGCTCACCAATCGCCACCTCAAGCCGTTGGGGGTCTTGGGCTACTCGCTGGCCGTGCTGCTCTGCGTGGCGAGCCATCGGCACGAGGCCTTTGCGCTGCGCGGCGAGGATGGCTGTCTCGATGCGCGCCCGTGCACGCTGCTCTCCTTCTCGAACTCGCGCCTGACTGGCGGCAACATGCTCATGGCGCCCTATGCTCGCCTCGATGATGGCCTTCTCGACCTGATTCGCGTTGGGCCCCTCGCCCGCCACCAACTGCTTGCAGCGTTCCCGCGCATCTTTCGCGGGACCCATGTCGAGCTGCCCGAGACCGAGTATTACCAGCGCAAGCGTATCGAGCTCGCCTGCAAACGCCCGGTCGACGTGATGGTCGACGGGGAGGTGCTGCAGCTCACCCTGCGCAGTCTGCAGGTCCTGCCCGGTGCCATCGAGGTGTTGGGATGGCCCTCCTGAGCTGGATTGCCGAGCAGCGCGAGCTTGCGCGTCAGTTGCACGGGCACTGTACCGCGCTCGACTGGCTGAAGTCGGCCGGCTTGTGGGGGGCGAGCCTGGCCTGGTCGGTGCCAGTGCTGAGCGGACTCACCGTGCTCAGTGCCAAGTGCGGGGTACCTGCCCACCGGCTGCAGCCGCTCAACCGGCGGTATGTGAAGGTTCAGCTCGCGTTGCTGGGGGTCGACTGGAGCGCCGAGGTCGATCCGGGGGTGTTGGCCGAAAAGCCCTACATTTTCGTGCAGAATCACGTCAACCACTTCGACTTCATCATCTGCCACAACGCCACGCCTCACTATCGACAGGGACTAGAGCGCGAAGACCACTTTCGCTATCCGCTCTATGGCCCGTTCATGCGGCATCGCGGCACCATCCCTGTGCGCAAAGGCGAGAGCGCTCAGCTCGAGGGGATTCGAGAGAGGATTCGGGAGGAGTTGCTGCAGGGGCGTTCGCTGCTGGTGTTCCCGGAAGGCACGCGCACGCGAGATGGACGGCTGGGTCGCTTTCGGCGCGGGATTTTCGTGATTGCGCGGGAGCTGAGGGTGCCGGTGGTGCCGGTGGCGGTCTCTGGCATGCGGGACCTGATGTGCGCGGGCAGCGTGCTGCTCAAGCCTGGTGCCAAGGTGCAGGTGCGTGTTGGGGCTCCGCGACACTTTGCGGACTTGGAGGACGAGGCGCTGGACGCGGCCATCACCGAGCTGCGCGAGTGGATGATGGTCCAGGTGGATTTGGGGAGATAGCGGACGATGGTGGTGCTTCCCCACGCACCGACAAAGCCTCCGTGCTGTGTATCACCTGCAAGTCGATGAACAGAAGGAGCAATTGCACCACGAAGAGCACGAAGAGCAGGAAGGAAGAAGGCGACCTGGGCAGACGAAGACTCACTGCGAAGGCAGCCCGAAGAGTGGCGTGTTAGGGATGGCACGACACGCCCATCCAGGAATACCTTCTCATCCTCGTCTCCCCATCTCCATCAATGGAGAGGGGGTTGGGGGGTGAGGTCTCCAACGCCATCCCAAGTCCACAGACATCAAGCACCTCGACCACCTCGACATTGCTCGCGCGCTTCGCGCGGCTCGAGCATCCCATTGATTTGTCTTCGTGGGGCGCTGCCCCACGCCCCGCCAAAGGGCTATGCCCTTTGGAATCCCTTTGATTTCGGGTTGATGTTGATGGGCGGGAAAGTGCTCTGTTGGTGGCTTTGGTTCAGCTCAGTTGAGGGTGGTGACCCGAGTGCTGACATTGAAGCTGCGTTAGAGCGTACCTGGCGTGTAGCTACCGCCGCTGTAGAGCCCATCTTCCTCGGTACCACTATGGCTGCCGCCAAAGGATAGGGAGTAGCTGCCACTGACCAGCGCAGGCGATGAGAACACCACGGATTGGAACGCTTTCTCAGGCTTGAAGGTGAAGAGCTCGGTACCGTTGGCGCTGCGCAGGTGAATGAGCGTGCCAGCTTGCCGTGTGGTATTCGAACGCAACAGGATAGAGTTTTGAGTCGAGCTGGTGCTCGGTGCCTGCGCCATGTTCGAGCTGCCCACGGCGATGAGCGTGCCACCTGAGATGTTGAAGCTGCGGTCGTAGTCCAGCGGTCCATTCATGGCCTCGGTGGGGCCGTTGACGAGCACGACGCCATCGCTCATCTCGATGCTTCCGTTGACGTCGATTCCGTCACCTCTTGCGTTGACGACGACCCGGCCCCCCGTGATGTGTAGCCAGTAGTCTCCTTGGATTGGAGGCCCAGGAGGACCCCCGCTGCCGTCGACACCGCCAGCTCCATTGACGCCATCATCACTGGAAAGCACCCGGATTTGACCGCCTTCAATGAGCAGCTCCTTTGATTCGATGCCTTCGTAGCTGGTGCTGATTTCGAGCTCGCCCCCGAGGATGCTCAGGCTCTCCTCCCCGTGCACAGCGTCGTCGCCAGTGCGGAGCTGAAAACTGCCGTTTTCGATGACGATGGCATCATCGGAGTGAATCGCGTCGTCGGCGCAGTCGAGGTCAAAGCTTCCTCCGCTGATTTGCACGAGCGAACCCGCTTTCAGACCTTTTGCAGAGGCGTCAGTCGCGAGGCTTGCCGAACTCCCACCACCTGCCTCGATGCTGAAGCTGCCGCCTGAGGCGAGGAGCTGGGTCTCGGCTTGGATCGCATCGGACGGATGTTCCCCCCAGTGATGGCGTAGGGCATGCGATCCGAGGCGCATGAGAGCTTGACCTCCGCGCGGCCAATGTGGCATTGGCGTGAAATATGCACCCATGTAAATTGGTCGATTCGCGTTGA
>JAVFAO010000227.1:0-9419 GCA_034002465.1 Myxococcota bacterium
TCTCGCTTCTCTGGGCCTGCACCGGCGAGCGCGAAGCAGCGCTCGTCGTCCTCGTCGAGTCTGCGCCACAGAGCCTCGACCCGCGACGCGTCACCGACGACATCGGCACCAAAATCTCCCACCTCATCTTCGCCCCACTGCTCAGCTTCGATACCTTCGACCTGAAACCTCAGCTCGTCCTCGCGGAGAGCATCGAGCAGGTGTCGAGTACCCGCTACGACATCACCCTCAAAAAGGAGCTCCGCTTCCACGACGGCTCAGCCCTCAGCTCCGCCGACGTTTGCTACACTTTCCGCTCCACCCCTCACGTCATGCGCACCATCAAAGCGCTGCACTGCCCTGATCCAGAGCACATCCACATCGAGCTCGAACACCCACACGCGCCCTTCCTCATGACCCTCGAGCTGGGCATCGTCTCTGAACGTGAAGCCAGCAAACAGGAGCCCCGGCTCGGCGCCGGGCCCTTCATGCTCAGAACCTGGCGAAGCGATGACGTCGTCATCCTCGACCGCTTCGAAGCCTACACCCTCGGCCCACCCCACATCCCAAGCCTGCTCTTTCGACCCATCCGCGACGACAACACCCGAATCCTCGCGCTGCTCGGCGGCTCCGCGGACCTCGCCGTCAACAATATCTCGCCCATCATGCTCCCCGTCCTGCAACGACAGACAGAGCTCACCGTCGCCACTTCCCCCTCCATCAAGTACTCCTACCTCATGTTCAATGTCAGAGAGCCACCTCTCAACGACAGGAGAGTGCGTCAGGCCATTGCCTATGCCATCGACAGGGAACCTATTGTCGAATACAAATTCCGGGGGCTCGCCGAGCTCGCTTCAGGCATGCTTTCCCCCATGCACTGGGCCTACCAGGACAAGGTCCCCAAGTACCCTCGTTCGCTCAAGAAAGCGAAAGCGCTGCTCGATGAGGCAGGATACACAGATAGCGACGGACCTGGCGGCCAGCCACGCATGCGACTGAGCTTCCTCAGCTCGACCAGCAAACTGCGCCGCTCCATTGCCCAGCTCTTCGCCGCACAGCTCGCCGAGCTCGATATCGAGCTCGACGTGCAAGCCCTCGAATTTGGAACCTTCTTTGCCAAGCTACAAGGCGGACAGTTCGAGCTCACCAGCCTGCAATGGCCAAGCCCCATCGACCCGGACCTGGGCTTCGTGGCCTTACACTCGTCAATGATCCCCGAACACAACCCAGATGGCAGAAACCGAGGCGGATTCTCGTCTCCAGCCATCGATGCAGTGCTGGAGATGGGACGACGTACACCTTCCCAAGACGCTCGCGCCGGCTTCTACCGCGCTGCACAGGTGCTCGCCGCCTTCGAGCTGCCCTACGTCCCGCTCTGGCACGAAGACAACATCTGCGTCATGCGCAAAGGTCTCGAGGACTTTGCCCCCACCCCCAACGCACGACTCGCCGCGCTCGCCTGGGCCCGCTGGAACCCTCGAACTCAGTGACACGCTGTGTCTGCCCGAGGGTCTAGCTTTCGTCGGCGATCATGGCCTGAAACTCACCACCATCGATGAGATCGGCCAGGGTGGTGTAGCCGCCAATGCAGCGCTGCTCCACGAACACCTGTGGAAAAGTCCGACGACCAGTTTGCTGGATGAGCTTCGAACGCTCATATGGGGCGTCACTCAAATCCACGTTCTCGAAATCGACGCCAAGCTCCTCCAAGAGCTTGAGCGCCTCAGAGGAAAAGCTGCAGGGTCTGATCGTGTAAATGCGAATTGCTTTGGCCACCTGCCACATCCTTGTTTGCTGCTGCGCGTCGACAACCCTCGGAACCGCGTCGTCGGGCATTGTCCATGCAAAGAGCTGTCTCTTCCAGCGCTTGATGCGCAAGGAGCACTGAGAGGACCCTCACCAGAGAGTCCTCCCAATGCTGTGCGTTGGGCGTTGGCGTTGGTGCTCAGGCGTTTCAGGGAAGAAGCGCGCCCCGTCGAGCTGACGGGCTGGCGACCCAACGCACAAGCATGGTGTAAGGCTGTGCAGGGAGATGGCAAGAGGGCAGCTTGCCCAGCTCAGAAGCGCCAGCCCATGGTGGCCATCGCGCCGTCACCCGAGACGCCCATGTTGAACTGGAACGCCGTCGCCTCAGCTTCCTCGGAGCCCCCGCTGAGATAACCCACCAGCACCAAGGTCAGGCCTGCCACGGCCAGAGTGCCACCCACTCCCCAGAGGATGGTGGTGGTGGTGGCCAAAGTCTCACCCGTGCTCTTGATGGAATTGGCCTCATCAATGACGGCCTTGGGGTTCTCGGTGGTGGGCAGCTTCTTCATCTCATCAGACAGCGCCGTCTCGTTCTGGAGCACCAGCACGCCCGTCACCACGGCACCAACCATGGCCGCCGCGCCCACACCCGAGAGCACCCAACCCCAGGTCACGAGCTCCGGATTGCCTGCGCCAACAGCCATCGCAACGAGCTCGAAATCCACGGAAACCGTCTCGTTTTGCCGTACCTCGATGCTGCGCACCTGGGTGTCCTCGAAGCCCGTCTTGCGCACCTGCACCGTGTGGGAACCTACAGGAAGCTCTGCCTCGTACGGGGTGATACCTACACCCAAACCATCGACCAGGACCTCCGCGCCCAGCTCATCGCCCGTGCGCACCACCAGCATACCCTGCTCGCCTGCAATCAGGCGACGAGCGAGCTTGCCTGCATCTTCCTGCGAGGCCACGAAGCCATTCAAGCTGCGCTGCATGCCCGAGCCCTTGCGGTACCAACCCAGCTTCACCTCTCCGGAACCCTCGATGGAACCGAAGATGACGTCCGAAGACTCCATGAAATCGCAGATCGGATCCAGGCAGGATGCCTCCAACGAATCGCAATCATTAACGAACTGCGCGTCGGGCAGGGTCACGTCACCGCCCTTCGTCGAGAGGGTCATCGCCGTCTGACGCACCTCATTCTTGATCGCGCTCGTCATCATGTCAGCGATATCTGCTGAACCACCGCGCAGCTCGAACTTCATCACCGCAACGGTCTCCTGAGCAGCGGCGGTAGAAGCAAAGCCAAGCACCAAGACATTGAGCAACACAGCGAGAATGGGGCGACGAATCATGCGACTCCTCCCAAAAAGGACTTCGGCCCCCGAAGAAGGCCCAAGGTCGATGTTCACACAAGGAACTGAAAACAAAGCGCCTGTCCGGGGCACAAGCAGCTCCGAACCTGAACTGCTCTAGTATCCAAGGCCCGGAGCTCGGTGTCAACTCGTCTTCGCGTGTCGTGCAGCTCAGTGGCGAGGGTGTTCGCGCTCATCGCCGCTCAGCCCACCCCCATGGCCGAGGCCTCGCGCCGCACCCGAGCCTCCAAAAAACTCTCGAGACGTCCACCCAAGAGCTCTTCCACGCGCGCGCTGCGCACGCCAGTCAGCTCATCACGAACACTGGGTCGCGACCCCAAGCGATAGCTGCGCACTGGCGTCGAGCTCAGCGCTGGCGCCCCATGCCCAATGCGATATCGCGCCAAGCGCGCGCGCAACAGCTCCTCTGCGAGCTCGGTTGCCTCCTCCTGGCTCTTCTCACTGGCCACCCTCACCCGCAGATCACTGTCCCTGTGCGTGAGCTGCACCACCTGTCGCACCCGCTCCATCACTTTGTACGTGCTCTCGACAGCGACCCGAGAGAGCGCATAGTCCGCCTTACTCAGACGCAAGAGCTCCGGTTCGACGAAGGGCAACACATCGACCCGAACATAGGTCGTCACGCGGCGCAGCTCATGGCCTCGCTTCGACTCCACGTCTGCATGAAAACGATGGATCCCGGCCTCGTGACGGAGGATCCCGAAGGGACACAAGCCCTCGAAAACCAAGGTCAACGTGCTCAGGCTGCTGCCATCGAGAGCTTCATCCACCGGCTGCACGCGATATTGATGCCGCTGTCCCCAGGACACGTACATCGCCGCCAGCGACTCCACTGGATCCAGTGAGAAAGGGCTGTTGTCCAGGCGAGTCAAGACGACGAAGGCGTCGCGACGGGTCGCATCGTCGTTGCAGCTCACTGCCATCCTGAGGTGGCTCAGCTCCAATTCGATATCCTCGGCCCGCGCCAATGCCCGGTGATGTCGCTCATCACCCCGTGCGCCCTGCTGCTCGCTCAACACCGTCAGATCGTCCACCCGCTTGCGCAGCCGCTGCATCCCTGCCAAGACCCGTTCAATCCAGTGGATCTCGGTCATCGTCCTGCGCGCCGACAACGCCTCGTCCCAGAATTCCCCGCTTCCGGTCGCCTGCACCAGGGCGGCCTTTCGCTCCAGCAAGCCCCGCACCGCAGGCATCGACTCCACCGACTGCAGCTCGCGCCGAAGCGCCTCCACGCTCTGATGCAAACGCTCGACACCTCGCTCGGGGCCCGGACCCGACACCGCCGCCTGGCTCGACACTGGGCCGTGCTCTCGCTGCACCACCTCGACCTGCGGCGTCGACGCCCCTGGCATGACCGCAACCCGCAGCAGCGCCTGCTCCGCCAACGGACCAAGCTCCACCAAAGCCCGCGCCAGCGGCAGCAACACCAGCCGCTCCACCAGCCGCTTCAAGGGTCGAGCACCATAGCGCGGATCGAAACCATCGCGCACCAAGAGCGCTATCACCGAATCGTCGATGTCGATACACACCCGTCGCCGCGTAAAACCGCTACGCCCCACCAGACGCTCCACCTCCCGGCGCGCGATCTGACGCATCGCCTCCTCGTCCAGCGGCACGAAGGGGATGACGCGATCGATGCGGTTGATGAACTCGGGGCGAAACGCACGCTCGAGCTCACGGCGAAAAGCGTCCTCCGCCAGCGGACTCGGGTCACTTCGAAAGCCGATGTTCCGCGCAAACAGCTCCTCGCCCCCCACGTTCGAGGTCATGATCACGATCGCCTGCGTGAAATTGACCACGTTCCCCGATATGTCCGTCAGCCGCCCATCGTCCATCAACTGCAGCATCACATCGAACACACTGCGATGCGCCTTCTCGACCTCATCCAACAAGAGCACCGACATCGGCTCGTGGCGAATACGACCGGTGAGCAGCCCATGGCGACTCGCGCTCCACTCCGGCGCATGGGGATTGCCCAGCAATCGCTCCACCGCCAACGCATCGTTGAACTCGCTCATGTCCAGACGAATCATCCGCTCACTGCTGCCAAACAAAAACTCCGCCAGCGCCTTCGCCAACTCCGTCTTGCCTACTCCCGTCGGACCAATGAACAGCAAGACCCCCGTCGGCTTGGTCGGATCCGTCAAGCCCGCCTTGATCAAGGTCACCAAATCCACCAGCTCGGTAATCGCGCGACGCTGCCCCATCACCCGCGATGAGAGAAACTCACAGACCGCATCCAGCTCCAAGGCCGAACGATCATCCAGCATCGTCACCGGAACGCCGGTCTCCATGCTGAGCGTCTCCACCAGATCGTGCGCCTCCATCACCACCGTCTCGCCTGCGCTCGCCTCTCGCAAACGACGATGCGCCGTCGAACGAAGCAAATCGATGCTGCGACCCGGCTGCGCCACGGTGCTGCGAAACTGCCCCGCAAGCTCCAGCGCCCGCTGCACAAAGGTCTCCGAGTAGCGCAGCAGTATTCCAAACTGCTCGCTCGCCCGAGCTGACAGCTCTCGGCTCACCTCCTCCACGATCGCCCGCGTCTTCTCCGGCAGCGGCTCGTCCAACACGATCGTCCGAAACAGCCGCCGAAACTCCGGCCGCGACTCCAACACCCGCTGCACCGTCTCCGGCGCCGCCTCCCCTATCACCGCCAGGTCGCCACGCGCCATCGCTGGCGCCAGCACGTCCGCCAGATTGTCCGTGCTGCTCGCGCTCGCGCCCGCCGAGACCAGATTGGATACATCCGTGAAATACACCGCGATGCGCCGCTGCTGAGCAACCAGCTCCAAAAGATCCCGCGCGCGCGTCTGCCACTCTCCCAAATACCGAGTCCCTGCCAACAACATCCCCGTGGAGGTCTGCAACAGCGTGTCCACACCAGTCTCTGGCCCGAGATGCCGGACCAAATCATGGATCACCGTGCTCTTGCCGCTCCCGGCAGGCCCCACCAGCAACACCGACCGACTGCCGCTCTCGCCCAATCGCTCCAGCATCGCCCGCTTCACCTCATCTCGACCATAGGCGCGCCCCAGGCTCCCCTCTTCCTCCAACACACGACCGAAAGGCAACAGTCGACGCCGCTCGCGCTCCCGAGCGATGAGCTGTCGCATCCAGTCGTCGCCCACACCCCAGACCTGCTCCAAGAGCTTCTCATCCAAGCCCGCCAGGGTCTCCGACAGCGTCCGCCGCTCGAGCTGCGCCACCAAAGTCCGAACACTGCTCGTCAAGAGCTCGAGCTGGTCCTCGTTCGCACTGCTCACCAACCAGTGCAGCAGGGGCCGCAGGGCATGCTCACTCTCGCTCGCCCCAAGCGCAACGATGCACTCCCCTTCCAGCTCATCGCCCCCATCCGCCAACAACTGCGCCAGCAAGAGCGCCCCCTCGCGCCCGCCAACACGCTGCCCCAAAGACACACAGCCCCGCTGCACCACCGGCGATAACGAAGACACCCTTCGACGCAACAACGACAAGCCACGCGTCCCAAACTCCAGCAGCATCTCTGCCGCCGCCTCGAACTCGTCCTCTCCCTGCGCCTCGGCCATCAAGGCCACACAACGCTCGATCTCTCCCCGCTCGTCTCGCCCGCCCTGTTCCATCCCACAGCCTCCACAACGTGCCCGCCGCAGTATACCCCAATCGCCAACGCACAGGGATCGCAAACAAGTGAGCGAAGCGAGGCACGAGTCAGTGTCTGTCGCGGGCGCATCCGATGCGCCTGCGCAGCGCTGCGAGGGTCTCGCGAGAGCGAACGAATGCAATCAAGTGAGCGAAGCGAGGCACGAGTCAGTGTCTGTCGCGGGCGCATCCGATGCGCCTGCGCAGCGCTGCGAGGGTCTCGCGAGAGCGAACGAATGCAAAGACTAGCGTGGCGTCACGAGACGCAGCCTTCGGGCCCGTCGACAACAACCAGTTCTCAGCCGCCCTCGCCGCCTCCTACGAAATCGATCTGTGGGGACAGCAAAACGCCAACAGCAACGCCGCCGACTACGACGCGCAGGCCGCCGCCTTCGACACCCAAACCATCCTCATCAGCGTCAGCGCAGAGCTCGTCGCCACCTACCTCGACGTGCTCTATTGGCGTGAGCTCGACCAGGTCCTCGGCGTTCAACAAGAACTGCAATGAGCTCCAGCAACGACGCTCGAAGCAAGCCCGAGCGCAGCTCGCAGTCCACCTTGCCACTGAGCAGGCGGCGCTCGCCCACTGCCTTCATGGCCCAGCACCCCGTCGCCGCCAACCTGCTGATGGCGCTGCTGCTCCTGGGTGGCATCGCGATGACGCCGCTGATCAAGCAGGAGGTCTTCCCCGAGGTGAGCGGCGACCGCATCTCCATTGATGTGGTCTATCCGGGAGGCAGCCCCGAGGAGGTGGAGAAAGGAGTCGTGCTCGCCATCGAGGAAGCGGTCAGCGCCCTGGACGGTGTCGATCGGGTGCGCTCCACCGCAGCGGAAGGGCTCGCCTCGGTGCAACTCGATCTCGATTTCGGGGCCGACGCCTTCGTGGTGCTCAACGACGTGCAGGCTGCGGTCGACAGGATCACCTCCTTTCCCGCCGACGCTGAACGGCCGGTGCTGAGCGTTCCATCGAACCGCACGCAGATCATCTCGGTGGTTCTGTACGGAGACACCACGCAGACCGTGCTGCGGGACCAAGCCGAGGCGGTCAGACGCGAGCTGCTCGCGCTGCCGGAAATCGAGCAGCGAGCTGCGCTTGTCAGAGCTCGGGACCGTCATCGATGGCTTCGCCGACATCGACCGAGCAGCCTTCTTCGACGGCAAACCAGCGATTCGTCTGGACGTCTTCCGAGTGGGTGACGGCAAACCAGTGGAGATCGCGGACGCGGTCAAGGGCTACCTGCAGGAGAAGCAGTTGCCAGTGGGGATTTCGGCGGCGATCACGCTCTTCGTGCTGCCCTCGATCCTGCTCATTCGTGAAGATGTGGGCAAGCTGTCTCAGCGGGTCGCGACCTGGTTTGGAGCCACGATGAAGCAGCAAGCCGACGACGTTCCGGCCACTTCGCCAAACGGCCAACCGCGCCCATCGCTGCCCAACATTCCAGTGCAGGAACCGAGCTGAGCTGGAATGCTCAGAAGCTGCCCGAGAAGCCCAGCCCAAAGGTGTGTTCGTCGACCAAGACGATGGGGTAGAGCTCGGCGCGCTTCGGGCGCAGCAATTCGTCCATGTTGGCGCTGTCCGAGAGCTCATAGGCGACGATGGCGCCAGTGATGGGCAAGGCCACCAGCATGGGAACGCCGACGGGTGGAGCGAGCACCACGAAGAGGCCGCCGACCACGCCGCCCAAGAGAAATCCCACCCAAGGCGACCAAGCCGAACCCACGCCCCCGGCAATGTGCCCTCCCAGGAGCACGCCAGCGGGGATGCCGATGCCCACGCCGATGCCGCCGCCGAGGATAACCGCCGACAGCCTGTCTCCGGAGCCAGGAACCACGGCCAACAGGGTGACGCCGCCGACCAAGACGCCGACCAGCAAGCCCATCCCCAGCTCGGCAAAGACGCGCAGCGCGCCATCAGGCCTATCGCGCGGATCGACCTCGACCCACTTGGGTGCCTCTGTAGGCAGCGCATCCAACGGGATCACCGCCTCGTCGGCTGCCTCCCCAGGCGCAGCCTGGTCGGTCTTGGCTGGCTCGGTCTGTCCCGCCGCTTCTTCGGCAGCTCGGCTGTCCTCGACACCCTCTGCTCCCGGTGACGCCTCTGCGTCCTCAGCGGCCTGTGGCGCGCCCTCTGCGTCGACCTCTCCCTCTGTAGCCGCACCCTCGCCTGCGCTTTCCTCAGTCGTTTCGGCGGGAGGGTCCTCGTCCTCGAGCCCTCGGTCATCTGGACCGGCATACACGGGCGAGCCCAAGGCCAACATAAGAGCAGCCAGTAACGACAGGGTGATTCGCGGCCTCATCTGTGACTCCCGTGCATTCCGAATCCAGACCAGAAACAATCTGCCAAAACTTCAATCTGGATTCAAGAAATAGGAACAAGGAACGAGGAACGAGGGGCGAGGAACGACAGTGTGCTGTCGGACCCCTGGCTGTCACTCGCGCGAGCTCGCTCCAGCCTCTCCCCGCGTTGCGGGGCAACCCAAGCCTGGCTGCCCTGGGATTCGGTCGGCCGGCTGGAAGCCGGCCCCACGTCTCATCCTGCACAATCCACGCTGGCCCTCGAGTGTAGGTACCGAGCTTCGGTCGGCCGGCTGGAAGCCGGCCCCACGCCTGATCCTGCGCAATCCACGCTGGCTGAGCGGAGAGAACGGAAATCAGCGCTCGACCCACCCACTCTGCGCCTCTGCGCCTCTGCGTGAGCTC
>JAVFAO010000227.1:9519-11181 GCA_034002465.1 Myxococcota bacterium
AAGAGCAGCGTCGGCGCTCCGCGCTCGAGGTCCCAATAGGCGAAGTAGGGTGCCCACCACTGGGTGAAGCGATGCTCTGTCCCGCGCGTGTTGTCGGGCAACGTGATGCCTTCCGGCAGCGGCACCGAAGCGTGCGTCAGGTACTCCTCCCAGGCGCTGTCGTCGGCCGCCAGCGCCCAGGACTTGGTGCCGAAGGGGTCGAAGAGGATCACCTGCTCCGCCGTCGGGTCATAGAGCAAGCTCACCCCGTCGCCGACCACCGGAGGGTCCGGGAGCTGCGCCACGGCGCCTTGCTTGGGGATCGACCACGCCCTGCGGTCGACGCGCCACAAGAGCGGCGTCGGATCCATCAGCTCCGACGACCACATGCTGGGCTCGAAGAAAGCGAGGCTCACGAGGCGGTCGCGCTTGCGGTCGTAGACCCAGCTCAGCTCTCGACCGGGCGGGAGGCTGGGTTCATCGTCGCGCTGCGCTCGAAAGAACCAGGTGCCCTTCTTGCGCGCCTCGGGGACGAACTCCCCCTTCTTTCGACCACAGAAACGGGGAAGAAAGTGCTCTCCAACGCCGTCTGGGTGAATGAACCAACAGTAGGGGTTGGGCTCGAAGTCGAGGCCAGGATAGGTCGCCACGTCGAGATTCCCTTCTCGCAAGGCCAATCCGCTCGAGACCAGGACCTTGTCTTCACGGGGGAAGACCACAGGCCAGACCAACTCGGTGCCAAAAATCTCGTGTTTCGAGCCGCCGTCTGCGAAGAGCACCGCGTGGAGCCCCGAATTGTAGGGGAGGCACAGCTCTCCTCCGTAGGTGTGCACGTTGCCCTGATCGTCGGTGGTGATGCTCGCTCCTTTGTTGACAAAGTAGGAGTTGAACTTGGTCTCGACCGTCTCTACGTGCTGGCCAGACACGCTGCGTTGGAAGAGTGGGTCTGGATATCCCGTGCAGCCCTGCGGCCCCAAGCCGATGAGGCGCGTGC
This sequence comes from Myxococcota bacterium, assembly GCA_034002465.1. GTDB lineage: Bacteria > Myxococcota_A > Bradymonadia > UBA4248 > JAVFAO01 > JAVFAO01. Next base: position 10,493 of record JAVFAO010000227.1, read on the forward strand.
CATCGTAGGTCCAGGCTGCGGTGTCCCTGATGAGGGGAGCGTCCAAGCAGCGCCGCGCCCAGGTGCCGTCTCGGCCCAGCTCCCAGAGGCTGTGGGCGTCATCGCAGGCCACAACGGTCTCGGCGGCGGTCTGGGCGGTGGCGGTGACGGCGGTGTTGGCGTGTAGCGCTGGCGGCTCGGACGGCTCGTCCTGTCCACAGCTGAGCACGAGCAGCGCCGCGCTCGACACACAGAGCTTGAGCAAATCCATGGTGCACCTCGTGCTCATGAGTGTGAGGCCAGACAGACCGTCTCGCCGGGTCTGCCCTGTACAGGGAGGCAGAAGACGCCCTTGGGGCGGTAGGGATAGAGCACGATGGCGTGCCGCTCCAGGTCATAGCTCGCAAACCAGGGGGCGAGGTGGTCGGTGTTGCGCCAGATGGGTGGGCGCTTGGCGTCGAGCTCTGCTCTGCTCGGCGGTGTGCGCAGCGGGTCGAGGGGTTCGGTGCTGCTGGGTACCTCCTCGAGGGTGCCGAGCTGCTCGGCGAGCGCAGCGAGGGGCTCGTGCTCGAGAGGAAGCCAGCGGCGGTAGTCCTTCTCGAGGAGCCAAGAGCGGGTGGAGGCGGGGTCGAGGAGGATCATCTGGCCGCGGTCTGCGTCGAAGAGCAACTGGACACCGTCACCCATCACTGGCGGGATGGGGAGACGGC
>JAVFAO010000228.1:0-11165 GCA_034002465.1 Myxococcota bacterium
CGAAAGGAGAAGATGAACCCAACCCCCGCGCCAACCAACGCAAACATGAGGCACTGAGCGGTGGAGTAGGTGTCGCCTGCTTCGACCATGGCCACGATGAAGAAGACCAGCGCCATCTGCACCACCGAGACAGCCTGAATCAGGAGAACGTTGCGTGGGTGCAGGTCGCGCTGCGTGCGCTCGACGTCGATGTTGGCGGCGCCGCCGCGCAGTCCCTTGAAGCCCAACGACACTGAGCTCAAGATGATCTTGCCCATACGAATGATGCCGATGATGGCCGAGGCTGCAATCGCTCCGATACCGATGGGACGCACGAACTCGGCGAAGATTGCCCCCGAGCTCATGGTGCCGATGTTCAGCGTCTTTCCGGCAAAGCTGAGCTCGCCAGCGTGTGCACCCACCAGATAGACCATGGGGACCAGCACCACCGTCGACAGGATGGAGCCCGCAGCGATGATGGCCGCATAGCGCAAGCCAATGATGTAGCCCAGACCAAAGAGGGCAGCGATGCCGTTGAGCGAGAGATCGATGCGGAGATTGCTGAGCGCTTCACCTGCGCGACCCATCAAGGTCTTGGTGGTCAGCGTGGGGTTCCAGGCATGCACGCCCTCGACGAGAAAGTCGTAGATGGCGCCCAGGCCAAAGGAGGCGAGCAAGATCTTACCAGAGCTCTTCCCAGCCGACTCCCCTGTGACCAGCACCTCATTGATGGCGGTTCCCTCAGGAAATGGTAGATCTCCATGCAGATCCTTCACAAAATACTTTCGCAAAGGGATGATGAGCACGACGCCCAAGACGCCACCGACGAAGGTGGCCAGAAAGATGTGCCACCAAGCGACCTCTAGGCGGTTGATATAGAGGGCAGGAATCAAGAAAGCGGCACCTGCAGCGACCACACCCGAGGCCTGGCCGATCGACTGCACGATCACATTCTCTAGGATCGTGCTTCGGACCTTTCGCAGCTTGCCAAAGAAAATGGCCAGGATGGCGATGGGGATCGCCGCTTCGATACCGTTGCCCGCACGCAGCGCAATGTAGATACACGCCGCCGAGAAGACCACAACCATCAGCAGGCCGAAGCTGACAGACCACAGGGTCACTTCGGCGCGCCTGTCTCCCGCCGATACGATCGGGCGGTAGACTTCACCTGGCGCCAACTTCGTGTAGGCGTTGCTCGGTAAGAGCTTACTGGCTTTGGGAGTACCGTGTTCCATGAAGTACCTCGCGCGTTTGGATGTCCACTCCGTCCCTGCGTCTTCATACTCAAGATTCGACGAAACCGAAAGGCAATCTCTCTGAGAACGCCCACAACGCGAGCTCCGCGTCAGCTTTCTCTGCGAGGGCTCTTGACGTCTCCGCGCCTTCGAAGCACAGCTAGGCACAGCACACGACGGTGAGCGAGCCTTCGCGCACACACGCCGTCGACGACCCTTCCTGCGTCGCGCTCCGATTCGTGGAAACTGCAGGACAGGTGTCGCTTCATATGATCTTGTTCTTTTTTCAGAGAATCAACAACTTGGGTGTGAGAAGCAATGAGCGATTCGAGATTCTTGACCACGATGCGTGGTCCCATCACGGTCATGCGTTGTGCTTGGGCGCTGCTGCTCGGGCTCGCCGTGGTGGCGTGCCAAGACTCCAAACCGGAGAAGCCCCAACAGTCCACTGCGCCGCAGGAGCAGCCCGTCACCGAGCCGGTCGACGCCTCGACCAGCCCGGCTGCACGAAGCCCAGAGGCGTTCTCAGTACATGAGTGGGGGCTCTTGTCGTTTGCACCCGATGGCCAGACTTCCCTTCGAACGGGCTGTCTGCATCAGCCCTCGGAGGAACTTGGGACTGGGGGCTTGGGCTTGAGCGGGACCGGTACGGGCGGTGGCGGAGGTGGCGGCAGCGCCGCAGGACTCGGGAAGCCGGTGATACACTTTCATCCCCAGCAAGACTTCGATTGGGATCAGCGCATCTTCCTCTCTGTCTCCGTCCCCGGTGCGATCTTGCGAGAGGTATGGCCCACTCCAGGCGGGGGAGCGCAGCCCAAGCACGGCGAGTTCTTCGCCTGGAAAGACATCGAGCTTCTTGATAAATCGTGTCTGCCGACGAGCGCCCCCTCCCTCACCTCCGCTGCTTGTCAGGGCCTCGATGGTCCTCTGGGCTGCGAGGCCTCGCAGCTCTCCCAATGGCTCTCCGAGCCGCTGCCCTGTGTTCGACTCGAGGGCATCGAGAGCCCGGCGCTGCTCTACAACGCGACGGCATCGTGGCGAGCGCCGTTCAGCGTCGAAGGTGACGAGCTGCTTGCGCGCTCAGAGTGGAGCTACGAGCACGTTTGGCTGCGTCGCAGCGATGAGCTTTTCTATTTCGAGGCGTTCGAGCCGGAGGCAAGGGCGAAGCTGGACTCGGGTGAGCGACAGCGCTTCCCCGCCGAGGGCGCCTTCGCCGAACTGATTCGCCCTCAGCTGCTCGCTGCTGGATTGACCAAAGTCGAGAGCGACGCTTTCCTTCGCGCGTGGGAGGGCATGTGGCTTCCGTCCTCGAATTGGCAGCTCCTGGCCATGGCATCCCCAGCGGCCATCAACGCAATGCTCCCGATGCAGATTGAGCCCACACCGCGCTCACTGGTCAGGGTTCTCTTCGTCGCGATTGAGGCTCCGCCTGGCGGCGCGCGTTGAGGAGCGTCGTTTCCGCTCGCCTCAGTCAGCCCCAGACGCTGACGGTCACTTGTCGCTGATGCTCTTGGCGTCGATGCTCCCAGAGGTAGAGCCCCTGCCAGGTTCCCAAGGCACACCGTCCGCGCAGCACTGGCAACGAAATCGAGGCGCAGGTGAGGACGCTGCGCACGTGTGCAGGCATGTCGTCCGGCCCTTCAGCGCTGTGTTCGAAGAGCTTGTCGCCATCCGGGACGAGGCGGGCCATGAAGGCGTTGAGATCGCGACGCACCGCCGGGTCGGCGTTCTCGCTGATGATCAGCGACGCGCTGCTGTGATGAAGAAAGACGTTGACCATCCCCGCTTCGACGCCGCTTCGCTGGACGATACTTTGGACGCGCTGGGTCAAAACATAGAAGCCGCGTCCCTGGGTGAGCAAGGTGAGTGATTCTTGAAACATCGACAGACCAGCGCTTGACGAAGGCACTACCTGGCCAAGAGAGCCGTAACTCTCTGGATCCCTTCGTGATCATTCATCTTGGAGAGCTGAGAATAGGCGATCTCCAGGGCGAGTCGGGCGAGTGCCGGCTGCTGCTCTTGGAGGGCGAGCTGTCCTGCGAGCTCGCTACAGGTCGAGATGTCGTCGTCAACGATGCCAGTGTCTTCGAGCTGTTGAGCGAGGGCCGTGTGGAGCTTGGTGAACTCGGGCCAGTTTCGACGAGCAGCGGAGCACGTCAGTAAGCCTGCGTAAATCCAGGGCAACTCCAAGAGTTGCCCGATGCTTTCGGCACGTCGTCGCTCTCGCTGATAGGTGGCCTCTGCTTCGGTGTAGCGCCCTCGCATGATCTGCAGCAGTCCCAGGTTGAGACGGGGAGTGCTGTTGGTGCTGCCGACCTGCTCGAAGATCGAGGCGGACTCTGCGTAGCAGGCCTCGGCTTCATCGAAGTGGCCGTGTGCTCGCCAGGTTTCTCCGAGGTCATTGAGCACGGCACCGAGCTGGAAGCGGTAGCCGTGTTGTTCGAAGAGTCGCTGCGCCTGTTCGAGACCGTCCACCGCCCGCGCGTGATCACCCATGGCTTGAAAGACGTTGGCGAGGTTCTTCAGGCTTTGCCCGAGGCCGAAGACGTCGCCTATCTTGCGCTGCATCTCGATGGCTGCCTCGAGATACTGCTTGGCGGCGTCGAGCTCGTGGCGGAAGTGGTAGGCGCGTCCGATGCCGAGCAAGCAGTCGGCTTGCTCGATGGTGGCCTCGAAGGGTTCGAAGCCTTCATAGGCGTCTCGGTAGGCTGCAATCGCCCCCGCGGTATCGCCTTGTCCGATCTTCAGGAAGCCGAGTTCTCGGTCAGCCATGGCGGCGACGAAGAGCCAGCCGTGTTGTTGAGCGCCGCGGATGACTTTCTTGACGAGCAGCTCGCCTTCGTCGGTGTGCCCCTGACTGTTGAGGGCGCGGGCTTCGTGCACCCAACCCTCGCCCCAGCGCTGGTCCTCGGCGGGCACGCCAACGGCCATCAGGGCGGTATGGCGTTGTCCAAAGAGTGCGATGGCATGGCCGAAGTCGCCCATGCGCGTGAGGGCGATGCCAGCGAGAAGCAGTGGCTCTGCGGCTGCCTCGAGCTCATTGGCTTCAATGAGGTGTGCGGCTCTGCGCTCTGCCACGGCCGAGCTGGAGTGCGGGTAGAGCTGCTCGAGCATCTTGGCGCAGGCGAGGTGATGAGGGATGTGTCGCCCGGAGTCGCGGGCGGCGCGGTCAAGGCTCTCACGCAGCATGCCGTGGACGAAGGTGAGCCAATTGTCGCGTTGCTCGAGGAGGCGGTGGGTGAGCATGACATCGAGCATGCCAGGCGGAATGAGCAGCCTCTCGACCCCGCAGGCCAGATGCCACTCTTGGGGGAGGAAGTCTTGACCGAGGGTGGCGGCTATCTCCAGGACCAGCCAGACATTGGTGGCCTCTTCGCTGTCCTGGAAGAGTTGGGCGATGCGGCGCAGCCAGAGTTCGTGGATATTGTCTGGCAGCTCGCCGCGTTCGCCGGGTCTGAGGCGGAAGCCTCGTTCCCCAACCATGAGGACGCCGCGGGCGACCCAGTCGCCGATGAGCTGGATGGCGAAGAGCGGATTACCACCGGTGCGCTGTGCGACGTGCTCGAGCAGTTCGTTTTCGAGTCCGAGCAGCTCAGCGACCAAGGTGCGGTGGTGATCGGCCTCGAGCGGGCCAATGCTCATGCGCTGCACGCGAGGGCTCTGATAGAACTCGCTGAGGCGCTGCTTCTCGAGGCGAGCGGTGGGGCCGCCGTCCTCACGAGAGGTCGCAAGGATAAGGACGGGTAGGGCGGCCATTTCTTGAGTTTCGAGCAGGTAGCTGGCAAACGCGAGGGCGTCTGCCCCCCACTGGACGTCATCGAGCCAGAGGATGACCGGCCGCAAGCGGCAAAGCCTGGCGATGAAGCGCGTGATCACTGCATAGCGCTCGCGAGGAGTGGCGAAGTGAACCTTGACGAGCTCATCCCCGGAGCGCGCGCTGAGCATGAGCTCGACGAGTGCGGCCTGATCGTCTCTGAAGATGGGCTCATTGGGCAGCGCTTGTTCTTCAAGGAAGCTCTGCACGCGGTCGAGCATTTCTTCGCGATCGGCGCCAGCGCAGCCGAGGTGGCTGGCGAGCATGGGGGCGAGTCCACTGACCTGCCCGGCGATGGGGCTATGACCGGCGCGCAGGACGATGGCAGCCCCGAGCTCATGTGCTCGGTGCGAGATCCATTCGACCACGCGGCTCTTACCGTAGCCTGCGGAGCCTTGGAGGAGAACGGCGCGAGCGGAGCTGCTGCGATTCACCTCGAGCAGCATACTCCAGATGTGGTCTCGTTCGGCGTCGCGGTTGACCAGGGGGACGGTGCGCAGGCCATACAAACCAAGTCCCGCGCCAACCAGAGGGGGAGGTGGGCGTCCAGCATCGGTGCGTCGCCAGGTCTTTGGGCAGGGTGGGGAGTCGCTGGCGAGGCTGGAGATGAGCGAGACCGGTTCGAGGAAGTCTTCAGGTTGAAAGAAGATTTCGGCGAGTGTACCCAGTTGAGGAGCATCTGGTTGGAGTTGCTGCAGCTCGGCGCGAATGGTGTCACCGACGTTGTCGGCAAAGAGCTCTTCGACGCCTGCTTCATCGGCGCTGTTTTGGCTCAGTGCGGGGGTGGTGGGCATGGCAGGCACGCTTCCACCATCGAGGCGAGTGAGTGAGTAGGCTGCGTCAGCGGCGAACTGGAAGCGGTCACGGGGGTGTTTGGCGAGCATCCTGTCGAGCCAGCGCTGGAAGCCTTGGGGTAGCTGTTCGTTGTCAATGGGGGTGGGTGTGTTGGAGAGCTGAAAGGCGAGCAGCTCTGTCCCGGTGACGCCTGGAAAGAGGTATCGCGCCGTGGCGAACTGGTAGGCGAGACAGCCTACGGAGTAGAGGTCCGTCCAGGGACCTTGAGCGTGAAGACGGTTGAGGATCTGTTCGGGGGCCATGTAATGGGGCGTACCCGAGACCACGCCTGCCTTGTCCTCTCTGATTCCGATTGCCCGCGCGATTCCAAAGTCACTGAGAATAAAGCGTTTTCGTCCGTCTGCGGTGAGGCTGACCAGGATGTTCGCTGGTTTGATGTCGCGGTGGATGACCCCACGGGCGTGGGCGTGGGCGAGGGCGTCGAGCAGATCGAGCAGCAGGGCGCGTAGGGACCACCAATCCCAGGGCTGTTTCGGGCGTGCTAAGGTGCCTTCGCTGGCGAGTTGCATGGCGAGCGCTGGGCTGCCCGCAGGCAGGCGGCCACTCGAGGCGCGTTCGGCTTCAGCGCTGATGGCACCGTAGTCGAGGATGTGAACGATGCCAGGGTGGTGGAGGCGAGCGACGGCGCGGACCTCTGCATCGAAGGCCTCTCTTGCCTCGCTCGAGCGGGCTTGCTCCGAGGTCAAAACCTTGATGGCAACTGGGATTTGTTGGGCGACGTGCAAGCCTCTCCACACTTCCCCCATCGAACCACGTCCGAGCAGGTGATGAACTTCGAAGGGGCCGAATCGGATTGCGCGATCGATCATCGCCGTGTCCATTGGCAAGGGTACGCTGCCCACTCCGATATGTTCACCCGAGCAGCTCCAGATGTCCAGTCCAAGCGGACGCGAATGTGGGCACTCGGCCTGTCCCCCCAAGTTGCCGAAAGATGTCGAGAAGATGGCTCGCCCCTGCCAGCCTCAGCGGAGGACAAAAAACCAGACGGCAGCGAAGGCGCCTGCGCAGAGCAAGAGGACGATGAGGATGAAGAGGATGGTCCTGACCTTGCTTTTATGTTGAATGGGAGTGGGCTGACGGAGAACGAGCGGGGCTTGTGGAAGGGAGCGTCGGGGCGCGGCTTCAGCGGCAGCTGCGGTGATACTGAGCCGAGCGAGCTCGCGTCCCGAGGGAGCGAGGTCGAGGGGGGCGTTGGGGCTAGGGGCCGCAGGCATGGGGGGCTCTGGGAAAGGCTCCTCGAGCTCTGTTTCGAGCTCGGAGGCATCGAGCTCCTCGATTTCTTCGACATCTTCGGCATCGTCGCCAAAGAGCTGCTGAGGTGTTGGTGCGGGGCTGGGTTTCGGGGCGAGGTTGGCGAGGTCGGCCATGAAGAGGTGGGTGAGTGGGACGGCCATGGTGGAGCCCGCTTCCGGGGTTGCGCCGGAGGCTTCGTCCAGGTCCTCGATGACCATCTCTACGCTGTTGTAGCGGACCAGTGGATTGCGATCGAACATCTGCTCGATGACACGCCAGCTGGCGAGCATTTGTATGTCCATCTCTGCGGCGTCCGGTGGCCGACTGAGTTGTGCGCTGGCGCGTGCGAGCTCGTTGTCGACGCCGTAGGCGGGCTTGTTGGTGAGCATTTCGTAGGCCACCAAGCCCACGGAATAGATGTCTGCGGCGGCCGAGGGCTCTTCGCCATTGAGCAGCTCGGGTGCGACGTAGCCCGGCGTCCCAGAGCCTTGGACGGCGTTGGGGAAGGCGCGGAGGATGTTGGTCGAGAAGGGTGGGGAGGCGCCGAGGCCGACGAGCTTGACGGCACCACCTGGGAGGATGCGAATGTGCTTGGGCTTGAGGTCGTGGTTGAAGAAGCCGCGTTGGTGCAAGGGCTCGATAGCGTGCAGGATTTGCTTGATGATCGACTCGACCTCGAAGGAGGCGAACTCGACGTGTTTTTCCAGCTTGTCGGCGACGCTCTCGCCTCCGACCAGCTCCATGGCGCAAAAGAGCTTGCCCTGTGCGACACCGCAGCCGAGCGCGGTGGCGATATTGGGGTGAGGGTTCTCGGAGATCGCGGCCATCACGCCGCGCAGCCGTGCCTCGAAGGCTGGGTTGGCGCTGAGCTGTGGGTGGTAGACCTTGAGCGCAATGGGCTGTCCGCGTTGGGTATCGTCGGCTGCGTAGACGACGCCGGTTGCCCCAGAGCTCAGGGTTTCCCGAATGCGGAATCGGTTGGCGATGGTGCTTCCGGGAAGTAAGTAGTCCGTGGCATCCATTGGATTGACCTCGAGAGCGCGTCAAGGAACGCGCACATTCCCTCATGTCATAGCGCCGAAAGGGGGGGCCACCAAGATTTGAGCGTCTGCTCAGGCTCAGAGCATTGCAAAAGGGCTGAGCCCTCTGCAGCTGCAGAGTATCCGAGACGGCCGTCGAGCAAAAGGGGGTTCTTGACGTAGCGGTGGAAAGGGTATTCCAGGCCGAGAGTTGCGTCTGGCAGGTCGCCGCTGCGCGTCTCCTGCATCGCGGTGGGATTAGGGCGCCAAGCCGAGCCACCTCCCTAGCGGGTGCTCTCGGTCGAGATCGGTGCACCACTAGGGACAACTGGGGCCCATTTGCTCTGACGCCAGGGAGCTTTGAGGTGGATTGCTGGGCAAAAAGGGTCGCAGCCACAGGTAACGGAAAAACCTTCGGGGGAAGCTGTTGGTCTCCGCCTGCTGAGCCAGAAGCATCACGCCGTCGATGCTGCCGCCGTTGGCGTAGGGCTGCCAGGCGCTCAGCGCCCCACTGCCGACCTGAGCACGGACGAGTGAGCCGTAGAAGTCGATCTCCAAGCGCAGGTCTGCATTCTGCACGACGTCCAGCTGCGTGTAGGCGAGCTGATTGTTTTGGCTATTTCGGTACACGAGCTGCAGGAGCTCGTCGAGCTTGGTCGAGGCGCCGACGTAGCTCCATTTCCAACCGGTGCGCACGGGGTTGAGACCTCCTGTGACAGCGAGCCCATTGAGGTTGGCGTAGTCACCGAGGAGCATCCAGACTCCGTACTCGGAGTCATTGCCGTTGCTGTCCCAGTCGAAGCCCACGCGTAGCTCGTATTGAATCGAGCCAGCGCCTTGGAGGGTGGGGAACTGCGCGCGCGCAAAGGGAAGGGCGCTGTTGGGGCTGCAGCTCTGAAAGTGGAGGGCATTGCCATCGATGGCAAGGTTGGTCGTTGGCGTGCCTCCCTCGGTGACGTTCCAGGGGCCTCCGACAGTGGTCGAATTGGCTCTGTCGAAAAAGTCAGCGAAGTAGAAGACCTCACCCTCGCTGGCGAGCGGTGGCGTGGTGGCGCTGCCACCGACGTAGAGGTAGAGCTGGTGGCCACTCTCGCCCCAATTCGGCGCGGGCACCCAGAGGATGGGGTTGGGGCTAGCCCAGCCCGAGTTCGGATCGAAGACGCGGTGAACCAGCGTGTTGTTGCTGCCATCCCAGCGCACCAACCACAGCTTGCTGCCATCGGTGGCCCCCATCTCGGTGAGGCGGTCTTTGGGGATTGCCACGGAGACGGGGAACTTGATCGGGGGGATTTGGTCGCGGCGGGTGATGTCGATGCTCATCCGGTAGTCCATGGCACAATTGAACCATGGGACATCGGAGATACCCGTGTCGGCGTTACTGCCTGCGATGACGGCGCTGTTGTAACTTCCTGCGAGCTCGCAGAACACGGCGTAGTAATAGCTGTTTCCGGTGACGATATCCCAATCGTCGCGGGTGACCGTGCCGTGATAATAGGTGTCGAGCTGGAGACCATCGTTGGGGCCAGATGGGTAGCCGCTGTTTTTTCGAAGGAGCCTGCAACTGTCGACGCCGTTGGGCACGGTGAAGCTGATGGTGATCTTTTGGAGCGTGTAATCCGAGGCCTGCAGGTTGGTCGGGTTTGGCGGTCTGCACTCGCTGTTGGCGCAGACGCTCGGGGGGGTGCAGCTCAGTCCGCAGCTACCGCAGTGGTCGGCGTCGGAGCTGAGCTCGGCGCAGTACGAGGAGCAGCAGCTCTCACCCGCTTCGCAGCTCAGGTTGCAGCCTCCACAGTGCTGAGGGTTGGTGTCGGGATCGATGCACTCACCGCAGCACATCTCGTCTAGGTTGCACTCCCGATCGCCGCACAGACACTGCCGATTGACGCAGCTCAGTCCGGGGTCGCATGCGCTTCCGCAGGCACCACAGTTGCTGACCGAGCTGACCACGTTGACGCAGTTCCCATCGCAGCATTCCTCCGCAGCGGCACAGGCTCTGTCACAGCGGCCGCAGTGCAGGCCGTTGCTTTCGAAGTTGGCGCAGACACCGTCGCAACAGGACTCTCCTTGCGCGCAGCTGAGGCCACCACAACTGCAGCGGCCATTGGTGCAGGTGTTTCCGTTGCCACAAACGGTGCCACAGCTTCCGCAATTGTTGGGGTCCGAGTCGAGGTCCTTGCAGCCGTTCGGACAGCATTGCTGTCCTCGGGAGGCGCAATCTCCAGTGGGGCTGCAGTCGCCGTTACAGGCCTCATCATACGAGCGGCAAGTATACTCGCATTGCACTTCGGGACAGCGACAGGAGCGATCGACGCAGGCCGCTGCTTCGGGGCAGCCAAGGAAACAGCCGCCACAATGCTCGGGATCGTTGCGCGTATCCACGCAGCTTTCTCCACAAAGCTGCAAGGGGCTCTCGCACGCGCAACCCCCGCTCGTGCAGGTGGCTCCAGGAGGGCAGGCGTTGCCGCAGCGCCCGCAGTGAGCGGGGTCGACGCCCAGATCATAGCAATCGAACTCGGGATCCGCGTCGGCAACATAGCAGCAGGCGGTGGGGAAGCTGCATTCCTCAGCGCAACCGCATTCGGCTGGAGGCAGACACTGATCGAGACAGCAGACTCGTGTGATCCCATCACCGAGCTCGCAGTCTGTCCGCTCGCCGCAGCGACACTGGCCGTCCACGCAGGAGAAGCCGGAGGGGCAGCTTTCGCCGCAGCTACCGCAGGAGAAGACGTTGTTCGAGAGGTTCACACAGACTGCAGTGTTGACGTCATCGTTCTCGGTGGGGCAGCAGCTCTCTTGTTGTGAACAGATGAAGCGCTCACCACAGATGCAGTAGCCATCGCGGCAGATGCTGCCTTGCCCGCAGACCTGCCCACAGCCACCACAGTGCTTGGGGTTTTGGAGGATGTCGAAGCAGGCTCCTTGGTCGCCCTCGCCGCACCACTTGGTGCCGCCAGGGCAAGCACAGCCTCCCTCGAAACAGAGCTGATTGGCCTCGCAGGGCTCGCCGCAGGTGCCGCAGTTGAGCCGGTC
>JAVFAO010000229.1:0-11145 GCA_034002465.1 Myxococcota bacterium
ATCTGCGCCTTCCAGCGGCTGGAGTCGTGTCCTCGTGGTCAACGCATACTCCGTGCTGATTTGGTCTTTTGATTCATGGAGTTGAAGGTGATGCGCATCACGTGGGCTTTGGCGGGGTGTGGGGCAGCGCCCCACGAAGACGAATCAAAGGGCTGCTCGAGTCGCTCGTGGAGCGCAAACAATGTTGAAGGAGTCGAGAATGATGGGTTGCAATCACAGCCGCCTCCAAGTCCCAAGTCGCTCGTGCAGGCTCGGCCAGGCAGAGGGACAAGCGGCAATCCAGGCCACGAGCTTAGCGTTTGCCGGGGAAAGCGCAAGCCCAGCCACAAGAGCAGAGCCCGCTGCTGCAGACCGACAATGCTCGGCCAGCGATGGCACACGGGTTGCTCAAGGGCCGTTGGCGGCGCGGGAGAAGCCGCAGTTTGGAGTATACATCTCTGTACGCAACGAACGGCGAGCAAGGTTTGTCAGGTTTCTGTCGAACCTGTTGAACGAGCTTGCTGCGCTGCATGGGAGAATGGACTATCCAATGGACAAAGAATACACCACTGCAAGCATCACTGCAGCTCATGGGTCGACGCCGCGCCCTTCGCTGTTCCAGCAGCTCGCTTCCTGGCTGCGTCTCGGCCCTCGGCAAGAGCGAGTGGGCAGGATGCTCCGAGGCCCAGCCGAGGCAGCGCCAGGACGCGAAGCCTCCGGAAAACCCCATCACCAGACTCCGCTGAGCGACCGCGCCACTGGAGCGAGCCTCTTCTCCCATGCCTGGCGGCTGAGCCTGGCTGCGGTACTGACCGGCGCGCTCCTGCAAGCGGCCTTCTTCTTTCGTCCCACGCCGTATGGCGCACCCTTCGTCGCGCACTGGGACCGCTTCTTCTTCCATGCGCTCTTCTACGACACCATGACCACCCTCGTGCTCTCCCTCCCCATCATGCTCTTCGCCACCTGCTGCTTTCACCGCTCCATCTCGCCCCGCGTTCTCAAGCTCATCTTCAGCCTGCAAGCCCTGGTGTTGGTGCTCAACGCCGTCGCCAACCACCTCGACCACGAGGTCATGCGCTTCATGGGCACCCACCTCTCGTTGTCGTTCATCGCCACCTACGCGCGATTGCAGGGCTCCGAGTCGACCATCAGCAGCTCCCTGAGCACCGATCTGGGCGGACCCTACGTCCCCTTTGCCCTCTTCATCGTGCCTTTGGCACTCGCCGTCTACGCCGGGCTCAGTATCGCGCGTTGGCGCGACCGCCCCAAGCCCGCCCATCGCGTCTGGCCCTTGCTCTGGGCGCTCATCCCCATCACCGTGCTGCTCATTGTCTACGCCACACCCGGTGGTCGCTTTCGTATCAACAAGGTCCAGCCCGTCGCCATGCTCTGGTGGCGCGAGCTGCTCGCTGGCATCCGCGGCCCCCAAGCCCCCGAAAACGAGGCCGAGCTCAAGGCCGCCTACGTCGAACGCTGGCTTGCAGCTCACCCCGAGGGCGGCTGGCACTTTCCCGACCCCAAGTACCCCTTCCTGCGTGAGCCCACGACCGCGGGCGACGCCCTGCTGGCGAGCCAGAGCGCAGACAGGCCCTCGGCTGTGGGGCTCGCCGCGGGCTACAACGTGGTGCTCCTGCAGCTCGAGTCTTTTCGCGCTTGGAATATGGGTATCTACAACCCAGAGCTCAGCGCGAGTCCAACGCCCTACCTCGACGCCCTGGCCCAGAAAGCACGAAGCGCCTATTGGACGCGCCACCACTCCTTTGGCCCACCCACTATCTCGGGCTTCTTCGCGCTCAACGCCTCGGCCACGCCTCACCAGAACCGCAACCTCAGCACCGACTTCACCTACGTCAGCTTCCTCTCCCTTCCCGAGCTGCTGCGCGCCAACGGCTACCGCACCGAATTCGTTACCGGCTCCGACCCCGACTGGGACAACGAGCGCTTCTGGCTGCTGCGCTGGTATGACGATTACCACTTCGTCCGCGACGCCAATGAGCACGACCGTGAGGTCTTTGCCTTCGCCGCCGAGCGCCTGCGCAGTCTTGGGCGCGGGGAGCAGCCCTTCTTCGTCAGCCTGGTCTCGATCAGCAACCACTACCCCTTCGACAGCAAAGACCCAGACTACGATCTGAACAGCTCACGAGAGCCGGGCCAAAAAATCCTCAACACCATGCACTACACCGACCAGGCCGTGCAGGAGCTCATCGAGGGGCTGCGCGACGAGCCCTGGTTCGACAAGACCCTCTGGATTGTCGTCGGTGACCACGGCTACAACCTCGGTGAGCATGACGGCACACCGGGGCAGCGCAACCTCTTCCACGAGTCGACCTGGGTTCCGTTGATCATCAGCGGCCTTCCCGAAGGCATCGCCGCCGGCCCACGACACGATGTGGCTAGCCTGCTCGACTTTGCCCCCACCGTCAGCAGCCTACTCGGGATCCGCGTCCCCGTACCCTGGCAAGGCATGGATTTGCTGCAGCCAAGAGCGCAGCGGAGCTTGCTCTTCGCCCGCGGTGACCTGGCTTTTGCCGAGACGCCGGAGTACTCCGTCGTTCGTGACGGCAACACAGGCAGCCTGCACCTCTTCGCGGCCGACGACCCGCTGCAGTCGCACGATCTCATCGACAGTCACGCCGAGCTCGCGCGCTCCCTCATCGACGCCGCCACGGGCTTCAGCGCCCTCAACGACTACACCATCGAGACCGACAGGGTCTGGCCGCAGTCCCGATGAGTAATCACTTCGCCTTGCGCTGTCGGTAGCGGGCGAGCGCCTCTTCGACACTCCACTCCACCCACTCGATGGGGATGTCGTCGAGCCCACGGATTTTGCGGCGCTTCACGACATAGTAGACATGGCCGAGCAGGGGCTGCTCCAGAAACGCCAGGAAACGCTGCGCGTACTGCACGAAGTAGCGATAGTCGCCGTTGCTGCGGTGCGAGGACAGCGTCCTCAGCACCACCGAGCGCTCGTCGAAGGGCAGCGCCCGCAGGTTACGTCGAAAGGCCTCGCCATAGTTGCAGTATTCTTCGGCGTTCGAGAAATACACCAGCCTTATCGGCACCGAGAGCTGCCGCGCCGTCTCGCCGATCCCGGCGAGCGCCGCTTCCCCCATGAGGTTGCCCGACATCGGGCGTACCCGACCGCTGAGGATGCGCTCGCGCAGCCAGTCGTAGCGCTCCTGATCGTTGAGCCACACCCGCAGGCCCAGCTCGTTGGCTTGCTTCTTGACCTTCCACAAGCGCGTGCGGATGCGGCCCTTGGCGTAGCTCAAGACCTTGAGCGCAAAGCGCTGCTCCTCGGGCGTGAAGTGCTCGGCGATGAGGTTTTTGCACAGCTCGATGCCTTCAGCCGTGAAGTACTCCCTGAACGCCTCGGGCGTCTCGGCGCGCTCGAAGACCAGGCGATAAATGCGGTGCACCATCACCGCATAGGGGTCATAGTCGATGAGCCAAGCCCAGTCGGCTCGTTGCCACGAAATCAGCAGATAGGCCTGGTCGGTCCCCACGCCCACGTAGCCGCCGCCCAAGCCCTCGATATGGGGCGCGAAGAGCTGCAGGTTCCACTCATCGCCCACCACGTAGTGGCGACCATAGAGCTCCTCACGCACCCCACCCAGCAGCTCTGCAGGCGGATCCTCGGGGCTGGCCCAGAACAGCGCGCGCTGCGACTCGAAGTCCAAAGAGGGCAGCACAGGGCTGTCTGCGATGGGCTCGGACTCTGTCGCGGCGAGCTCCGCATCCTGCGCGACAAGGTCTTCGAGCACCGGAGCAACCACCGGCTGCGGCGCGGCATCGGCTTGGGCGAGCTCCGGCGCGGCTGCGACGTCGGTTGGGGTCGCGCCGTCAACCACTGGCGCCTCTCGACATGCAGAGAGCGCACTGAGCAAGAGAACCCAGGCCAGCAATGCTGGGCGCCAATCGCTGTGCATCCAGCCCCCCAGATGTGGCGCGCCACTGCGCACCTCGCCAAGGCTCGCTCCACATCGCTGTGAATCGTACACCCTGCACATGCGGAGGCTAGAATTCGAACTCAACTGCGGCTACTGAGCCCTGTCCAAATGCATTCGTTCGCTCTCGCGAGACCCTCGCAGCGCTGCGCAGGCGCATCGGATGCGCCCGCGACAGACGCTGACTCGCGCCTCGCTTCGCTCACTTGTTTGCCTTGCGCTCTGTCCTCTCCTCGTTCCTCGTTCCTCGTTCCTCGTTCCTATTCCGACTCAGCGCAGAGGCTGCACGGGGATGCAGATGTCCATGAGGGTGTGGCCCTCGGGGTGCTCCTTGGGGTCGTTCAGGTAGAGCTCGAAGCAGGGGCTATCGGAGGGCTCGAAGCCACTCTCGGGGAGCCAGTGGGCGAACATGGCCTCCCAGGCTGCGGGGTAGTCCTGCAGCTCCTTGATGGTAAAGTGGCCGACGGCATAGCTGCCGCCAGCGAGCACCATGCGCCCCACCTCGTCACTGACGGCGGTGTCCTCGGGGACGTTGATGCAGATGCTGGTGCGCAGCTTGTCGTCGTCTGTGATTCCAGGGCTGTCGTGGTAGACGGCCATGATTTGGGTCTCGGGAAAGCGCAGCAGTCCCCTCGGCGCAGCCCAGGCACAGAGCCGCCCGATGAGCCGCTCGAAGAGGGCGGCGTCCCCAGCATAGGGGCCGACGTGGCGGACGTAGGCGACGGTTGTCTCAGGGCGTTGTACGAGATCGACTTGCACACTGTTCTTGTCTTCGGTCATGGTGATTCTCCATTCGAGGCCGCCTCCATGAGCGGCATTGCCCGTCTTGTACACGAGCTCGATCGACGGAGCTTTCCGGGGCTTGCCTTGTTGTTGTCCGCTGTTGCGCTCCGCTTTGCTTTCCTTGCTCTGACCGTCGCCGCCCGAGGCACGAAATGCAGACGCAGACCTCCCAAAGGCCACGGAGAAAGCGCGGGCGAAGGTCGAGGGGCTGGAAAAGCCACACTCGTAGGCAATGTCGGTGATGGGGCGTTCGGGGTTCACGAGCAGCAAGGTGGCGGCGCGTTCCACCCTGAGCCGCGCGATGAAGCCGCCGAGGGTCTCCCCTGTGAGCGCTCGGAAGATGCGGTGGAAGTGAAAGGGGGAGAAGCAGGCCACCTTCGCCAGCTCCTCGAGGCTGAGCGCCTCGCCGAGGTGGGCATCGATGTGATCGATGACCCGGTTGATTCGGGCCGTATACTCTCTGCGTTGTCGGGTCGTTGAGTCCATGGTCCTCGTCACGCCTCCTGCGCCGCCGAAGATAGCCTAGCCCGGCGTTTGTGCAAAGCCAGTCGGGTGCGCCAGCGATCATCTCAGTCGTGGTGGCAGATCAACACCACCGCGCAGTCGCTCTGGCGCAGGATGTCGAGCACCTTGTCGCCCAAGGCGGCGCGACGTCGACCCAGGCGGCGCACGCCCAAGATCATCAGGTCGTGGTCGTTGGCTTGGGCGACGATGGTCGCCACGGGATCGTCGCTGCGACTCAGCAGCAGAGCGTGGTGCTTGGGCACGTGGTCTCCTGCAAAGCGCTCGAGATAGCGCAGTGCCTTGCGTTCTTCATCGCGTCCGGCGTCAGCAGCCAGGCACATGGCGTAGCTGACCTCGCGCTCGGCGCCGTTGCGAAACAGCCCCCCCAGCAGCCTCGCGCGAACGATGTCGTGGCTGTGTCGGCCACCAAGCGGAACCAAGACGCGTTGCACCGTCTCCAGCTTCCAGTCCATCGGCGCCCGCAAGAGTACCACGTCACTCTCAGTGGCGCTCATCACGTTCTCGAGTTCGCCGAGCAGCTCGGGCGCGCAGATGCTGGGAAACCCCATCAGTAAGGTCTCTGCCTGATAACCTCGCGCCAGGCGCTGGATCTCGTCCCAGGGCTTGCGCGAGAGGGTGAGCAGCAGCTCTGGGGTGTAGCCGTGGGAGAAGGAGCTGTCGAGCGCCGACTGCAGCACCTGGTGCGCGCCGTCGAGCTGCAAAGAAGAGGAGCCCTGCTCGCCCGCGTCAGGGGGAGTGATGACGTTGAGCAGCAGAATGCGGGCGTCTCGAGGCGGTGCGACGATGTGTGCCAGGTCGACCAGCGCTGCGGCGTTGCGGGGGTTGGCCACCGGAACCAGCACCCAGGGGTTGCGGCCACGAAACCTCGCCAGTTGGGGGTCCACCACCTGGCTCCCTGCATCCACGGCCTCCGCTCGCTCTGCAAACAGCCCCAGGTACATCCCAAGCCCGAGAAATATCCAGGACAGGGTCACCCAGCCCGCGATGGGCACCGCGACCACCAGCGCCACCGCAAACGATGCGCAGAGCAGGGCACCGAACAGGCGCAGCCCTCGGGCGCCTGGTGGCCGAAAGACGCCAGGGCGCACGCCGCCGCGCCACTCGGCAAGCCCTGCGATCAGGTGGGCACAGACGAAGCTGAGCAGGACGGCGACGCTCGATGCGGCACCGGCGACGCCGACGTTGGGCAGCGCGGCTGAGATGAGCAGAACCAGCACGGCGACGACGAAGAGGGCGTTGCGGGGCGTCTGGTATCGCTCGTCACGGCGCTCGAGGCGCGCGGGGAGGGTGCGTTCGTGGGCCATGGCGACGATCATCTTCGAGGCGGCCATGAGGTTGGCCTCCAGCGCGCTGAACATGGCCAGCAGTCCGCCCAGCAAGACCAACCACAACCCCAGCTCGCCCAGACCGCGTCGCGTGGCCAGCACCACCACCGCCTCGGGTTGTTCCAGGCATGCCTGAGCCAGCGCATCGGCCGAATCGAAGCCCGCTCCCAGTACACTGAGCAGCAGCGGGACGTAGATGAGCACCGACGCAGCCAGGGTGAGCGCCATGGCCCGAAAGAGGTTGCGCTTGGGCTCTTCGAGCTCGCCGCTGACGGTGGAGATCAGCGCGAAGCCCTGCATCGCGATGAAGAGGTAGCCCATGGCCAGCAAAAGGCCGCTCGAGCCTCCAGCAAAGAACGGCTGGAATGACAGCGGAGCCCCCAGGCCGCGCAGCAGCGCCACTGGACCGCTCACGATGATCAGCGCAAAGAGCAACAACTTCAGCAGGTTGAGGACACGACCGCCGCTGCCTTTGCCCTTGAACTGGCGCCAGGTCGCCAAGAGTGTGGCGAGGACGACGAAGCAGAGCTGTAGCCATCGTCCATCGACTGCTTCGGCCAGAGCGGGGGAGAGTGCGCCGAAGAGTGTGCTCACGGCGGTCGAGGCGAAGGCGGCAAAACCCATGGCGAAGAACACCGCTGCGCCAATGGAGGCGAAGCTGACCACCCAGCCGACGGCGAAGGCGGCGCGCACCGACATGACCTTGCGGGCGAAGACGTAGGTGCCACCCGACTCGGGAAAGGCGCTACCCAGCTCGGCCAAGCTGGACGCTGCCAAGAGACCGATCAGCGCGTTGAGCACAATCGCCAAGCTCGCCGAGGGGCCCGCCAGCGCGATGGCGACGCCCGCCAGCGCCAGGACGCCACCGCCGACGCTGGCAGCAATGCCCAGGCCGACGGCCGAACGCAGCTTGAGTCCTGCTTCCTTGGAGAGCGAGGCTTCGGCGCGAGGGGTGTCGGAAAACGGCATGGCGCAGGCAGTGCGAGCGCCCGTCGCGAGGCGTGTTGGCGGACACGTCGAGAGTGGGCGGCGGGTAAGGGCGAGGCGAGGGGTCGCCCTGTGCTGTCGAGCCTTGCTCAAAAAGGCTCACGCTCGCTTGTATCAGCCGCACAGCGGTCGAGCAATGAGGAACGAGGAACGAGGGAGCAGCTGGAGTAGGAACGAGGAACGAGGGGCGGGGAGCTGCAGGAGCAGGAACGAGGGGCGAGGGGCGAGGGCTCAGAAGTGGTGGGGAACGGGTCAAGTACCCAATCTACAAGAACTTGTCTGTGAGCACGAGCTCGTTCAGAGGGAGCTGTCCACCGCGGGGCCAGGCATCCTGGGTGCCTTTGCCGATGGCGACGAACATGGCGATGACGTGGTCCTCGGGCAGGTTGATGAGCTTGCCGACGGCGTCGAAGTCGAAGCCGTCCATGGGGCAGGCGCCGTAGCCCAGGGCTTGGGCCGTGAGCATGAGGGTTTGGGCGGCCATGCCGCAGGAGCGCATGGCCTCGTCGCGCTGCACCTGTGGCTTGTCGCGGTAGTAGGCGTCGATGGCGGGAAGCAGGAAGTCCTGGGCGGGCTTGGGTGCGGTGCGCCAGTAGCGCTGTGGTTCCCTCTCGAAGGCGCGCAGATCGGCGCAGAGGATGATGAACAGCGAGGCGTCGGTGACCTGGGCTTGATTCCAAGCGGCGGCGCGGATTTGCTGTCGCAGCGCCGGGTCCTTGACCACCACGAAGCGCCAGTTCTGGATGTTGAAGGCGGTGGGGGAGAGCAGGGCGAGTGACAGGATTTGCTGCTCTTCTTCGGCGCTGAGTCGGTGTTCGGGGTCGCGTGACTCGATCTCCCAGCCCCTGCTGGTCTGATGCCGTAACGCTCACACCAGCGTGCAGGTCCAGCCCCCCGAAGCGAGCGCACAGTGGCTTGCTGCAGCTTACCTTGGCCTCTGAAGGCACCGTCCACAGGTCGACGTCGAGCTTCCTGGGCGCTCTCAATGCCGTCGCGTAGCATCCGGCCAGCGCTGGTTCTTCGCTGGCAAGAGCGTCTTCCTCGCTCGCGGCTGCGTGCTCGTCAGGAAGTAGGCCGCGGCGTTGCAGCGACCGACTCGGCTAGGACGGAGGGGGAGCGGGTGGCCTGTCACCGAAGAGCTCGCGATGTTCCTCGGGGGAGAGGGTGAAGACAAACTCGACGCGTCTCATCTCTTCGTCGGTGAGCTCGGCCGCCAGTGCCCCCCAGACGAGCTCCTGTCGCTCCTCGTCGGGGCGCGACCCGAAGGCGTCGGAGACGACGGTCGCGACGATGTGCCAGTCACCCTCGGAGGTGAGGGAGACGTGAGGATTGATCGTCTGTGGGAGCGCCTTGAGGATGGCCTCCACCCTGTCTTTGGTGCTCATGCTTCCTCCGTACCGTCGAGTTGGTCGAGAACGCATCGTCCGACGCGATTCACGGCTTCCAACCAAAGCAGAACCTTCTGGACTCCGAGCGATTGCGCGGCATGCTGCCCCGAGCCCCTCGTCGGGTTGACATCGAGCCGGTGAACAATCCAATGCCGACGCTTCATCATTGCGATCAAACGGGTCTTGTCCTCGTCCTGAATCGCGTCGCTTCGCAAGCCGACAGACTTCAAAGCACTCACGACTTGCCCCATGTCATTGTAGTTGCTCTGGGAGAGGTGCGTTTGGACCGCGTCACGGATGAGGTCGTCAACGCTCCGTCCTCGGAACTCCGCGACGTCGCCAAGGTCATGCTTTTTCCCCGGAACCTTTCCTGGAAGTGGGATGTCTGCGAGCACCTTGGACGATGCCGTGGGCAACCTCCATTCGAGCAGACTTCGAATCAGATCCTCGAGCGTTGCGTGGAGCATGACGACCGCAGCACGCAAGACGTCGCTCACGTTGGTCGGACGACGACCAGAACCAGTCGTTCCGAGAGACTCGTAGAGCGCGACAAGGCCCCTGACCCGTTCCAGGTTGTCATCAAAACGTCGCGTGATCGATTGCTTCAAGGCACCCCCGGTTCTTGACGGCAGTCTCCCCTCCAACAGTTGATCATGACCAGGCAAGCCGAGTTCGTCAACCCCGTCAACCCCCATGAGGAACGAGGGCGAAACGCTGGCTGTAGGGCCACGGCATGCCGTGGCCAGCTGCGGAAGAGGAACGAGGAATGAGGGGCGAGGAACGAAGGCGAAACGCTCGCTATAGGGCCGCGCCGAGGAGCGAGGGCTCAGAAGTGGTGGGGAACGGGTCAAGTGCCCAATCTACAAAAACTTGTCGGTGAGCACGAGCTCGTTCAAAGGGAGCTGTCCACCGCGGGGCCTGGCCTCCTGGGTGCCTTTGCCGATGGCGACGAACATGGCGATGACGTGGTCCTCGGGCAGGTTAATGAGCTTGCCGACGGCGTCGAAGTCGAAGCCGTCCATGGGGCAGGCGCCGTAGCCCAGGGCTTGGGCGGTGAGCATCAGGGTCTGGGCGGCCATGCCGCAGGAGCGCATGGCCTCGTCGCGCTGCACCTGTGGTTTGTCGCGGTAGTAGGCGTCGATGGCGGGGAGCAGGAAGTCCTGGGCGGGCTTGGGTGCGGTGCGCCAGTAGCGCTGTGGTTCCTTCTCGAAAGCCCGCAGATCGGCGCAGAGGATGATGAACAGCGAGGCGTCGGTGACCTGGGCTTGGTCCCAGGCGGCGGCGCGGATTTGTTGTCGTAGTGCCGGGTCCTTGACCACCACGAAGCGCCAGTTCTGGATGTTGAAGGCGGTGGGGGAGAGCAGGGCGAGTGACAGGATTTGTTGCTCTTCTTCGGCGCTGAGTCGGTGTTCGGGGTCGAAGTGCTTGATGGAACGGCGGCTTTCGATGGCTTTCAAGGTATCCATGGGCATTGCTCCTTTCTGATGTTGCGCTTGCCTCACTGAGGCAGGGCTGCCTTGGGGATAATGCCGACGTGTCCGTGGCGCAATGGGCACAGCCGAGCGCTCGAAGCCCTGTTGATGGCTCAGGGCTCGCAGGGCTTGCCGAGCTCGAACTTGCAGCGGTTGTTGTTCTTGCAACCTGCAGACTCGGTGCAGTCTGATTCGGAGCCGGGCAGGCACCAGTAGGTGTAGGCGTCGCCAGCGGTGGTGTGCGGCGCACACATGCCAAAGTCTGCACATTTTGACCAGGCGCGGCAGCTCTCGGCGGTGGCGATGCAGGCAGGGCCTTGTTCGGCATCGATGAAGCCGCATTGGGCCGAGTCGGTGCAGAGGGCGGACTTGGCGCAGTGCTCGACGCTGGTGGGGGCGCAGTTCCAGTCGCGCACGCCGCACTTGCCCTGGGAAGCACACTCGGGGCTCTTGGCGCAGATGATGGCCAGAGCCGCTTCGCTGACGCACTTCATCTCCTCACCACCAGGTGGCACGCGGCACTGTTCACCGTCGGCACAAGCCACGCCGTCGCCACAGGGCGCCAGCTCGGGGGTGGGCTGCTCGGCCAAGGGCAGCTCAGCAGGGGCCGGCTCAGGGGCCGGCTCGGGGGTGGGCTCGGCGTCGGGGGCTGGCGCTGCGGTGTCGGGCTTCGCCGCCTCATCTGGCGCTGGGGCGTCGTCCTTTTGGGTGGCCTCGGCCTTCTTCTCCTCCTGCTTGG
>JAVFAO010000230.1:0-11124 GCA_034002465.1 Myxococcota bacterium
ATGACCACGACATGGCAGGGCTGGTTCAGCGGTCGTCTCGCGCGGCCATTGCCGCCGTCTTTCACATGGGACGACCCGCGCGCTGTCTAACACTTCTGGAGCGTCGCCACAACCTTTTTCGGGTTCCCGAAAGGCTCGAGAACCAGTCCTGCACGAGCCCTGGCCGTGGGCAGAAATCGGCTTGACAGCCTGAGCACAGACCGCTAAATTGCGCCGGCTCTGATCGGCCGCGAGCTGCCGATCCGACGAGGTTGTGGCCGTGATTGTTGCCCTCACACAAATCGATGCCCGTCGCGGCTTCGTGGTCGAGCGTGAGCTCGACGAGCAGGTGCTCGACGCCATGCTCGAGGGCTATCTAGGCTACCATGCTGCTTGCCCAGCGAGCTACAAGCTTCGCCTCGCCCAGGCGGGAAAAGGGGTGGCTCTGTCAGGAAGGCTGGCGTGCACGCTGTCTGCGCCGTGTCGACGATGCCTCGACGAAGTACAGCAAAGCCTCGAGCTCGAGCTCGACGTGATGCTCCTGCCCAGCACCGACCTGGGTACTGAAGAAGAACGCGAGCTCAACGCCGATGAGCTCGACACCACCTTCTTCGACAATGGGGAAATCAATCTCAATGAGATCCTGCGCGAGTCCATCGTGCTCGAACTCGAACCCTATCTTCAGTGCCGCGAAGATTGCGCTGGCCTCTGTGCTGGCTGCGGCGTGAATCTCAACCGCGAGAGCTGTACCTGCCCGCCCAAAGCCGTCGACCCTCGATGGCAGTGCTTGGTCGAAAGCAAGCGGTCCTGAAAGGCGCTCGGTTCACCCAGGAGTCTACCCATGGCAGTCCCCAAGAAAAAGAAAAGCAAGATGAAAACCCGCATCCGCCGTTCTTCGCATGACAAGCTCAGTCGGCCCAATCCGGGTGACTGCCCTCGCTGCGCCGAGCCCAAGATGCCACACGCCGTTTGCCTCTCCTGTGGCTACTACAAAGACCAATCGGTCATCCCCGTGGTCGAGTACGGCGGCTGATTCATTGGTTCCAAAACAAATAAGCTCGCCATTGCGCCTCTCCTGAAGGCGACAGGGTCCAGCTCTGCTTGGGCGCACGGGGTTTGCTCAGCAATACCATTCCCGCTTCCTCTGGCGTGCGGTTTGCCTTCCGGTGGTTGCACGCCCGACAGCAGCTCACCACGTTCGTGAAGCTGCTTGCTCCACCTCGACTCTTCGGCAAGACGTGGTCCAGCGTGAGCTCCCGCGCCGAGCGCTGAGCGCCGCAGTATTGACAGCGCTCTCCGTCTCGCCGAAAGACGTTCTGCCTCGAGAACGGCACCCGCTGCTCCCGAGGGTTGAAGCGCACGCGCTCGCGAAGACGCATCACGCTGGGCACGCGCATGTTCGTCCCTGGGCTGCGCAGCTCCCTTTGATACTCCTCCAGAACATCGGTTTTGCCCAAGAAGAGCAAGGTGACAGCTCGGCGCCAGTCGATGACCATCAGCGGTTCGTAGCTCGCATTCAACAGCAGTGTCGATTCCATCTCTTCACCCCAGCTTGCTTCACCCAAGCGCCCATCCCGTGGTCATGCGAAACGAATGCCAGCTTCGGACGTGCCACTGCACGTCACCAACGCGCTACGGGTGGGCTGGACAGGGGCGACTTCCCGAGCGATGCTGCCCCTAGGGGGAGGGCGCTGAGCCAGAGGTGAGCTAGTTGGTCTCAGAAGCAGCAACCGGCCAGGCTGAAACGACGCGTGGACGTTTCGAGCACGGGCAGCCCAACACCGCTTCAGCGCTTCTCCAGCGGCTGCGGGCCTCCAGCGTCGTTGGTCTGGGGACATTGGCCATTGCCGCGCTTTGTTTGCTGCGGCTAGAGGTCGATGCGCAGGCACAGGACGCCCCGTTCGAGCTGATGCAGAGCGTTCATGAGTCGCTCGAGCTTGCCCAGCACGTGGCCGCAGCGCAGACCATGCCTTGGTCGAGTCCGGAGCGGCGTGCGCGCTGGCAGAGCTGGGCGCTGGCGCGTTTCGAGGGGCAGGACCTGCTCGGAAAGGCGCTGCTTCTGCGCGCTTTCGAGGACCCAAGCCTGAGCAGTGCTTGGATGACGCTCTGTGAGCGCAGCGGCTTGAGCGCTTGTGCTCCGTTTTCCACCAGCTCTGCGCTCGACCTTGAAGAGAGCGCAGAAGTGAGCGACCAGCGTGCCACGAAGAAATACCGGATTTTCGAGGACTTCGACACCATCGAGGCGCGCAGTGCGTTGCCAGCTTGTGTGCTCGACGAGCCATTGCGCTGGGATGCCAGCGCGCCCTGTCGTCCGCCAGGCGGCATCTATCCGATCATCGACGATGACTTCTCCTGGCTCCGTGCTGCTGCTCCAGAGCTGAAGCTCGAGTACGAGTTGCACCCCACGGAGCTGCACCTTCGTGATCTGCGTTTGCGCGTTGGGGAGCGAGCGGCCACCTTCGTCGGGCTCAGCCCTCTGCTCGCAGTCTCAGTGCGCATCTTCGAGCACTCGCTGTGGCTGTTGCAAGCGGCTGAGCTTCATGCCCCGGCGCGCGCGCGCCTCTTCGAGGGGGAGCGCGTCGTCTTGACCACGACTAGCCTGGACCTAGAGCGGACGAAAACGCTGGCCTTCCGTTTGATGCGCCATTTGTGTCAGACTGGGGAGGAGGCCGAGGCGCGTGTTTTGGAGCTCGGCGCTGGTCGATTGCTGTGGCTTCACATCAAGCCGCGTCAGCTCGCTGGCTCGACTCTGGGAACCCGCGCTTGGTTGATGCAGCTCGAGGCGTGGGTCGATTGAGGGCTGTAGCAGATGGATTCCGTGCATTTGCGCTCGGGGACGAAGCTTATTGCTCGCTCACTTTCGATTGCATTCGTTCGCTCTCGGGCACCGACCTCTCGACAGCAGCAATTCCTTCGGAATGTCGAGAGGATGCGTGCCCTTCGCTCACTTTCGATTGCATTCGTTCGCTCTCGGGCACCGACCTCTCGACAGCTGCAATTCCCGCGGAATGTCGCGAGGATGCGTGCCCTTCGCTCACTTTCGATTGCATTCGTTCGCTCTCGGGCACCGACCTCTCGACAGCAGCAATTCCTTCGGAATGTCGAG
Source organism: Myxococcota bacterium (assembly GCA_034002465.1). Classification (GTDB taxonomy): domain Bacteria; phylum Myxococcota_A; class Bradymonadia; order UBA4248; family JAVFAO01; genus JAVFAO01. The sequence continues at coordinate 3,086 of JAVFAO010000230.1, forward strand.
AGGATGCGTGCCCTTCGCTCACTTTTGATTGCGGCTGCATGCAGCCAGCAGAGGTAGCAGTATGGCCAATGACACTGGACCACGAATCGCTCCGAGCGCCTTCGCGCTCGGGCCTCACAACGCCTCAGTGCTCGTCGTGAGCTTGTTGACCCTGGCCTGTGGTCGCGACACCGACGCGCTGATCTGTGCCCCTGGACGCGTTGTGCAAGGCGGAGAATGCACGGCGGCGGCGGCACCCGACCAAGTTCCCACGTGCTTCAATGCCTCAGACGTGTGGGGCGAGACCATTGTCGAATCGACTTTGGGGATGCCCTGCGAAGGCTGGTGGCAGTGTCATGCCGAGCAATACTGCCCCAGAGACGACGCGGGCTTTGGGCGCTGCGCCCTGCGCTGCACGAGCAACTCCGATTGCGCGCAGGAGCAGCAGTGCAGCCCCGCAGGGATCTGCACCCGTCACGGCGCGCTGGCCGAGGGGGAGCCTTGCAGCACTGCTGAGAGCTGCGCCGAGGGCTTGCTTTGTGCCGCTGAAGACGAGCGATGTCACCGCCTCTGTGATCCTAGGGAAGCTGAATCCTGCGAAGCCGATGAGCTTTGTCTTGCGCTGCCGAACGGGCTGGGACGGTGTTTGCCGCGTTGCCCGTAAGCAAGAGGCTGGTGCTCAAGGAGAATGCGACACCTCAGACTGCCAGAGCGGTGGACTTCATCTGGGCGTCGTGACTGCTGAGCGTCCAAACAGCTCAATGGCTTGCGCGCCCTTTCGCAGCGCTCTGGGGTTCGAGTGCTGAGCTCGAACAGCGATCACCGTCCGGCTTTGCCCGGCCAGCGCTCGTGGCAGTGCAGCGGCACGGTTGCCGCTTCACTGCACCATGGTCAAGGGATCGTAGAGATCCGTTGGCACGCAGTAGTAGGTTCCCAACCCAGGGACCCACTCGAGGCAAGAGCCGCCCTTGGGGCAAGGGGGGTTACCCACGCAGTTGTCACCACAGTCCTCTGACTCTGGCGTGCAGCGCAGCGTGCAGAAGGGATCGCTCCCCTTGAAGGTACCGCAGAGTTTGGACTCACATTCGAAGACGAAATCGACCACGCAGCTCGAAGCAGACTGGCTACCGGTGGCGTTTTCTTTGGGGGGCTTGCAGGCATCGGCGATGGCTTCGCTCTGAGGCAGCGTGCATGCACCATACTCCTCGGGAGCACAGGCGACGCTGAGCGAAGCAATGGTGACGGCGAGCAGCGCGATAGTCCAACGGTCAACACGCGTGGTCATGCGTGAACCCTCCGAATCAGACGGCAGCTGGGCCAACGCCCAACGCGGGCAGTATCGCAAGACCTAGAGCTTCTGTCAACGAGATGGCGTTGTTGTTGTCTCTGCATGGCCGCTGGCGTTGTGTCGAGACCACAGCCCTCGCTCGCGCTTCGGGAGTACCTCTCCGTGACAGTAATTCATCCGGAATATCATGAGGATGCGTGCCTCCTGCTCGCTTTCGATTGCTTCGACTAGACGCTCCCCCTATACTGTCTCTGGTTTGGCGTCGACGGTAGGGTGATGCACATGGACAGCACGGAAAGGCAGAAGCGAAACTACCTTCGAATCGAGTCGAGCAAGTTCTCACTCGAGCTCGAGGGCGATCCGGCGTTCATCCTGGAGACCTACGACAATGTTCGAGAGGACGTTTTGCGGCGGCTCATCGAGTTGATCAGTAGCGCCGATCGGGAGCTTCGCAGTTCCTCCGTACAAAACAAGGCAGTGCGCGGCCAATCCTTGGAGGAGCTCTCGACGCGGGCGGAGGAATCGAGCCCTGCGGTTGCACCCGTGCGCGCGGCCAACTACCTCTGGGTCTATATTACCCATGAGATCTACAACAAAGTCTATGCTGTCGATCTCGCTACGTTTTCGGCATCGCCTCTGAGCCGCTACTTCGACGGGCGTCGCTTGCGTAAGCTCTACCTCGACAAGGAGTACCACGGGGTACTCGGCTCGCTCGTGGGGACTGGCAAAACCCTGTGGTCGGAGCTGACCAGCAAAGGCCGCGACAAGCTGAACACCCCGGGCAATTCCTGAAGCCTGAGCGAACACTGAGTCTTCAGGCAAATTCGCTGCAGAGCTCAGATACCGAGAAAGAGGCGCTTTCCGAAATTGCTGGCGAGGCGAGAGTCGAAGATTTTTTTGGCTGCACTTTCGATGTCGTACTCGACGCGATGGTATTCGAGGCGCCGTTTCTCGACATCGAAGATGGTGCAGCAAGAGCGGTTGTCGTAGTCGCGAGGTTGTCCGACGCTGCCAACCGTGACGATGTACTTCTTGTCCGGTGCAAACTGCAATGCAGTGGCAGAGCAATCCTCAGCGCCATTGGGGGTGAGGCAGAAGGACTTGGTGAGGTGTGAGTGACCGATGAAGGTGACCTGCGTGAGCTCATCGAAGTGGGCGATCAGGGATTGTGCTTGATCGAGCGAGAAGACGTAGTCGAACTCGGATTGATTGATGGGGGAGCCGTGGCAGAACGTGAGGTCGAGTTCTTCATCGACTTTGGAGTACGGTAGTTTTTTGAGCCATTCGAGGTGCTCGGCGCTGAGCAACTCCGAGTGCCAGTCCAGCGCGTTGCGTGCGGCATCGTAGTAATAGGCATAGTTCATGCGACCCGAGACTGCTGCGTCGTGGTTGCCGAGAACCGTGATGCGGGTGAAGTCGCGGACGATGGCACAGCAGGGATCGGGATCAGCGCCGTAGCCAACGACATCGCCGAGGCAAACGTAGAAGTCGCAGGGATTCTTCTCGTAGAACGCGACGACTGCGCCGAGTGCCTCGTGATTGCTGTGGATGTCCGAGAAGATACCAATTCTCATTCGCACGACCCTCTAGCAGCGATCATTCAACCCATGACTTCATTGGACGAAGAGCTGGTTCTCCTCGCACAAAAACCTGTCTACTCGCCAGTTTTTGGCAAGACGACTTGGAACACTTTGGCAATTTCCTTGAGCAAACCGTAGAGCCGGATGCGCTCGCTGCGCTGCATGTCGCTCCACGGATCGTCGAGGACGATGATGGCTGCATGCTCGCCAGAGCGCGAGCGCTCTCTGTTGTACTGGACCAAGAGGCCAAGCGCAACGGCCCTGAGCCAGGGAATCTGCGCACGCGCGTCCAAGTCGCTGAGCGGCGTCGCGCTCGAACGGTCTTCGGTGACGACCAGTTTGCCATTCTCCAATGCCACCTGCGCTTGTGGCTTCCCCAAAATGGGTGGGACCAAGCGATTGATCCCTTCCAGCATGGTGGCAGGTGCCGTCTCTGCCTGTGGCAGCAGCTGCAGCAGGCGCCCGAGCTCGACGAGTGAGGACTCGGGGTGAGCATCCAAGGCTTGAAGGCTGTCGACGGCGACCCCCCTCTTGAGCAGCTCGGCGCGCAGCTCATAGGCCGCTGTGACGTATTCTCCGAGGGCGCGTCGACGTTCCCGGAGTGGCTCGATCCGCTCGCGAAAGTTCGCCAACTCCTTGCGTTGACGCACGAAAACGGGATCTTTGAGGTGCTCCTTGAGACGCTCGGCCAGTTTGATTCTCTTCTCCCGGAGCTCGTCGCGGGTCCGCAGATCATCGAGGACCTGCTGGGGCGAATCGCTGTCATAGCGCCTCAGCAGCTTCTTCAGGCGCAGCTCCTCGCGTTCGTGGGTCTTGGTCAGCTCCTGCTGGCGAGACTCCAGGTAATCGATGCGCACTTGGAGTAGCTTGTGGCGGCCTTTGAGATCGAAGTGTCGCAGGCTCAGCAGCGTCGACAAGCCAAAGGCGAGGATGTCTCCGAGCGCCAGCGCTCGAAAATGTGCGCCCTGCACCTGGCCAAGGATGACGCCGGCGACGATGAAGGCGATGCCACCCACGATGCCGATGAGAAAGAGGCGATCCGTCAACAATGGCGTGGGATGTACTGCTGCTTGGCGGCGTTGGGCGTCGGCGAGGTTCTTGTTGATCTCCTCGAGCTCGGACTGGTGTGCTTGGCTGCGCTTGTCCTGGCTCTCCAGAAATTGAAAGTCGACTTCGGAAAGATCAGGCAGACGCTCGAGGTTCTTGAGCTGCTGTGTGAGCCGCTCGAGGGCGGCTTCCACTTTGGCTGCGGGGTTCTTTGCTTGGGTGAGCTCGGTCGCCTGCGTCTCGAGGTTGACAATCTCCGACTCTAGGCGCTCAGCCGTCAGGGAGCGGCGGTACTCGTAGACCAAGCGCGAGAGCTCGTCGCCCTGGGCTTGAGCTGGCGCGGAGGAGACGGGAAACTCGTGAAAATGCAAGCTGCGAAAGTGACTGAACGGGACAAGCCCACAGAGCCGAGCCCACAGCGCTTGAACCTCCGCGGGTCCAGAGGCGATGGGCGTCGCCGAATCGGCCAAGACACGCAGCGAATCCTCCTTGAAATCCCAGGTCAACTTGTACTCGAGGCCGCCAAGATCGAAGACCGCGCCCAAACGCACGTGATACGGCACGTCGGTGTCGACACGAATTCCCCCTTGCACCACTGCATCCTCTGGGTACAGAAGCAGACAGAGGACGCGCTTGAATTTTTCGATGTCCAGGGGGGGAGGAACCAGGGGTTCGCAGAGCCCGGCGTTGAGGGGCAAGCGGACGCCCTTCGCCACACCAAAGAGTCCTTGAATGACGACTTCTTTGAGGTACATGTCCAGCAAGACCGGCCAAGGACGTCGAAAAACAATGCCGCAAAGGGGAGAGCAGGCCGATTGCCTCACCCAGGAGCCCTATCATAACACCGAAACCTCAATCGAAACGAAGTATCGTAGTTGGGCGCTGAGCTTCACTGGTGGTGACGCAACACTTGCTCTGTTGCGAGAGCTTGGCCATGCAGCGGTTCACGAGTTCGGTCACCCGTTGACGAGGCAGCAACAGAAGCCACACATAGCTCGTCAACAGAGCGGGAGAAGTCGAAGCCAGGAGGCGGTGACTCGCTGCGAAGGCAGCCCGAAGGGTGCGTGCTACGGATGGCGTGCAACAACCGGGCACAGCGCCTTGGGCGCTCTTCGGCATGAGCCTAAGCTGGTCGAATGAATGGCGAAAGGCCGTCGCAGAGGGTGCCCAGACAAAGCACAGACCAGACCAAGCGCCCAATCAACAAGAAACAGCTCGTCCCAACCCCATACGTGCTTTCAATGCGATGCGTCTTGGGACACAGCAGAGAGCTTCCTGGCTCAGACAGAGGACGTCGAGACTGGCTCAGGCATCCGCATGCGGTCTGTCATCTCGCAAGGTGCGAATACGAGCGGCCTTGCCCCGCAGCTTGCGCAGGTAATACAGCTTGGCACGGCGAACCCGCCCAGCATTGACCACCTCGATCTTGGCAAGTCGTGGGGAGTGCACCGGGAAAATGCGCTCGACGCCTACGCCGTAGGAGATCTTACGGACGGTGAAGGTTTCTCGGGAGCCGCTACCCGAACGAGCAATGACCACGCCTTCGAAGACCTGGACGCGCTCTTTGTCTCCCTCGCGGATGTTGACGTGAACCCGGACTGTGTCACCAGCGCGGAAGGTGGGGATATCGGTGCGCACGAAGCGCTGCTCGATCAACTCAATCAATGGATTACTCACGGTGGCTCTCCTTCGTCCAAGCCAACAGACGCAACGTTTTGCTGCGAGTCGTCGGCCATGTCAACGATTTTTTCACCCATCACTGGTATTCGTTCGCGCTCGAGCACCGAACTCGATGCGCTTTCCTGGTCTGGGACAGCGCTTTGCTCTCCCCCAGAAGCATCGTCGTGTTTGGCGAGCAGAGGCGACAAGCGCGCCTGCTCCTTGGCGTCGAGTGTGGCAAAATGAAGTCGGAACAGCTCGGGGCGATAGCGCTTGGTGCGCAGCAACGACTGTTCGCGACGCCAGCGGGCGATGCGCGCATGGTCCCCGCTGATGAGCACCTCTGGGACGTGGCGACCGCGGAACACCGCCGGTCGAGTGTATTGTGGATACTCGAGAAGGGTGCTCATCGAAAAGCTCTCGTCTCGGGCAGAGTCTTCGTTGCCCAGCACTCCGGGGTAGAGCCGAATCACCGCGTCCATCAACACCAACGCAGCAGGCTCGCCGCCGGTGAGCACGTAATCGCCCAACGAGATGGTTTCGTCGATGAAGCCGTCTGCGACCCTCTCATCGACACCCTCGTAATGCCCACACAGCAACAACAGAGCAGGCATCTGAGCCAGCTCCTGTACCCGCGTTTGCTTGAGCGGAGTGCCGTGAGCAGCCAAGAGGATGCGATGGCAAGGGCCCCATTGTGCCTGCACGGCTTCCATGCTCGCCACGATGGGCTCGGCCTTCATCACCATACCGGCGCCGCCGCCAAAGGGACTGTCGTCGGCGCTGCGGTGGCGATCGGTGCAGGCATCTCGGATATCGTGCAGATGTACGCTCGCTCGCCCACTCTTGAGCGCGCGGGCCACGATGGACTGCTGCAAAGCCGAGCCAAAAAAGGCCGGAAACAGCGTCAACACATGAATGCGGCGAGCGGGCGATTCAATCATATCGATGAGAGCTGCGAGAGCTGCGAGCGCTCAGTCGTAGATGCCTTCGAGGGCTTCGATACGAACCCAAGCGCTCGAGATCTCGAGCAGAAAGGGGGTGACGAATGGAACCATCGCAGTGCGTCCGTCTTCGATACGGCGGTAGACCAAAACGTCGTGTGCCCCCCCATCGAAGACATCGACAACGGTGCCGAGCTGACGATCCAGTCGGTCGACGACTTCGCGTCCGATCAAGTCATGGACATAAAACTCGTCGGCGTCCAGAGCTGGAAGTTGTGCCCGCAAGACAGCACAAGACCTGCCCGTAAGCGCCTCGGCTTGAGTACGAGAAACGACGCCCTGCAAGTGAATGAGCCAAAACGGTAGCGCCCTGCGAGCGCGCCGAAGCACAAAGCTCGTCCACTGCTGCGCGCTCGTCTCGATGAGCAGACTGTCGACATGGGCCAAGGTTTGGCTCTGCGGATCGACCAGTGCCACGCGCAACTCACCATTGATGCCGTGGGCACGTGCCAATCGGCCAAGGATCACCAGTTCAGAGGTTTCGAGCGACATCGGTGCCGTCCTGAAGGCTACTCGATGATCTCGAGGACCGCGCGTTTGCGAAGCTTCGTCGAAGCGGCGCTCAAAATGGTCCGCAACGCCTGCGCAGTGCGCCCCTGTTTTCCGATGATTTTCCCAAGATCCTCTTTGGCGACACGCAGCTCAATGACCGAGGTCTGCTCGCCTTTGATCTCGTTGACCACCACCTGCTCCGGTCGATCGACCAAAGCTTTGGCTATGAACTCGATCAGGTCTTTCAAGGCACGCTCCTTGACCGTGTCGTCGATGGCTCGACGGTCCGTTTCACAGCCCTCGCAAAGGGTCGAGGCTACTTTTTGTGTGAGCGAACCAACGAACGAACCGTATCGGTCATTTGCGCGCCCTGAGACAACCAGTGCTCCAGGCGTTCGCTCTTGACGACGAACTCCGGCGGGTTGATCAACGGATTGTAGGTGCCAATGATCTCGAGGCAGCGACCATCGCGCATGGACCGCTGATCAGCGGCGACCAAGCGATAAAAGGGACGCTTCTTCGTACCATGTCGTTGCAGCCTCAGGCGGACGGACATTGCTCCTCCTCAAATTCGCATTCGCTCGCGCTCAAGCACCACCTTCACGAAACCGAAGAATGCCAACACAGTGTCGTTGGGGTAGCGCCGTTCGCTCGTCTTTCTTCCTCGACCTCGGTCGAGGCACGAGCACCAGGGTACGCCTACGCTGCGCACCCCTTCAAAGCGCCGGGACTATAGGAGCGCAGCAGGTGCTTGTCAACGTAGAAGTTGGGGGAACGCCCAGCCAGTGTTCGAAGCGAGCGCTGCAGCTTTGAGGGCGTGGGGCGTTCATGTGGCACAGGCGTGTCGCTCTGCTAAGGTGTCAGGGGGTGTGCGCTCTGATTCTGCGTCGGACCATGATCGAGTTCATCAATATTTGGAAGAGTTTTGGAGACAAGTGTGTGCTCGCGGGCGTGAACCTCTGCGTGAAGAGTGGCGAGGTCTTCTTCATTGTT
>JAVFAO010000231.1:0-11092 GCA_034002465.1 Myxococcota bacterium
TAGCTGCAGTTGGGGCTGAGCACGATGCCCGAGATGCCGCTCACGCTGTAGCCTTCGTCGGGACAAGCTTTGTCCTTGTCGTCCTCGGCGCAGCTCAGCGGCGCGAAGGCGAGGATGGCGAGCATGAGCAAGCGAAGAACAGACCTGCAACAATTGGGAGAACGGGCCAAGCGCCCAATTGACAAGAAGTAGGGGCGGACCTGTGTGTCCGCCCTCCTTGGATACCTGCAACAATTGGGAGAACGGGCCAAGCGCCCAATTGACAAGAAGTAGGGGCGGACCTGTGTGTCCGCCCTCCCTGGATACCTGCAACAATTGGGGGAACGGGCCAAGCGCCCAATCGCCCAAGACTTGGGAGAACGGGCCAAGCGCCCAGTCGACAAAAACTTGGGAGAACGGGCCAAGCGCCCAATCGACAAAAAACGGGCCAAGTGCCCAATCGACAAGAACTTGGGAGAACAGGCCAAGCGCCCAATCAGCAAAAAGTGCATATCAGGACTCGATGACGGAGAGCGCCGCTTCGACGAGCTTTTCGGGTGTCAGCCCGAACTGTTCATAGAGTACCGTGTCGGGCGCGGAAGCGCCAAAGTGATCGAGCGCGAGGATGCGTCCACAGCAGCCGACATAGCGCTCCCAGCCCCAGGAGCAGCCTGCTTCGATGGCCACTCGCGCGGCGAGCGTGGGGGGCAGCACCTCATCTCGGTAGCTCTGCGGTTGCTCGTCGAAGAGGGTGCTGCAGAACATGTTGACGACGCGTGCTGCGATGCCTTTGGCCCTGAGGGTTTCGAGGGCTTGCATGGCGATGGCCGTCTCGCTGCCCGAGGCGATGAGCACGACCTTGGGGTTGGGGTCGGAGTCGAGGATGTAGGCGCCGCGCTCGACGGCGGAGGAAGGTGCACAGCGTTCGCGGTCGAAGACGGGCAGGTTCTGGCGCGTCAGGGCGATGCCGACGGGGCGCTTTTCGCGCACGGCGAGCTTCCAGGCTTCGATGGTCTCGTTGGCGTCGGCGGGCCTGAAGAGGAGGAACCCTGGGATGGCGCGCAGCGCGGCGAGGTGCTCGATGGGTTGGTGGGTGGGGCCGTCTTCGCCGAGTCCGATGGAGTCGTGGGTCCAGACCCAGATGGCCTTGGCGTGGGAGAGGGCGCCGAGGCGCACTGCGGGTCGCATGTAGTCGCTGAAGACGAGGAAGGTGGCGCCGTAGGGCATGAGGCCGCCGTGCAAGGCGAGTCCGTTGCAGATGGCGCCCATGGCGTGCTCACGGATGCCGAAGTGCAGGTTGCGGCCGCTGCGGTCGTTGCGGGAGAAGGTTCCTGAGCTCTTGACCCAGGTTTTGTTGGACTCGGCGAGGTCTGCCGAGCCGCCGAAGAGCTCGGGCAGGCGTGGGTGCAGGGCGTCGAGGGCCTTGGCGCCAGCGCTGCGGGTGGCGATGGACTGGCCTGCCTCGAAGCGTGGCAGCTCGTGGTCCCAGCCTTCGGGCAGCTCGCCGGCGATGCGGCGGCGCAGCTCGGCGGCTTCGGTTGGGTATTGATTGGCGTAGGCCTCGAGGCGTTGGTTCCAGGCCTGGCTCAGCTTTTGGCCGCGCTCGATGGCTTGGTGCAGGTGTTCGACGGCGCGCTTGGGAGTGGCGAAGTGGGCGTCTTCTGGCCAGCCGTAGAAGGCCTTGGTCTTGCGGATTTCTTCGGCGCCGAGGGGTGAGCCGTGGACCTTGGAGGTGTCTTGGAACTTGGGGCTGCCATAGCCGATGTGGGTCTTGACGAGGATGAGTGAGGGGCGGTCGGTGACGGCCTTGGCCTCACTGAGGGCGGCGTCGATGGCGGTGAGGTTGTTGCCGTCGCTGACCCGGAGTGTATGCCAACCGTAGGCTTCGAAGCGTCGTGCGACGTCCTCGGTGAAGGCGATTTCGGTGGTGCCGTCGATGGTGATGCCGTTGTCGTCGTAGAGGGCGATGAGCTTGCCCAGGCCCAGGTGTCCGGCGAGGGAGGCTGCTTCGGCGCTGACGCCCTCCATCATGCAGCCGTCGCCGAGGAGGGTGTAGGTGTGGTGGTCGATAAGAACGTATTCTGGTCTATTGAAACGAGCGGCGAGCTGGGCTTCGGCGATGGCGAAGCCGACGGCCATGGCGAAGCCTTGGCCGAGGGGTCCGGTGGTGGTTTCGACGCCTGGGGTGAGGTGGTTTTCGGGGTGTCCTGGGGTGCGGGACTGCCACTGTCGGAAGGCCTTCAGGTCGTCGAGGCCGAGGGGGTAGCCGCTGAGGTGGAGCAGGGCGTAGAGCAGGGAGGAGGCGTGACCGGCGGAGAGGATGAAGCGGTCGCGGTCGAACCAGGTGGGTTGGCTAGGGTCGTGGCGCAGGTGTCTGTCGAAGAGGGTGTAGGCCATGGGCGCGCAGCCCATGGGCGCGCCGGGGTGTCCGGAGTTGGCTTTTTGGATGGTGTCGATGGCGAGGGTGCGGATGGTCTGGACGCAGAGGGTGTCGAGGTCCATTTGGTCGAAGAGGGGGTGTTCTGTGAGACTCATGAGCGACTCCGAAGCGCGATGTTGAAGAGGATGGGCGGGGGCTGGTCGAAGCGCGAGGGCTTGACGACGGCAGTCCTTGGCCGGCCACTAGGCCGCAGTGGTTCTAGCGTCGAATGGTTACGATGAGAAGACTGCAGGGCGTGTTGAATCATGACATTGCGGGACGGGGTGACGCGTCATTTTGGGAATGGAATACGATTGTGGGGCGCTGCCCCACGCCCCGCCAAAGGGCTGCGCCCTTTGGAATCCCGTTGATTTCGCTTTCGGTGGCGGCGGACGCGCTCGCTTTGGATTGCACGCGGCCAAGCGGCGCGAGAACTTTGCCTTCGAGATAGCGCATGACTGCCGGGAGATGCCAAAGAAGCGCACGCTGACCATGGCTACCTGAATGGCCGGCTGCAAGGCGGCAGTGGCGATGAGCCAGGCGCCGGTCCCGAGGAGGCCCACCGTCGCCCCCACCGTTGCCGCCCCTGCCAGGCCTGCCAGGAGAACCGCGACTTTCGAGGTCGGTCCACTGTACGCCTGAGCCCGTGGCCCAAGTTTGCTCCCGGCTTTTGGCCCTCTGCTGCAGAAAGGAGACCGGCGACCGCTCGGGACCAGGGCGGAGCGTGGTCCCGAGCGTTCAGCGTCGGTGGGCGGGGTTAGAGACGCTGACTGATGACAATGTGTCTCAGATTGAGCCTGTTCGTCGGTCGACACCTGAGCTCGCCCATTGGACACTGCGAGTTAGCGCGTTGGTGCTGGTCTGTGTCCTGGGTGCTCATGTGAAGACTGATAATTCGTGAGAGGAGACGATGGTCGTCTCAGAATCGAAAGGAGGGGAAGATGCGGCTGCGTGTATGGGCGTTGATGCTGGGCTTCGTGACTGCGACTCTGGGAACGTCACACATGGCTGGAGCAGAGGAGTCGAAGACGATTGGGTCGGTGGCCAGCGACGAGGAGCAGAAAACGGCCGGATGGCAAGACTATGTTCAGTTCGAGTTGAGCTACAATGTAGACATTGTCATGGCTGATAGCAGTTTCCGGGCAAGTGGTGATTGGAACGACAACGGCAACACCTTCGAGATTGACACCAAAGCCGGGTCCGGTTTCTTTGGGCTCGGATTTGGGGCTAGGGTCTTCCCGTTCACAGAGGACATCGGGTTCGTTATCCCGCTGCGTTTCGCTTTCTCGATGGCTCAGTTGTCGATCGCATGGGTCGATCAGAACGGGGATGCGGTTGGTTCGACGGACTATGAACTCTCAGTCGGTGGCGGACTTGGCTACCGGCTGCAACTCGCCGAGGACCTCGTGGACGACGGTCTGGGTTTATTCATCCAGCCTGACGTCGGACTTGAGTATCTGAGCTTCAGCTCATCACCCGACACTGAGGAGGACGAAGACAACGAGGATACCTTCGGGTTCAACTCTGCTGCTGTGGTGTTTCGCCTCGGAGCCGAATTCGGTGTTGCCAAGGTACTCGGGGAACCGCTCAATATCATGTTGGCGTGCGAGTATCACCTGCCGTTCGGCTTCTCGGCGACGAGAACCTTCGACGGCGGCGGTGAGGTCGAGGGCGATGCGAAAGGCAGCGCGTCAATCGTCAGAATTCTTGTTGGCGTCGCGGGGTTCTGAGATGCAAAGACTCGATTCGCGATCGCAAGCAGTTCTCTCTCCACGCGACTCGTCCAGACGAGAATTTGCGAGAAGTCGGTCCGGCCTGGTTTGGCGTGAAGCCATCGCCGTTGTGGCGCTAGTCGCGATGGGTGTGGGATGTTCGACAACGCGAGTTAAGAGCAAAGCGCAGCTTCCGCCTCGAGCCATCGAGTTGCAGGAACCCAAGACGATCTGGCTTGAGGCCGAGGAGGGTGCGGCCGGTGACGAGATCACGCGCCGCTTCAGCGCGGCGCTGACTCAGAGCCGCTTCCATCGCGAGGCAACCGAACGGGGGATTGCCGATGTCGTGCTGAGTATCACTATCTTGCCGGTCGAGTATCAGCTCGAGAAGACGACCGGCGAGACGCAGAAATGCGCTGCGAAGACGAAAAAGGGGAAGTGCGCGCGCTGGGTGAGCGTCCCGGTCTACGGCTATGACGAGAGCTGCCACATTGGCGTCGAGATCAAGGCGCTTGCACCATCTGGCAACGCACTGTTCGTGAAAGAGACGCACGGCAGCGAGACGAGTAGCGTTGCTGCCGAAGGTGCTTGGCCTGCTTCGGCCAAGGAGACGATCTGCATGGCTGCGTTTGGCAAAGCGACCGAACAGGCGCTGCGATGGGTCGTGCCGACCGAGGAAACGATCAAATGGGAGTTTCACAAGCTGAGCAATGGTGATGCACAGGATCGAACCGAGCAGGCGACGAAGTACGTGATCGCTTCGAATTTTGAGAAAGCGGTCTCATCCTTCGAGGAAATCATCTATCTCCCCGACATGGAGGACGAGGATCGTGCGTGGGCACGCTACAACCACGCCAATGTTCTGTTCGCGCTCGGTCGATTCGACGAGTGCGTTGAGTCGATGAAGGTGGCGCAGGAGCTCATCGGCGCGGAGAAACGCATCGAAGAGATGAAAACGGCTTGCACCAACTATGCGCGCTAAGACGATTACAGGAATACTTGGCACGGTGATCACTCTCGTCGTCGGGGTTGCACCGGCGTCCTATTCCCAAACCGAAGAAACGACTGAGCCCCTGCGAGCCTTTCTGCGCTTCTCAGGCAGCGACGACATCACAACCGTGCTCGCCGACGAACGAGCTCGTTTCGAGGCTCCCATTACGCGTGACGGTGACGTCAGTTTCGCCGGATCGGCGGACATGGATGTCGTGTTAGCGTCATGTCGACAATCGATCGGCGTGTCGGTAACGGCTGAGCGCGAATGCCAACTGAAGGCGGCGCGCAGGCTCTCGTTCGAGCAATTGCTCGATATTCGGCTGGATCGGTCGGGTAGCGAGTGGCGGATCTCCCTCGACGTCTGGACCGACAACGGTGAGAAGGTGTACTCGGCATTTGCCGACATCACGGCAAAAGGCGCTCGCGATGCTGCCAAACAAGGCCTTCCGACGCTGGCGGATCAGTATTTGTGCGACGTCCGTTTTGTCACTTCCCGTTGCTTCGCCCCCCTGGGACGAGAGGGTGATGATGCATCGGAGTGTCCGGTTGGGATGGTAGCGAACGCTGACACGGCGGGACGATGTTGCTGGCCGGGGCAAGGCTGGAATGGCAAGCGCTGCGCTGGGGTGCCATCGAGCTGCCCGGATGGCTTTTCCATTGATCTTGAGCGTGAGAAGTGCCAGTCTGCAGAATGCGGTGATGGGCAGGTCCTCATGGTAGACGGCAGCACGTGCTGCTGGCCAGAACAAGCGCTCGTAGCTTCGCGCTGCGTCGGTAGTCCGCAATGTCCCCATGGCTTCGTCCAGTTCGGCGAGACCTGCACCGCCGCGCTCGAGTGTCAGACAGGCACATCGCAATGCGGAACGCAGTGCGTCAACGTCGAAGGCGATCGTAACAACTGCGGGGACTGCGACATCGCTTGCAAGGCTGGCGAGCTGTGCCGGGATGGCCGGTGCACGGACGTCGTGCCATTCATTGTCATTCCCAACGGTGCTTTCACGATGGGCTGTGACTCTCGTGGCAGCTGCGACGTCGACGAACGTCCTGAGCATGAGGTCTTCGTATCGGAGTTCGAGATCATGTCGACGGAGGTTCCGGAATGGTTGTACCTGCAGTGCGTCAACCAAGGGGCATGCTCATCGCCTAGTGGTTCGTGGTCACCTCCCGAAAACTCCTCGACACCGGTCACCAACGTTAGCTGGCATCAAGCAAACGGTATGTGCGCCTGGCTTTCGATGAGACTACCCACTGAAGCCGAATGGGAAAAGGCTGCTCGCGGAAGCGATGGGCGCCTGTTTCCAAGCGGGAATTCTGAGCCTTCATGCAATGACGCCGTCACGGCCAGTTGTGGCGGAAGCGCCGCTTCCGTCGGCAATACTGCGGGGGACCGGAGTCCGTTCGGTGTTCTCGATATGGGCGGAAACGCAAGGGAATGGACCGAGGATTGGTACGACGCCGACTACTATGAGTCGTCGCCAAGCAATGACCCAACCGGTGCGAGTGCCGGAAGCAAGAAAATCCAGAGAGGCGGTTCATATGGTGGGGCAGCGGCTGACGCAAGGGCAACGAACCGTACGCCTGTGTCGCCATCGTCTTCATCCCTTACCGTCGGTTTTCGCTGCGTTCGCGACGTCCCCTGACCGCTCTGGTGTAGAGCGCAGTATCGGTGAGCGGAACGGAGACGGCAACGCCATGAAGAGGTGACCGCTTGCTCATCAAAACCCTGCCTTTGCGGTACACTGCGCGATTTGAAGCGATAATGGGGCCTCCCAGCGGATAGGGATAGGCCAACAAGCGCCTTCCCGAAGGTACCTAGTGGCGGGGAAAGCGCAAGCCCAGGAACACATGGGCCCAGCCCGCGGTCGCCTTGTTGCTCACATCCTGCTCGCAACCCTACGGGTACGGGTTTGCACGGCGCTCCGCCTCCGCCATCCGTGGCGCGTAACCTTCGGGCTGCTTTGCAGCGAGTCTCCGCCTCCTGGCTTCGACTTGTTGGCGGCGGAATTGCTGTTTCCCCAGTGTTCTCGAGCAGTTCCCATCAGGTTCAGCGCTTGGTCGTTGCCTGCCATCCCTGGCACGCAAGAACATCGAGAGGGGGTGCCTTTCGATACTGAGGTGAAGCGCTCGCTTTGGATTGCACGCGGCCAAGCGGCGCGATAACGTGCTCTCCCGACACGTGCCTGGGCACTTTGCGCCCTCGCCTTGGTCAGAGAAGGAGATCGTCTGTGAAGCTCGTCGAATGTGTGCCCAATTTCAGTGAGGGGAGAGACCGCCGCGTGATCGACGCCATTCGCGATGCCATCGCCGCGGTGGCTGGGGTGAGCGTGCTCGATGTCGATCCAGGTGCCGACACCAATCGCACGGTGCTCACCTTCGTGGCCGCGCCCGAGGTGGCCGTCGAGGCGGCCTTCTGCGGCATCAAGAAAGCCCAAGAACTCATTGACATGCGCCGGCACCACGGGGCGCATCCCCGACACGGCGCCACCGACGTCTGCCCCTTCGTCCCGGTCTCCGACATGACGATGGAGGAGTGCGCCGAGCTCGCCCGTCAGCTTGGACGCCGCGTCGGCGAGGAGCTGGGCATCCCGGTGTACCTGTATGAGTCGGCTGCGTCTCGACCAGAGCGTCGTAATCTGGCCTATGTCCGCCAGGGAGAATACGAGGCGCTGGCCAAGAAGCTGGCCCAGCCCGAGTGGGAACCGGACTTTGGTCCAGCGCGCTTTGATGATGCCATCGCCAAGAGCGGTGTCACGACCATCGGCGCGCGCGACTTCCTGATCGCCTACAATGTCAATCTGAACACGCGCGACGTGCGCTTCGCCAACGAGCTGGCCTTCGCCATCAGGGAGAAGGGGCGCTCGATGCGGCGCGGCAACACGGAGCCTCATTATTTCCGGGGTGATATCGTCCGCTACCAGCCGTCCAAGGGCATTTTCCCGTGTGCGCTGTGTGAGCAGGTCTTGTCCAGCGCCGAGGCGCTGCAGGCGCACTGCTTGGAGGCGCACGGCTTTGATTGGCGGGCTTTCTTGGCGGTGTGGGAGCAGCGTGAGGACAAGCTCGAGGGGCAGCCGGTGAAGCAGCCTGGCATCTTCGAGCACTGCAAGGCCGGGGGCTGGGTCATCAAGGACTATGGTCGGGCGCAGATCACGATCAACCTGACCAAGCCGACGCAGACGCCGCCTCACCTGGTGCTCGAGGCCTGTCGCAAGTTGGCCGCTGCCAATGGCACGGTGGTGACGGGCAGCGAGGTGGTGGGGCTCATCCCCTTCGAGGTCTTGTATGCGGCGGGCTGCTACTATCTCGAGCGGTATGGCGGCTCGGCGGGGCTGCCTTGGCGCGACGTGTTGGAGCTGGCGGTGCGCTCGATGGGGCTGGACGACGTCAGTCCTTTCGAAATCGAGAAGAAGGTGATCGGCTTGCCTGAGCGTCCCGAGGCCTGTCTGATGGCGCTCTCGAGCCGTGACTTTGTGGATGAGGTGTCTCGGGAGAGCCCGGCGCCGGGTGGTGGCTCGGTGGCGGCGCTGTGTGGCTCTTTGGGGGCGGCGTTGGCGGCGATGGTGGCCAATTTGAGCGTGGGCAAAGAGGGTTATGAGGTGGTGAGCCCAGCGCTGGACGCGGTGGCGCGGCGCGCGCAGGTGGTGAAGGAGAAGCTGGTTCGGGCGGTGGACACCGACACCGAGGCGTTCAACGCGGTGCTGACCGCGATGCGTCTGCCCAAGGGCAGCGCCGAGGAGAAGGCGCGTCGCGAGGCGGCCATCCAGGAGGGCTACAAGTCGGCGTCGGCGGTGCCGTTGGAGACGGCCCGGCTGTGTCTGGAGGCGATTGGGTTGGCGAAGGCGGTGGTGGTCGATGGGAACAAGCCCTCGATCACCGATGGTGGCGTCGCGGCGTTGGTGGCCTGTGCCGGTGTCGAAGGTGCGGTCTACAATGTGCGTATCAACCTGCCGTCGATCCGTGACGAGGCCTTCAAGGCGAGCTTGAACCAGGAGCTCGAGGGCTTGGTGCAGCAGGCGCGGGCGCTGCGTGACGAGGTGGACGCGCTGGTTCGGGCGAGCTTTGCAGGCTGACCGGCCTTTTCCTCTTGAAAAGAAAGAAGAAAACGGATTCCAAAGGGCGAGCCCTTTGGCGGGGTGTGGGGCAGCGCCCCACGAAGCCAAATCAATCGCATGCTCGAGTCGCGCAAAGCGCGCGAGCAATGTCGAGGTGGTCGAGATTGATGGGCCTCTATCACCTCCTCTGCCGCGGGCTCGCGTATCTGTGCAGGTCTCAGTAGATGTGATGTGCATCAATTTGGGGGAATAGGCCAAGTGCCCAATCAACAAGAACTCGCAGCCATGGATGGCGAAGAGTCGTGTAAACCCGAAGGGTTGCGAGCAGGATGCGAGCAACAACTTGCCTTCGAGGCCATCCTCTTCGATTTCAATGGTGTCATCGTGGATGACGAGCCGCTGCACGCGCTTGCGTTTGCGCAGGCGCTGCAGGCGGAGGGGCATCAGGTCTCGGAGCGCGCCTATTTCGAGCGATTTCTGGGGCTCAACGATCGGGAGCTCTTCGAGGCCTACTTTGCTGGGCCTCAGGGGCGCACGGCGTCAGGCGCGATGCAGCCGCTGGGCTGGTGGGTGGAGGCCAAGGCGCGGCGCTACATGGCGCTCTTCGAGAAGGGTGTGCGTCTCTTCGACGGTGCCGAGGATTTCATCCGCGCGGCCTCGGCGCGTTGGCCTTTGGCGGTGGTCTCAGGGGCGCTGCAGGCCGAGATTGAGTACGCGCTGCAGCGCTTTGGGCTGCGCGCGTGTTTCACGTGCATCGTGGCAGCCGAGCAGGTGCAACGCGGCAAACCTTCTCCCGAGGGCTACCTGCAGGCCCGGGACGCGCTGGGTGTGGGGGCGTGTCTGGTCATCGAGGACGCGCCCAAGGGGATCGCCGCGGGCAAGGCCGCGGGCATGCAGGTGGTGGCGCTGAGCCACAGCTGCGCGCCTGCGGCGCTGGGCGAAGCGGACCTGGTGCTGGAGGGGTTTGCGGCGCTGCGGCGTCATCTGGGCACTTTTTGTTGAGTGTGGCACTTTTTGTTGATTGGTCACTTTTTGTTGATTGGTCACTTGGCCTGTTCCCCGCCATCCTGTCGATTGGTCACTTTTTGTTGATTGGTCACTTGGCCTGTTTCCCCAGGTTTTGTCCAGTAGGCACCTTTTGTTGATTGGGTGCTGAGAGTTGACCCCTAGCTGTCGCTCGCTTGCGCTCACTCCAGCTCTTCCCCGCATGGCGGGGGAACCCGCACTGCGGTACTCCAGGCGAAGCGCAGCATTCGAAGGAATGCGCAAGGTTGCCCCGCAAGTCGGGGGAAGGCTGACGCGCGCGGTCAGCGCGTGACAGACTGGGGTTCGGGGCCATGCCCGTCTCAGTCTCAGTCTGTTGGCTTGGATGCATCGAGGACCGCCCCGGTTCCCACGACGAAGGTCCCTCGGAAATAGCGTCGGCGGTTGGTCGCTGCCTCCTGGGCCCAGGCTTCGAGCCCAAGAAGCTTCATTCGACACAGGTTGTAGAGCTTGAGGTTGTGCGGATAGCGCTCGGCACTCTCGCGCGACGGACACAGCTTTTCGCAGGGGAACTCATTGCATTCATAGCAATAGTCGACCTGATGGGCCTTGACGCAATCCAGCGTGGCGCACGCTCCCCAATGGAGTCGGCAGCCGTTTTGCTCACGGCAGCCTTTGCAGGCCACCTTCTCGGGCTCGAGCCCGAAGGTGGCCGCCAGCCTTGCCCGAAGCTCATCGCTGAGCTTGTCTTCGTAGACCTCGCAGTTGAAGCAGTCGATACCGCAAGGTGAAATCGCAGGTTGCGGATTCATGCACTCCTCCCTGGTTCTAGCTGAGCAGTTGGCATTCGCTCGCTCTCGCGAGACCCTCGCAGCGCTGCTCGTGCGCTTCGGATGCGCACGCGACAGACGCTGACTCGTGCCTAGCTTCACTCGCTTTTGATTGCATTCGCTCGC